>DATGYO010000027.1:0-22146 GCA_035297905.1 Nocardioidaceae bacterium
CGCCGTGGGTTCCGGTGCGTTCGCCTACGAACCCACGGGCTCCCCCGACGCCGGGTCGCCGGCGACGTCGCCGGGCAGCTCAGCCACCGGCCAGCAGGCGAAGGGCGACCCCGAGCAGGAGTCGAACCTGCCGTCCGCCGACGACCTGCTCGACACCACCGACGTCGACCGGCTGGATCCTAAGGCGTCGTGGAAGGTCACCGGGACGCACGACAACACCGGCGGCGACGGCATCAACTACGTGTGCCAGCAGGAGCGCTTCGCCGACCCGGAAGGGCTCGCAACGCTGGTCCGTACGCTCAAGACCGAGGCGAAGCCGTCGCGGTCGGTGGTGCAGGCCGTCGAGATCTCCTCGTCGGAGGAACACGCCTCCGCGACCTACGCCAAGGTGCTGTCGTGGTTCGCCCGATGCGAGGGCGGCGAGCTGCACCTGAAGCGGGCATTCGCGGTGTCAGGGGTCGCCGACCGTGCCGTGCTCCTCGAGCTCAGGACCTGGGCGGCCCCTCAGACGTCGTACTCCGTCGCGCTCGCGCAGGTCGGCCAGGTCGTGACCACGGATGTGGTGAGCACTGCGAACGACTCTCCGCCCGGAGCACTCTCGGCCGCGCGGACCCTCGGCTCGGCGACCAAGAGGCTCTGCGAGCAGGCCGGAGGGAAGGACTGCGGTCACCCGCCACGCCTGGAGCAGACCGCACCACCCCCGTCCGGCGAGGCGGCCGGCGTTCTCGCGACCGTCGACATGCCTCCGCTCGAGGGCGTGAGCAAGCCGTGGGTCGGCACGGCCGCAGCCCCTGCGTCCCGTAACCCGGCGGCAACCTCCTGCGACCGGGCCGACTTCCGGAAGGAGGGCGCGGTCACCACCCAGACGCGGACGTTCCTCGTGCCCGGGGCTCGGCTTCCCGACCGGTTCGGGCTGACCGAGACCTACGGGAAGTTCAAGTCGACCAAGGACGCCGCGGACTTCCTCGCCACGGTGCGCAAGCGGCTGGCGAGGTGCGAGGACAAGAACCTGGCCATCGACGTGCTCAGCCCCCACTCACTGAACGAGGGCGCCCTGGCCGGATCGACCTGGAGGCTCCGCGCGGAGCTGTCGCAGAACCAGGAGGTCTTCTTCGACCTGGGGTTCGTGCGGCGAGGAGACACGGTCGCCCAGCTCACGTTCCTCCCGGCCGGGCCCGCCGACCTCTCCTCCAGCGACTTCCGGGCCATGGTGGTCCGCGCCGGACAGCGCCTCGGCGAGCTCGACTGACCGGTCGGCCGACCACCGGCCCGACCGACCACTAGGGTCGGCCCATGACCCAGCCCGCGCCAGGGACGCCCGACCGCCGCCACACCCGACTGCACGCGCTCGAGCTCGACGCGGCGAGCCCGCTGCGCGGGAGACGCGACCTGTTCAGCCTGCCCTACGACAAGGTGTACCTCGACGGGAACTCCCTCGGCGCTCTCCCCCGCTCGGTCCCGGCCCGCCTGGCGCAGGTCGTGGCCGAGGAGTGGGGCCGGGACCTGATCGGCTCCTGGAACACCGCCGGGTGGATCGACCTCCCCGCCCGGGTGGGTGACCGGATCGCCGCGCTCATCGGCCTGCCCGAGCGCTCCGTCTGGGTCAGCGACAGCACGAGCGTGAGCCTGTTCAAGACCATGGTGGCGGCCTGTCGCCTCCAGCCCGGCCGCGACGTGATCGTGGTGGAGCAGGCGACCTTCCCCACCGACGGCTACATCGCCGCCAGCGTCGCTCGGATGCTCGGCATGGAGCTGCGGTGGGCCGACTCGGACCGGATCGAGGAGTCGTTCGACGAGCGGGTCGCGCTCGTCTGTCTCACCCATGTCGACTTCCGCACCGGTGCGATGTTCGACGCCGCAGCCGTGACCGCGTCCGCCCATGCCGTGGGCGCCCTGATCCTCTGGGACCTCTGCCACACGGCCGGGGCGGTGCCGGTCGACCTCGTCGCCGCGGACGCCGACTTCGCCGTCGGGTGCAGCTACAAGTACCTCAACGCGGGCCCCGGCTCCCCGGCGTTCATGTACGTCGCCCCACGGCACCAGGACTCGATCGACCAGCCGCTCTCGGGATGGATGGGCCACGCCCGGCCCTTCGACATGGAGATCGAGTACGAGCCGGTCCAGGGCATCGGCCGCCTCGCCTCCGGGACGCCCCCGATCCTGGCGCTCTCGGCCCTCGACGCCGCGCTCGACGTCTTCGAGGGGGTCGAGCCGGCCGAGCTGCGCGCGACCTCGCTGTCGCTGACGGACTACTTCATCGACCTGGTCGACGTACGCCTGCCCGGGGTGTTCGAGGTGGTCACCCCGCGCGAGCACGACCGGCGTGGGAGCCAGGTCTCGCTGCGGCACCCGCAGGCGTACGGCGTGGTGCAGGCGCTCATCGAACGCGGCGTGATCGGGGACTTCCGCACCCCCGACGTGGCCAGGTTCGGCTTCGCGCCGCTGTACGTCACACACGCCGACGTCTACGACGCGGTCGAGCACCTCGTCGCGGTCATGGATCACCGGGAGTACGCCCGGACGGAGTACACCACCCGCCACCCCGTCACCTGAATGACGAAGGCCGCCGCACCCCGAGGGGTACGGCGGCCTTCATGGTCTCGCGAGGCGTCAGAGGCTCTCGAGGACCTCACGCATGAGCTGGGCGGTCTCGGACGGCGTCTTGCCGACCTTCACGCCCACGGCCTCGAGGGCCTCCTTCTTGGCCTGCGCGGTGCCGGAGGAGCCCGACACGATCGCGCCGGCGTGGCCCATCGTCTTGCCCTCTGGGGCGGTGAACCCGGCGACGTAGCCGACGACCGGCTTGGTCACGTGGTCCTTGATGTACGCCGCGGCACGCTCCTCCGCGTCGCCACCGATCTCGCCGATCATCACGATCGCGTCGGTCTCGGGGTCGTCCTGGAACGCCTTGAGGCAGTCGATGTGGGTCGTACCGATGATCGGGTCGCCACCGATTCCCACGGCGGAGGAGAAGCCGAAGTCACGCAGCTCGTACATCATCTGGTAGGTCAGCGTGCCGGACTTCGACACGAGTCCGACGCGGCCGCCCTTGCTGATGTCGGCGGGGATGATGCCGGCGTTCGACTTGCCGGGGCTGATCAGGCCGGGGCAGTTCGGGCCGATGATCCGGGTGGTGCCCTTCGACTGCGCGTAGGCGAAGAACTCCGCGGTGTCGTGCACCGGCACGCCCTCGGTGATCACCACGACGAGCGGCATCCCGGCGTCGACGGCCTCGATGACCGCGCCCTTGGTGCCGGCCGGCGGGACGAAGACCACCGACACGTCGGCGCCGGTCTTCTCCATCGCCTCGGCGACCGAGCCGAAGACGGGGACGGAGGTGCCGTCGAAGTCGACCTCCTGGCCGGCCTTCTTCGGGTTCACGCCACCGACGATGTTCGTGCCCGAGGCGATCATCCGGCGGGTGTGCTTCTGACCCTCCGAGCCGGTCATGCCCTGGACGACGACCTTGCTGTTCTCGTTGAGGAAAATTGCCATTTTTCTAAGGAATCCCTTGCTCCGTCGTTACCGGGCAGCCAGCTCGGCGGCGCGGTCCGCCGCACCGTCCATCGTGTCGACCATCGTCACCAGCGGGTGGTTCGCCTCGTTCAGGATGCGGCGGCCCTCCTCGACGTTGTTTCCGTCGAGACGGACGACGAGCGGCTTGTTCGCCTCGTCACCCAGCATCTCGAGGGCGTGGACGATGCCGTCGGCAACCGCGTCGCAGGCAGTGATGCCGCCGAAGACGTTGACGAAGACGGCCTTGACCTGCGGGTCGTTGAGGATGATGTGCAGGCCGTTGGCCATGACCTGGGCCGAGGCGCCACCGCCGATGTCGAGGAAGTTCGCCGGCTTGACGTTGTTGTGCTTCTCGCCGGCGTAGGCCACGACGTCGAGCGTGGACATCACGAGGCCCGCACCGTTGCCGATGATGCCGACCTCGCCGTCGAGCTTGACGTAGTTCAGGCCCTTGGCCTTCGCCTCGGCCTCGAGCGGGTCGGCCGCGGCCTTGTCCTCGAACTTCGCGTGGTCCTCGTGGCGGAAGTCGGCGTTCTCGTCCAGGGTGACCTTGCCGTCGAGCGCCTCGAGGCTCCCGTCACCGAGACGGACGAGGGGGTTGACCTCGACGAGGCTGGCGTCCTCCTTGATGAAGACGTCCCAGAGCTTCTTGACGACGTCCTTCGCCTCGTCGGCGACGTCCTCGGGGAACCGCGTGGCCGCAACGATCTCGGCGGCCTTCGCGTCGTCGACACCCGTGCCGGGGTCGATCGAGATCTTGGCGACGGCGTCGGGGTTGGTCCTCGCGACCTCCTCGATCTCGACGCCCCCCTCGATGCTCGCGATGCAGAGGTAGTTGCGGTTCGCGCGGTCGACGAGGAAGGAGAAGTAGTACTCCTCGGCGATGTCGGCGGTCGGCGCGATGAGCACGCGGTGGACCGTGTGGCCCTTGATGTCCATCCCGAGGATGTCCCGCGCCCGGGCGACGGCCTCTTCCGGGTTCTCGGCCAGCTTCACGCCGCCGGCCTTCCCACGTCCGCCGGTCTTCACCTGGGCCTTGACGACCACGCGCCCGCCGAGCGACTCGGCTGCTGCTGCGGCGTCCTCGGCCTTCTCCACGACACTGCCGAGGGTGACCGGCACGTCATGCTTGGCGAAGAGCTCCTTCGCTTGGTACTCCATCAGGTCCACAGGCTCTACCCGTCCTTTTCGGTGTCCGACTCTCCCCCGCGGCGCGACCGATCCGGTGGGCACAGGGGTGGATTGTCCAGGGGCGACACTAGACCTGTAACCGGCGTCACCACCACGTAGGGTCCGTCACATGCGTGATACCCCGGGCTCCGGCAGGCACACGGAGCCACGGGCTGTGCGCCGCGTCTCCTCGACCGGTCTGAGCCTGTCGGTGCGGGAGTACGGCGAGTCCGGCGACCGTGCTGGGGTCGGCCATGTCGTGCTCGTGCACGGTTACCCCGACAGCCAGGACATGTGGCGCGCCGTCGTCGACCGGTTGTGCGCCGGCGGCGACCTGCACGTCGTCACCTACGACGTCCGCGGGGCCGGCGCGTCCGACGTACCTGCTGACGCCTCGGGCTACCGCATCGAGCTGCTCGTGGACGACCTCGTCGCCGTGCTCGACGCCACGGTGCCGAGGAAAGCGCCGGTGCACCTCGTCGGCCACGACTGGGGTTCGGTCCAGCTGTGGGAGGCGGTCCTGTCCGAGCGCGACGACCCGCGCCTGAAGGGCCGGATCGCGTCGTTCACCTCGGTCAGCGGGCCGGCGATCGACCACATCTCCTATCTCGCCAAGAACCCACGGGGCCGCGGGCTGCGGCTGCTGCGTCAGATGGGCCACTCGTGGTACGTCTTTGCCTTCCAGATGCCTGTGGTGCCCGAGCTCGTGTGGCGGGCTGCCGCGGGCGTCCGCCCGAGGCTGGCCCACGACGCGGCGAACGGTGTGAACCTCTACCGCGCGAACCTCCTCGGCGGGTCACGCCGGCCGGCAGGACGTCGCACCGATGTGCCTGTCCTCGTCGTGGCGCCGCGGCGCGACCCTTTCCTCACAGCGGTGGTGACCGAGGACCTCGACCACCTCTGTTCGGACGTGACCGTCGTCCGCCCCGACACCGGGCACTGGCTGCCGAGGACCCACCCGGACCTGCTGGCGGAGCTCGTCCGCCAGCACGCGCTGGCTCACGCCTGAGGCGACAGCGCCTTTCCTGCGTACTTCGCCGGCAGCCGGCCGGACTCCACGAGCCATCGTGTGGTGTCGCGCATGGTCGTGGCGAACGGGACCGGCTCGACGCCGAGCTCGTCGCGGGTGCGGCGGGTGTCGAACCGGGTGTCGCGGAGCGCCAGCTCGATGACTTCGACGTCGGCGGGATAGTGCCAGCGGCCAGGCAGTGGCCGCTGGAGCAGCTCGGTGACCCGCGCGGCCGCCAGCGCGAGGGAGCCGGGGGCGACCGCGTATCTGAGCCGACGTCCGGTGACCTGCTCGAGCGTGCCGAACAGGAGAGCAGCGTCCAGGGCGACCCCGGGGACGACGTACCGCCGGGAGCCCCTCCCCGGCTCTAGGACGGCGAGGACGGTGTCGCCGACGGTGCGTACGTCGACCGCGTGGACGCTTCCGGGAGGATAGAGCGGCAGCAGTCCCCGCGCGGCCCACCGCACCGCCTCGCTGTTTACCCCTCGATACGGGTCGTTCGGACCTTGCACAGCGCCGGGGTACACGGTCACGACCGGCGCACCCTCGTCCTGGAGCCGCCGCGCGACCATTTCCGAAGCAAGCTTGGAACGGGCGTAGGGCAGCTCTATGTCGCCGAGAGGGAGGTCCGGTCCGGAGCCGCCGTACCTGGTCAGCGCCACGGTGCTGGAGATGTGTACGACAGGGTCGAGTCCTCGCTCGGCGGCGGTCGTCAGGATGAGCTCGGCAGCCCGCGCGTTGGTGGCGAGCACCTCCTCCGCGCGCCGTGCGTCGAAGGTGAAGATCGCGGCAGCGTGGACGACCGCGTCGCAGCCCTTCAACGCCCGATCGACTGCGTCCTCGTCGAGCACGTCACCGATGACGACGTCGTCGGCGTGGGCTCCGAGCGGCCCGAGGGTCAGGGGCACTTGCTCAGGACGACGCACGAGCAGGCGTACGTCGTGCCCGGCCTGCTGAGCCGCGGCCGCGATGTGACCGCCGACGAAGCCGGTACCGCCGGTCACGAGCACCCTCATGAAGAGGTTTCTACCCCCCTCGACGTGTGAGCACCAGACACGAGTGCGCCTGGCCCGCGCCGCCGTCGAGGGCTAGGCGACCCCGGTCGTGTCCGAGACGTTCTGGCGGACCCACTCGACGATCTCGGTGGTGGTCGCTCCAGGGGTGAACACCTTTGCCACCCCGGCCTGCTCGAGCAGCGGGATGTCCGCCTCGGGAATGATCCCGCCACCGAAGACCACGATGTCACGGGCGTCGCGCTCGTCGAGCAGCGCGATCACCTTCTTGAACAGCGTCATGTGAGCGCCGGACAGCACCGACAGCCCGATGATGTCGGCGTCCTCCTGGATGGCGGTCTCGACGATCTGCTCGGGCGTCTGGTGCAGGCCCGTGTAGATCACCTCGTTGCCCGCATCGCGGAGCGCTCGCGCGACAACCTTCGCACCGCGGTCGTGCCCATCGAGCCCGGGCTTGGCCACCACGATCCGGATCGGAGCCACCATCAGAACTGCCACCACCTTGGACTGATGCCGCGCGCCTGTCTCGGCAGGCAAAACGGCGAGAATCTCTTGGCCGCAGAGTAACCGACGATCCGGCGACGCCGACTAGACCGGCGATTTACGAGACGTGACGCCGGGAACGCTGCGCCGTTAGAGGAACCGGAAAAGACGACAAACCCGACGACACGCGGGTCTTTTCGCTCCGATCCGCGTGACCTCGTCCACAAGTAGGGTGACCAGGCACGGTCTGCTCTGACTAGTCCGTTAGGGTGGGGCGCTGCGTGTGCACATCGACGTAAGGACACCGTTTCGTGGCTAACCACCGCGCACCGAGGCGCGCTGCTTCGCGCACCGGGTCGACCCACGGCTTCGAGCCGCCCGCAGCTGACATGCCTGCGCCGGCCCCTGCTCCGGTGTCGATGCCCGGCAAGCGCAAGGCCGTGAAGCCCTCTCGAGCGGCCCGTACCCTGCCGCGCAACCCACAAACGTCCTCACCGATCGTCGCGCCGCCTTCGCCCTCCACCACCCCGGTCCGCACCGGCGGCCGCAAGAACCTCTTCCCTCTCCTCCCGTCCGCTCCTACTGTCGTGGGTGCCGCTGCGCTCGTGATCGCCGCGACCGGTGCGGTGACGTTCACCCACTCGACGGACGACGTGACCGCCGCCAGCAGCATGAAGTTCCGGCCCGCGAGTGCTCTCACAGGCACGTCCGCGGAGACCTCCAGCCTCGAGCTCGACAGCCGCAGCCAGGCGGTCAGCCGCGACTCCCAGCGCGCAGCCCTGCAGGACGCGGCCGACGAGAAGCTGCAGAAGGCGGCTGAGGCGCAGGCCCAGGAGCGCAACGCCGCGCTGGCCCAGCTCGCCGCGAGCGCGGAGAAGTACGCCGGCCAGATCGCCGCGAACGCCTGGCACCTGCCGGTCAGCGGCTACCACCTCACCGCAGGCTTCGGGGAGTCCTCCGGGCTCTGGGCACACACCCACACCGGCCTCGACTTCGCCGCCCCGACCGGCACCCCGGTCGTCTCGGTCGCCAACGGGACCGTCCGATCCACCGAGTACTCCGGCGCCTACGGCAACCGAGTCGTGCTCGCTCTCGAGGACGGCACCGAGATCTGGTACTGCCATCTGTCGGCGTACAACGTCTCCCCGGGTGAGACGGTCACGGGCGGCCAACAGCTCGGCCTGGTCGGCGCCACCGGCAACGTGACCGGCCCGCACCTCCATCTCGAGGTCCGTCCCGGCGCGGGCGACCCGGTCGATCCCTACGCCGCTCTCATGGCGCACGGCCTGCACCCGTAGGCCTCTCGCGCGACCGCCGGGTGGATGGGTCGCGTCGTCTACTTCTTCGCCTCACCCGGTTTGCTCAGGGAGCGGTCCGCGCTGCGGACGACGCTGCGCAGGAAGTCGTACTGCGTCGTGACAAGCCGGTCCGCCATCTCCAGCGCCGCGTCGATGACGGCCTCACGGCGAGACGGGCGCTCACCGATCGCGGGAATCATCTCGTCAACGGTGTCGACGAACTTCCGGACCGCCTCGATGGCGGCGCGCTGGCCGGCCTCGACCGACTTGAGCACTTCCTCGGACAGATCCGCGGTCCTGGCCACCGCACCACCCCTTTGCTCAGGCACGGTGGCCTTCTGTGGTGTCGCGGCGGGGCGTGCCGCGGCTTTCTTCGTCGACTTCGCAGTGGTCTTGGCCATAGCCGCGCTCCTCAGGGTTGGGTTGGCACCAAGCCGACCGGGGCCTCTCCCGGTCACAACGACGATTCAGCCTGGGCTTCGCCGGCAACGGTCGGCCAGTGACTTTGGTCCTGTCGCGGAGGCGCACCCGGGTCACGCCTGCGACCGCGCATGTGAAGCGCCTCGCCCGGAGGGCTGTCAGAGCTTCTCGACGGGCGCGTAACGCAGCAGCAGGCGCTTGACGCCGCCTGACCCGAAGTCGATCGATGCGACCGCGTTGTCGCCCGCGCCTTCCAGCGACACGACCGAGCCCATGCCGAAGCTGTCGTGCACGACGCGGTCGCCCGGCGCCAAGGACGGGATCTCCCGGCTGGCCTTCGCCTTGGCGGACGAGTCGGCTCGCGCCGCGGCGGTGCCGAACCGACGTACTGCACCGGCGGCGCGCTGCGGGAGCGAGGGGGCCGCGGGGCGGTTCCACGAGGTCTGGGCGGCCTCGGTGCGGCGCCAGTCGACGAGGTCCACCGGCAGGTCGTCGACGAACCGCGAGGCCGGGTTGTGCGCGGGGGCGCCCCACGCCGAGCGGACCACGGCGCGGGAGACGTAGAGCCGCTCACGGGCGCGGGTCAGCCCGACGTACGCGAGCCGTCGCTCCTCCTCCAGCTCGGGCTGGTCTCCGAGGGACCTCATGTGCGGGAAGACGCCGTCCTCGAGTCCAGTCAGGAATACGACGGGAAACTCCAGGCCCTTCGCGGTGTGCAGGGTCATCAGGGTTACGACCCCGCCGTCGTCACCGTCCGGGTGGTCGGGAATCTGGTCGGAGTCGGCGACCAGGGCGACGCGCTCGAGGAAGTCACCCAGACCCGCCGCCTCGTCGGTGTCGGGTGAGTCGGCGAACTCCCGGGCGACCGCGACGAGCTCGGCGAGGTTCTCCACCCGCGTCTCGTCCTGCGGGTCGTCGGAGTCCTCGAGCTCCTTCAGGTAGCCGCTGCGGGCGAGCACCTGCTCCAGGACGACGTCAGGCCGCTCTCCCGCGTCCACCATGGACTGCAGCTCCTCGACCATCTCCACGAACCCGCGGATGCAGTTGAGGGAGCGGCTGGCGATCCCAGGAGCTTCCTCTGCCCGGCGAAGCGCCTCCCAGAAGCTGACGCGCTCCCGCTGGGCGAGCGACTGCACGCACGCCTCCGCACGGTCGCCGATGCCGCGCTTGGGCACGTTGAGGATCCGCCGCAGAGAGATCTCGTCCGCTGGGTTCACCAGCATCCGCAGGTAGGCAAGGGCGTCCTTGACCTCCTTGCGCTCGTAGAACCGCACACCGCCGACGACCTTGTAGGGAAGGCCGACGCGGATGAAGACCTCTTCGAACACACGCGACTGCGCGTTGGTGCGGTAGAAGACCGCGACGTCGCCCGGCCGCGCCGAACCCTCGTCGGTGAGCCGGTCGACCTCCTCGGCGACGAACCGAGCCTCGTCGTGCTCGTCGTCGGCCACGTAGCCGACGATCTGCTCTCCCTCCCCTGCGTCGGACCAGAGGTTTTTCGGCTTCCGGCCGGCGTTCTTGCTGATCACCGAGTTGGCGGCGGTGAGGATGGTCTGGGTCGAGCGGTAGTTCTGCTCGAGCATGATCGTGCTGGCCTCGGGGAAGTCCTCCTCGAAGGCCAGGATGTTGCGGATGTTCGCACCGCGGAACGCGTAGATCGACTGGTCGGCGTCACCGACCACCATCAGCTCGGCCGGCTCGACACCACCTGAGCCATCCGTGCCCACAGGTGTGTCGTCGGTGTGGCCGCACAGCTCCCGGATCAGGGCGTACTGCGCGTGGTTGGTGTCCTGGTACTCGTCGACCAGCACGTGCCGGAACCTGCGCCGATAGGTCTCCCGGACCTCGGGGAAGGCCCGGAACAGGTGCACCGTGGTCATGATCAGGTCGTCGAAGTCGAGAGCGTTCGCCTCGCGAAGGCGCCGCTGGTACACGGCGTACGCCTCGGCGTAGGTCTCCTCGAGGTGGTTCTTGGCGTCCTTGGCTGCCTGCTCCTCGTCGAGCAGCTCGTTCTTGGCGTTGGAGACCCAGTTGAGCACCGCGCGTGGCTGGTAGCGCTTTGGGTCGAGATCGAGGTCGCGCAGCACCAAGGTCATGAGCCGCTTGGAGTCCGCGGCGTCGTAGATCGAGAACGACGACTTGTAGCCGAACCGGTCGATCTCCTTGCGGAGGATGCGCACGCACGCGGAGTGGAAGGTCGAGACCCACATCAGGCGGGCTCGGCGACCCACGAGCTCCTCGACCCGCTCCCGCATCTCTGCGGCGGCCTTGTTGGTGAAGGTGATCGCGAGGATCGACCCCGGGTGGGCGTTGCGCTCGGAGATCAACCAGGCGATGCGACGGGTGAGCACCCGGGTCTTCCCCGAGCCTGCGCCGGCTACGACGAGCAGGGGCGCTCCGGCATGCACGACCGCCTGGCGCTGCGGCTCGTTGAGCCCCTCGAGCAGCTCCTCGGGCGAGGGTCCACGACGTCCCCGGTGATCGCCGTCGGCGGAGGGCTTGGCTCCCGCGCCGTTCTGGCCCGGCCGGGTCGGGGACTGTATGGACTGGGGAATCGGGAACAACGCGCTCATGTCCCGCCAAGCCTACGTCTCACCACGGACAACGCCGGACGCCGTCTGCGACAGGGACGCGGAAGTGTCAGTGCCAGAAGACGGCGACACCGACGTTGAGCACGGTCAGGCCCATGAGACCGAAGAAGAGACCGTTCGGGATGGACGGCTTCTTGCGGTTGACGAAGACGAGCACGCCGATCACGAGCGCGACCACGAGCTTCACGCCGATCTTCAGGTTGTCGACCTCCTCGTCGGGCATCCCCTCGAGGACACCGACGAGCGCCAGACCTGTGACGAGCTGGGTCAGGATGCCGTGCAGGACGGCGTTGTTGATGACGCGCGGCTCGGACCTGATCTGCACGAACAGTCCCCCGAACAGCGAGGCGAGGCCGAGGAAGTGCAGGAACAGAAGGACGTCGCGCAGGATCTCCATGCACCGATCCTCACAGAAGCCGCCTGTCGGACGCCCACCGGGTGAGCTCGTGACGCGAGGAGAGCTGGAGCTTGCGCAGCACGCTGGAGACGTGGGTCTCCACGGTCTTCACCGAGATGAACAGCTCGGAGGCGACCTCCTTGTAGGCGTACCCCCGCGCGATCAGGCGCATCACCTCCCGCTCGCGTTCGGTGAGCCTGTCGAGGTCCTCGTCGACCTGAGCCACCTCGATCGAGCCTGCGAAGGCGTCGAGCACGAAGCCGGCCAGACGTGGGGAGAACACCGCGTCGCCGTCGGCCACCCGGTCGATCGCGCTGACCAGCTCGGGCCCGGTGATCGACTTGGTGACGTAGCCGCGGGCGCCCCCGCGGATGGTGCCGATGACGTCCTCAGCGGCGTCGGAGACGCTCAGCGCGAGGAAGCGCGTCTCGGGCAGCCGCGGCGACACCCGGCGCATCACCTCGGCTCCACCGCCGCCGGGAAGGTGTACGTCGAGCAGCACCACGTCAGGACGCGTTGCCGTGACCACGGCGACCGCCTCGTCGACGTCCGCCGCCTCCCCGACCACCTCGACCGAGCCCGCGATCTCGGCACGCACTCCGGTGCGGAACATGGCGTGGTCGTCCACGATCACCACGCGGCGGCGTGGGCTGGTGCCGTTCAATGTTCCTCCTCGATGCTGTCCTTCGACAGCGGCATGATCAGGCGTACCTCGGTTCCGTCGCCGGCGGTCGATCGGATCATCGCGCTGCCGCCGTGGCGCTGCATGCGGTCCACGATGCTCCGCCGCACGCCGAGCCGGTCGTCCGGGATCGCGTCGGGGTCGAACCCGAGACCGCGGTCCCGCACGAACACCTCGAGCCGTTCTCCGGAGGTCTCGGCGTAGACGTCGATCCGGTCGGCACCCGAGTGCTTGGCGGCGTTGACCATCGCCTCCCGGGCAGCGAGTACGACCGGTCGGGCGTCCTCCCGCAGAGGGGCGTCCCCGACCGTGACCACCTCGACGGGGGTTCCGTGCACGTCCTCGACCTCGGCCGCCGCCGACCGCAGGGCACCGGCCACGGTGGTGTCCGCAGCGGCGATGTCGCCGTACAACCAGGTCCTCAGGTCGCGCTCCTGGGCGCGGGCGAGCCTGGAGACCGTCCGTCCGTCGTCGGCGTGCTTCTGGATCAGCGCCAGGGTCTGCAACACGGAGTCGTGCAGGTGCGCGGCGACGTCCGCCCGCTCCTGGGACCGCACACGGGCGGCTCGCTCCTCGGTCAGGTCCGAGGCGAGCCGGAACAGCCAGGGCCCGACGGTGAGAGCCAGCCCGACCACGCCGAGCCCGCCGGCGACCAGGACGTCACGGGCCACTCCGGCCTGCCCGGTCTGCACGGCGAAGAGGGTCAGGGCGCCCGCGAGGAGCAGGACGCCCACGACGAGGCGGGCCCAGGCCGCCGGTCCACCTCTGCCGAGGACGGCGCGGACCGGGTCGATCCGGCCGGTGGTGTCGGCCCACCGCTCCCGCTGGGCCTCGTCCGCCTGGCGCCACAGCACGGCAAGCCCCACCACACCGAGGAGGACCGGCCAGAAGATGTATCCCTTCCCGAGGAACGACTGGAGGAGGACGAGGACCCCGAGGGCCACGGCGCCGAGCGCCACGAGCCAGCCGCTGTCCTCGAGCCGCGACGTGCGGCGTGGTCGCTTGCCCTGTCGGGTCGCCGCCTCGAGGCCCGGCGCGTCCTGCTGGAACCGCGCGTCGCTCGGCAGGATCATCCAGAGCCCGGCGTACATCGCGAGGCCGAACCCTCCGAGGAGCGAGGTCACGACGAAGAGCACCCGCACCAGCATCACGTCGACGCCGAGGTGGTCGGCCAGCCCCGCGGCGACGCCGCCGAGGATCCGGCCCTCGGTGCGGCGGGTGGCCTTGCGGGTGGGCGTGGCGGCCTCCCGGTCCACGACATTGCTGGTCATCGCGCCCATCGTCACACAGCGCACACCCCCGAACCATGAGTTTCGACCCTGACCCGACCCTGGCCGGAGCCCGGAACCGACCCTGACCCCGCGGGGCGAAAGGCCCCTCGGAATCAGGGCTCTCCCCGATAGCGGCCGGGGTGGGCGGAGGACCACGATCGATGCATGACCGAAACACCGCAGCAGGACCGGGTCGACACCGAGCACCTGCGTGACTACAGCCAGCTGCGCCGCAGCATCACCGACCGCAAGGTGGCCGGTGTCGCCGGCGGCCTCGGCAGGCACCTCAACATCGACCCGACGATCCTGCGGGTCGGGTTCGTCGTCCTCGCGTTCTTCGGCGGCGCAGGGTTCCTGCTGTACGGCGCCCTGTGGCTGTTCGTTCCCGAGGAGGGCAAGGACGACGCCGTCATCTCGACCAACCCGAGCGCCCGGAACGCCGTACTGATCGTGGTTGCGGCGCTGGCCGCACTACTGGTTGTCGGCGACAGCTGGGGCCACCTCGGGTGGTTCCCTTGGCCGCTCGCCCTCGTCGGCCTTGTCGTCGCCCTCATCCTCATGAACCGGGAGAAGCCCATGAGCACTACCTACCCACCGCCTCAGCCCGAGGCGCCCCGGCCCGACGCGCCTCGGCCCGACACAGCCCCGAGCGCCGGCGACGTCGAGCACACGACCGCCTTCGCGCCGGAAGCCCCCACAGACCTCTACAGCGGTGCCGTCCCACCGACCGCTCCGGCGTACCCGGTCCAGCAGCCGCCCGCACCGCGTCCCGACCGCGGCCCCGTGCTGTTCTGGTTCACGACCGCGCTGCTTGCCGTCGCCCTCGGCGCTCTCGGCCTGTACGACGTGGCCGGAGGCAGCGTGGTGGACGCGGCCTACCCCGCCCTCGCCCTCACTGTCGTCGGGCTGATGCTCGTGGTGGGTGCCTGGTTCGGCCGCCCGGGAGGACTGATCCTGCTCGGCCTGGCCGCGACCGTCGCCCTGCTCGCCGCCTCGGTCGCCCAGCCGCGGTTCACCGGCGACCGGATCGTCCAGGAGACGCCGACGAAGGCGACCCAGGTCAACGACCGCTACTTCGTCCCCGCCGGGCAGATGCACATCGACCTGAGCAACATCCGCGACGTGCAGAAGCTCGACGGCCGCACCATCGAGGTCGAGGGCAACGCAGGCGAGATCGTCGTGACCCTCCCGAAGGGCGTCGACGTCGACGTCGAAGCGGACGTCTCGATGGCGGGCGAGGCCACCGTCCTGGACCAGACCCGAGAAGGCACGGGCGCCTCCGTCCACACCACGGTCGACGGCGGCCCGGACGCCCCCCAGATGGACCTGAACGTCGACCTCATGGTCGGCAGAATCGAAGTGAGGCAGTGATGAGCATTCCCCGAACCCACCCGCTCAACGTCAGCTACCTGGTCGTCGGACTGGTCTTCCTGGGCGTCGCAGCGTCCTGGGCGCTCCGTGAGGCCGGAGTCGTGGACCTCGCCGAGGTTCGCTGGCTCTTCCCGCTGACCCTCGTCGTCGCGGGAGCCATCGGCCTGGTCGCGATGACCGTCAAGGGCTTGCGCCGACGTGACAACCAGCTCGAGCAGGACACCAGCTACCCAGCACCTGGCTCTTTCGAAGGAGAAGAACGATGACCCAGCCCATGACCCCTCCCCCGTCGTCCCCGGCGCCGAAGCGTCTGGTGCGCAGCCGCGATGACCGTTGGATCTCCGGTGTCTGCGGTGGTGTCGCCGCCTATCTCGGCGTGGACGCCAACCTGGTCCGCCTCGTGGTGGTGCTGGGCACCGTCCTCGGCCTGGGATCGCTCGCGGTCGCCTACGTCGTCGCGTGGATCCTCATGCCGGAGGAGTGAGCAGCCAACCACTCCTTCCTGGCCTCGACCGCGGTGTCGGAGTTGTCGGAGAACACCCCGTCGACACCGGCGTCGAAGAAATCTTCATACTCTGCAACGGCGTCGCCCTTCGCGTTCGGGTCGGCGCCGTTCCAGTAGTTGCGGGCCATGAACTGGTTCTCGTCCCGCATGGTCCACACGTGCACGTCCAAGCCGACGTCGTGCGCATCGCCCACCAGAGCGCTGGGCTTCGTGGTCTCCCCGGCCTCGTTCCGCGGAAGCACGAGGTCCTTGTTCGCTCCTACCGCGTCGGCGTAGGTGGAGATCTCCCGAAGTCCGCGCGGCGTCACGAGGTCGGCGTACGTACGGTCGTCCCCCGCGGCCTGGAGGTCGTACGGCGCACCCGAGGCATCGACGAGCTGCACGAGAGGCACCTTGACCTCGTGCGAGAGGGCCTTGAGGTTGCCGGTCTCGAACGACTGGATGTAGACGTGGGCGTTGGGGCGGTCGAGGTGGTGGGCCCGGAGCGCGGCGACGAGCCGCGGCTCGATCGGCAGCCCGATGCTCCGGAAGTACGTCGGGTGCTTGGTCTCCGGGTACACCCCGATCACTTCGCCGCGTCGCCGGCTCTCCCGCTCCACCAGGTCGAGCACCTCGTCGAACGTGGGCACCTCGAAGCGGCCGTCATACCTGGTGTTCTGCGGCCGAACGGCTGGGAGGCGCTCCTTGGCCCGCAACGTCTTGAGCTCCGCGAGCGTGAAGTCCTCGGTGAACCACCCCGTGACGGACTTGCCGTCGATGGTCTTCGTGCTCAGCCGGTCGGCGAACTCGGGGTGGTCGGCCACGTCCGTCGTACCTGAGATGTCGTTCTCGTGACGTGCCACCAGGACGCCGTCCTTCGTGGAGACCAGGTCCGGCTCGACGTAGTCCGCACCCATGTCGATGGCGAGCTCGTAGGAGGCGAGCGTGTGCTCGGGCCGGTAGCCGGCGGCCCCGCGATGCCCGATGACGATGGGCGCGTCGAGGACGCGATCACCACCCCGGGCGGCCGCTGGAGTGGAGGCGGAGGCAGGCACCGCAACGGCGCCTCCGGCGGCAACAGACGTGACGACGGTCGTGAGTGCAAGGGCCAGGACTCGGATCATGCGACCGACCCAATCCGGGCAAAACGACCCGGAGCCGTCGCATAGGTGAACGCTCGGTGGGCGGGTCGAAAACCATTGGCAGCCTCACCTGTCCGATACGTACCGTTGCAGCGTGCGCCACCTCCCACTCGACCACCCGGGCTCCGCCGACCACCGGAGTCCGAGGCGGTTCATGTGGTGGTTGGTCAAGGGCCAGTGGCACACGATGTTGCTCGGGGCGCTCTTCGGCATCGTCTGGATGGTGGCGCAGGCGTTGATCCCCGCCGTCATCGGCCGGGCGATCGACCAGGGTGTCGCGGCGAAAGACACGCAGGCACTGCTCATGTGGACCGGCGTCATGTTCGGCGTCGGCCTCGTCCAGGCCGCGGCTGGCATCATGCGGCACAGGTTCGCGGTCACGAACTGGCTGACGGCGGCGTACCGCACCGTGCAGCTCGTCGCCCGCCAGGCGGTCGCCCTTGGCGCGACCCTGCCGAAGAAGGTGGCCACCGGTGAGGTGGTCGCGATCGGCACGAACGACCTCTCGCACATCGGCAACGCGATGGACGTCACCGCACGCGCGGCCGGTGCGGTGGTGTCCTTCCTCGTGGTCGCGGTCATCCTGCTGCGCACGTCGGTGACGCTCGGTCTGGTCGTGCTGGTCGGAGTACCGCTTCTGCTCGTCGCGGTCGGTCCGCTGCTGAAGCCGCTGCAGCGCCGCAACCTCGCGCAGCGGGAGATGATGGGCCAGCTGTCGAACCTCGCGGCCGACATCGTCAGTGGGCTGCGGGTGCTCCGTGGCATCGGCGGTGAGCGGGTCTTCCACGACCGCTACGTGCGCGAGTCGCAGGCAGTCCGTAGGGCGGGCGTCCAGGTCGGCCGGCTCCAGTCGGTGCTCGACGCCTTGCAGATCCTGCTTCCCGGCGTGTTCGTCGTGACCGTCGTCTGGCTCGGCGCCCGCTTCGCGGTCCAGGGGCGGATCAGCGTCGGCGAGCTCGTCGCGTTCTACGGGTACGCCGCCTTCTTGATGATCCCGCTCCGCACGGCGACCGAGTTCGCGAACAAGTGGATCCGGGGCTTCGTCGCCGCCCGTCGTGTGATCCGCGTGCTCGCGCTCGAGCCCGAGGTCGCCGCGGCCACTACCGGCACGTCGTACGACGAGCCGCCTGCCGGCGCCGAGCTGCTCGACGTGCGCAGCGGGCTCCGGGTGCCGTCCGGGGAGATCACCGCGGTGGTGTCCGACCCTCCCGAGGACAGCGCTGCCCTGGCCGACCGGCTCGGTCGCTACGCCGACGGCGAGGTGCTCTGGGGAGGTGTCCCCCTCGACGGGGTCGACCCCGAGGTGGTCCGACGCCGGATCATCGTGTCCGACACGGCAAGCACGCTCTTCTCCGGCCGGCTCGAGGAACAGGTCGACGTGCGTCGGCGTGGGCCGGAGGAGGTCGCCCGAGCCCTGCACACGGCCTCGGCCGAGGACGTCCTCGAGGCGCTCCCCGAGCGCATGGACACCGTCGTCACCGAGCGGGGCCGCTCCTTCTCGGGGGGCCAGCGCCAGCGCCTGGTGCTCGCCCGCGCCCTTGCGGCGGACCCGGAGATCCTGGTCCTCGTCGAGCCCACCTCGGCCGTCGACGCACACACCGAGGCCAGGGTGGCCGAACGACTGCGCACCCACCGCTCCGGACGGACGACGGTCGTCACCACCTCGAGCCCGCTCCTGCTCGACCGCGTGGACAACGTTGCGTTCCTTCTCGACGGCGTGGTCGTGGCATGGGGCCCGCACCGGGAGCTGCTTGCCGACGTGCCGGCCTACCGCGCTCTCGTGACCCGTGAGGAGGAGGTGACCGTATGACCCTGGCTGCCAACGAGACCCTGCCCGTCGCGGACAGTCGCCAGGTCGGTCGCTATGCCCTTCGTCTGCTCCGGCACCACCGGCTCGGAGTCGCGGGCGCGGTGGTGCTCAACGTCGCCGCGGCGCTCGCTGCCCTGGCCGGACCCCGGATCCTCGGCAACCTCGTGGAGGTGGTCGAGAAGGGCACGACCCTGGGCCACGTCAACAAGACGATCCTCGTGCTCGCGGCCTTCCTCGTCGCGCAGACCGTGCTGACCCGCTACGCGAGGTACCTCTCGTTCGTGCTCGGCGAGCAGATCCTCGCCGAGCTGCGACAGGACTTCGTGGAGAACACGCTGGCCCTGCCGGTCGGAGTCGTGGAGAGCGCCGGCAGCGGCGACCTGCTCACGCGTACCTCGCGCGACGTCGAGCAGCTCGGCTGGTCGGTGCGCTGGGCGCTGCCGGAGTGGAGCATCGCCGTACTGACCGCGGTGATGACCTTCACGGCCGCCCTCCTCGTGGGCTGGTGGGTGGCGATCCCCTGCCTGCTCGGCGTCCCGCCGCTCGTCATCGGCCTGTGGTGGTACCTCCGCCGGGCCAAGGCCGGCTACCTGCGCGAGAACGCCTCGTACTCCGCGATCAACGCCTCGCTCACCGAGACCGTCGAGGGGGCACGGACCGTTGAGGCGCTCGGGCTCGGACCTCACCGGATCCGACAGATCGACCGCGACATCGCAGGCTCGTACGCGGCCGAGAAGTACACACTCTTCCTCCGCACGGTGTTCTTCCCCTCCGTCGAGGTTGCCTACCTGATCCCGACCGTCGCCACGCTGCTCTTCGGTGGCTACCTCTACACGCAGGGCAGCGTCTCCCTCGGCGACGTCACGGCGGCGACGCTGTACGTGCAGATGCTGATCGACCCGGTCGACCGGGTCGTCTCGATCCTCGACGAGCTCCAGGTCGGCGCGGCCTCGCTCGCCCGACTGCTCGGCGTCGCCCATGTGCCGGACGACCGCACCGCCACGGGGCGGGTGCCGACCGGCGAGCAGGTGGAGACCAGGGACGTGCGTTTCTCGTACGTCGACGGGCGTGACGTCTTGCACGGCATCGACATGTCGGTCGGGGTCGGCGAACGGATCGCCATGGTCGGCCCCTCTGGCGCAGGCAAGTCCACGCTCGGCCGCCTTCTTGCGGGGATCCACCCGCCGCGCACGGGATCGGTCACGGTCGGCGGTGTGGGTCTCACCGAGCTGCCGCTGGCCGAGCTCCGGGGGCACGTGGCGCTGGTGACCCAGGAGCACCACGTCTTCGTCGGCACCCTTCGGGAGAACCTGGCCCTCGCCCTCGACGGGGAGGCGACCGACGACCGCCTGCTGGAGGCACTCGACGCGGTGGACGCCCGTGGATGGGTGGAAGCGTTACCAGAGGGCCTCGACACCGTCGTCGGCTCCGGCGGCCGCTCGCTCACCGCCCCGCAGGCGCAACAGCTCGCACTCGCACGGCTCGTTCTGGCCGACCCGCACACGCTGGTCCTCGACGAGGCGACCTCGTTGATCGACCCGCGCGCGGCTCGTCATCTCGAACGCTCGCTGGCGGCGGTGCTCGAGGGGCGCACGGTCGTGGCGATCGCCCACCGGCTGTTCTCGGCACACGATGCGGACCGCGTGGCAGTGGTCGAGGACGGCCGGATCAGCGAGTTCGGCTCCCACGACGAGCTCGTCGAGGAAGGCGGCTCCTACGCGGCCCTCTGGGAGTCCTGGCACGGCAACTAGCCCCCGGGGCCGTCCTGGCGGTAGCCCTCGAACGGACCACCTGCCGTCGCCCTGGTGAGCCACAAGCGGCGAAACGGACCGAACGTCTTTTTACGCCTTGACTCCGTGACTGGCGAGAGCCCTTCGACCTGGTCCACCGGGTCTTTGGGCACTCATTTATGAGACGCAAAGGTTGGAAACTGAAAGTGGAAAGCGTGATAACTGAATAAGGGAGGCGCATCATGAATACCGCTTTCTCCGCATCTCGTGCGCCCCTCCGCAAACCGGCTCGCACGTGGACGACGTCCATCGGCGCGATTGCCGGTCTTTTAGCGCTGGGGCTTCCCGCACCAGCCGCCGTGGCAGCGACGCTCCCGTCCCTGTCGGTCAGTGACATGACCGTCAGGGAGACCGACGCCGCCAGCACGGTGGCCAACGTCCGCGTCGTACTGTCCAAGACCGTGTCCCACAAGGTCTCGGTCTGGTACGAGACCGTCAACGGCACAGCCAAGTCGTCTTCGGACTTCAGGTACAAGTCGGGCAAGGTCTTCTTCCCGGCGGGCGTGAAGATGAAGAAGGTTGCGATTCCGCTTGTCGGTGACACCCGAGACGAGGCCGACGAGACCTTCCGGCTGCGGATCTTCGACCCGGTCCACGCGAAGATCGCGGACCGCAGTGGGGCCGTGACCATCCTCGACAACGACCCGATGCCGTCCATGAGCATCGGCGACGTCACCGTGACGGAGGAGAACTCCGCCAACAACACACCGATGAACTTCCCGGTCCGCCTCTCCGCCGCGAGTGACCTGCCGATCTCGGTCAGCTACACCGTGACCGAGGACAGCGCGACGTGGGAGGACGACTACCTGGCCGAGAGCTCGGGCGAGGTCTACTTCCCGCCGGGAAGCACGACCAGGTACATCGGGCTCGCAGCGGTCGGCGACAACACGGACGAGGTCGACGAGACCTTCACCGTGACGCTGTCCGATGCCGAGAACGCGAGGCTTTCCCACGGCTCGGCAGTCGGCAAGATCTACGACAACGACGGCCCCGACATCTCCGTCGAGAACACGTTCGTGCGTGAAGGCCACGTCGCCACCTTCGAGGTCGAGCTGTCGGAGTCGAGCAAGCAGGACGTGAAGTTCGACTTCGAGACCGAAGAGGGTTCTGCCCACTCACCCGCGGACTTCGCAGCGACCAGCGGGACGAAGACCATCCCCGCCGGTGAGGACGAGGTCCGGATCAGGGTCTGGACGAGGGACGACCACAAGGACGAGGTCGACGAGACGTTCTACCTGAACATCAGCGACGTCAAGAACGCCAAGGTCGACGACGGCCACGCCTACGCCAAGATCGACGACGACGACGGCCCGAGGATCTGGGTCGAGAAGGCGTACGTCGACGAGGGCCGCAACGCGCACTTCAAGGTCAAGCTGTCCGACCGCAGCCCGCAGGACATCACCTTCGAGTACTCCACCCAGGACGGGACCGCGAAGGCGCCTGACGACTACACGGCCGTCCGGGGACACAAGACGATCCGGCACGGCGACGATGTCTGGATCACGGTCCCGACCAAGCAGGACACGACCTACGAGGGTGACGAGACGTTCTACCTGAACATCTCGCACGTGAGGGACGCGAGGTTGGTCGACGGTCGTGCCACCGGCACGATCCGCGACGACGACCCGAAGCCGCCGCCTCCGCCACCGCCGGCCGATCCGACCGTCTCCATCGCCGACTTCAGCGTGACGAACGAGGC
>DATGYO010000028.1:0-25559 GCA_035297905.1 Nocardioidaceae bacterium
GCCGGCACCACCCGGATGGAGGACCGGCACGACCCGATGCTGACCTACGCGATGACCGCCCTCGCGGCGAACAAGCAGGCACGCCTCTCCGGCCAGCGTGCGACGTTCGGCAGGGTCGACGTACACCCGAACGGCACCAACGCGATCCCGTCCCGGGTCACGGCCTGGCTCGACGCCCGCGCCGAGTCGCCGGAGCACCTGTCGTCGCTGGTCGGCGAGGTGGAGGGGATGGCGGTGGACCGCGCCGGGAGGGACGGTACGACGGCCGTGGTGACCGCCGAGTCGGTGTCGCCGGAGGTGGCGTTCGACGGAGACCTCGCCCAGCGGATCGCCACCCGGGACGACGGACGCCCCTGGCCGGTGATCCCCACCATGGCAGGGCACGACGCGGGGATCCTGTCGACCGCGGGGCTGCCGACGGCGATGCTGTTCGTGCGGAACCCGACAGGCGTCTCACACTCACCGGCCGAGCGCGCGGAGACCGCGGACTGCCTGGCCGGGGTGGACGCGCTTGCCGACACGCTCGAGCGGCTGGCCGGCCCATGAGCGAGACGTACTGGCTCGAGCGCGCCTGGCTGGGGCCGGGTGAGGCGAGCACCGCCGACGGCGTGGCGACCCGCGTGCTCGTCACGATCGAGGGCGGCCGGTTCGCCGAGGTCACGCCGGGTGTCGCCGAGCCGCCTTCGGGGGCGCATCGCCTTGAAGGGTTGACGATCCCCGGGATGGCGAACTGCCACAGCCACGCGTTCCACCGTGCGCTCCGGGGCCGCACCCAGCGGGAGCGCGGGACGTTCTGGACCTGGCGCGAGCAGATGTACGCCCTCGCTGGGCGGCTCACCCCCGACACGTACTTCGACCTCGCGAAGGCGGCCTTCCGCGAGATGGTCGCCGCCGGGTTCACCGCCGTGGGGGAGTTCCACTACCTCCACCATGGCCCCGGAGGCACGCCGTACGACGACCCGAACGCGATGGGGCAGGCTGTCGTGGACGCCGCCCGGGAGGCAGGTCTCCGGATCACGCTGCTCGACACCTGCTACGTCACGTCTCGCATCGGTGCGCCCGCGGAGGGCGTGCAGCTGCGGTTCAGCGACGGCGACGCCGAGGGGTGGGCAGCGCGCGTCGAGCGTCTCGAGACCCTCCGTGACGACGACGTGCTGATCGGTGCGGCCGTGCACTCCGTCCGGGCGGTCCCGCGGGAGCAGGTGGCGCAGGTCGCCGACTGGGTGACCGCGCACCGGGTGCCCCTGCACGTGCACCTCTCGGAGCAGGTGGCCGAGAACGAGGCGTGCCTGGAGGCCTACGGCATGACGCCCACCGAGCTCCTCGACGACGCCGGGGCGCTGGGCAGCCTCACGACCGCGGTCCACGCCACGCACCTCACGGTGCTGGACGTCGAGCGACTGGGTGGCACGGGGACGCACGCGTGCTTCTGCCCCACGACAGAACGCGACCTCGGGGACGGCATCGGGCCGTCGAGACAGCTGTACGCCGCCGGAGCGCGGCTGACCCTCGGCACCGACAGCCACGCGGTCGTCGATCCCTTCGAGGAGATGCGTGCCGTCGAGCTCGACGAGCGGCTGGCGACCCAGGAGCGCGGGCACTGGTCGGCCGAGGAGCTGCTCACCGCAGCGACCGTGACCGGCCACAGGTCGCTGGGGTTCGAGGAGGGCGGCCGGATAGCCGTGGGTGCTCCCGCCGATCTCGTCACCCTCGGCCTCCGCTCGCCGCGGACCGCGGGAACCGGTGGCGCCGCGGAGTCAGCCGTCTTCGCCGCCGGAGCCGCCGACGTGACGCAGGTCGTCGCGGGCGGCCGGGTGGTGGCCACGGCGGAGGACCGAGCGGAGATCGGGTGCGAGCTCGACTCCGTCATCTCGCGCCTGTGGGAGGAGGTTCGATGAGCAGCCTGCTGGTGAGCGGCATCGGCCAGCTCGTCACCAACGACGGCACGGTCGGAGACGGTTCCCCGCTCGGCGTACTCACCGGGGCCGCACTGGTCGTCGAGGCCGGCCGAGTCGCCTGGGTCGGACCTGCGGCATCCGCTCCCGAAGCGGACACGTCCTACGACGTAGCAGGCCGCGCGGTCGTCCCCGGGTTCGTCGACTCCCACTCCCACCTCGTCTTCGCGGGCGACCGTTCCGAGGAGTTCGCTGCCCGGATGAGCGGGACGCCCTACTCCGCGGGCGGCATCCGTACGACGGTCGCGGCCACGCGTGCCGCCTCCGACGAGCAGCTCATGGCGAACATCGCCCGCCACGTGGCCGAGATGCGCCGCCAGGGCACGACCACGGTGGAGATCAAGAGCGGCTACGGCCTCACGGTCCTCGATGAGGCCCGCTCGCTCGCCCTCGCACGCCAAGCGACCGAGGAGACCACGTTCCTGGGCGCCCACGTGGTGCCGCCGGAGTACGTCGACGACCCGGCCGGCTACGTCGACGTCGTGACCGGTCCGATGCTGGAGGCATGTGCGCCCCACGCGAAGTGGGTCGACGTGTTCTGCGAGTCCGGGGCCTTCGACGCCGACCAGGCGCGGGCGATCCTCTCTGCCGGGTCGGCCGCCGGCCTGAGGGGTCGGCTGCACGCGAACCAGCTCGGGCCCGGCCCCGGTGTGCAGCTCGCGTGCGAGCTCGGGCTCGTCGCGGTCGACCACTGCACGTACCTGTCCGACGCCGACGTGTCGGCCCTTGCCGAGTCCGGCACGGTCGCGACCCTGCTGCCCGGTGTGGAGTTCTCGACCAGGTCGCCCTACCCGGACGCGCGACGCCTGCTGGGTGCGGGGTGCGACGTCGCGATCGCCACGGACTGCAACCCCGGGTCGAGCTACACCTCGTCGATGCCGCTGTGCATCGCGCTGGCGGTGCGCGAGATGCGGATGACCCCGGCCGAGGCGCTGCTCGCCGCGACCCGGGGCGGTGCCGCCGCGCTGGGACGGGATGACGTGGGCCACCTCGCGGTCGGTGCCTCGGCGGACCTCGTCGTGCTCGACGCACCGTCGTACATCCATCTCGCGTATCGCCCGGGAGTCCCGCTGGTCCGGGAGGTCTTCGTCGGCGGCTCGGTGGTCGCTCCGTGACGGTCTTCCTCGTGGGCGGAGGCGTGGACACCCTCCGGACTCCCGGCCTGCTCGATCCATTCCTGCACGAGCTGGCCCGGCAGGCAGGCGACAGGCAGCCCCGCCTCGCGGTGGTGCTCGTCGATCAGGAGGGCAGCGGGGAGCGCTTCCTCCCGGAGTACTTGGAGGCCCTCGGAGGGGGCGTCCGTCGCGACGTGGTGCCGGTGTTCGTCCGGCCGGACCACGCTGTGGACCCGGACCTGCTCAACGACGTGGACGGGTTCGTGGTTGCCGGCGGCCCGACTCCGGCGTACCTCACCGGACTGGGGGAGGCGGCGGGTGTGATCCGGAGGAGGGTCTGCTCGGGCGTGCCCTACCTCGGCTTCTCCGCCGGAGCGATGGTCGCTGCCACGGACGCCATCGCCGGCGGGCACCGCCTCGGTGGCACGGAGGTCTGCCCGGAGGAGTGGTCAGAGGGGCTCGACGCCGTGACGCTGCGGCCGGGACTCGGTCTGGTCCCGTTCGCCGTCGACGTCCACGCCGCCCAGGCCGGCACGCTCGGCCGAACCGTGGCGCTCGTGGAACACGGGCTGGTGGCAAGAGCTGTGGCGATCGACGAGGACACCTGCCTCGCTGTGACCACGCCACAGCAGCCGTCCGAGCAGGGCCACGTGAGTGGGAGCGGCAACGCCTGGAACGTCACCCCTGACCTGGACGGCGACGGCACCGTGGTCCTAAGGCGACACGCCGCGCACAGATAAGGAGTTCTCCCGATGTGCGTGCCTACCTCAGGCGCGCAGGCTCCATGCATCAGCAAGAACCGATGCACGAGGAGAAAACGATGTTCCCGGCAAACGAGATGATCACGGCAGCCGAGGTGTCCTACCGCCAGGAGCGGGTGAGGGAGGCCGTACGTCCTCGCCGGCACCGCCGCCGGATCCGCCTCAGCAAGTTCCCGAAGATCCAGTCCCTGACGCACCTGACCCACCAGGCGAGCCACTTCGTCCGCGCCGCGTGACGGCGTCGGCGACACTGGTGGAAACAGGGCTGCACCCGTCGGTGCCAGGCACGATGATGGGGGACGTGCCCACCCACCTGCTGACCACGCCGCTCGTCGGGCGCGACGACGAGCTCGACGAGCTGGCGCGGCTCATGGGTCTGACCCCCGGCGGCAACGCGGGGGTCGTTCTCCTGTCCGGCGACGCAGGAGTCGGCAAGACCCGGCTGCTGACCGAGCTCCGCGACCGCGCTGTCAGGACCGGGTGGCGCACCCTGGCAGGCCACTGCCTGGACTTCGGCGACAGCGCTCTTCCCTACCTGCCCTTCACCGAGATCCTCGGCCGCCTTGCGCAGGATGACCCCGCCTTCGTCGCCGCCGCGACAGAGGCGCATCCGGCCGTCCGGCACCTTCTCCCCGGTCAGCGCCTGCTGGTCGGGCAGAGCGGCGGCGGCGCCGATGACGTCGACCGCTCCGAGCTGTTCGAGACCGTGCACGCCGTCTTCGAGCGGCTCGCCGGCTCCGCGCCGCTGCTCGTCGTGCTCGAGGACCTGCACTGGGCCGACCAGTCCACCCGCGACCTGCTCGGGTTCCTCTTCCAGCGACGGTTCGCGGGTGCGGTCGCGATCATCGCGTCCTACCGCAGCGACGACCTCCACCGGCGCCACCCGTTGCGGGCGTCGGTCGCCCAGTGGAGCCGCATCCCGGGCGTCCAGAGGCTCCACCTCGGCCCGCTCAGTGACCTGTCGGTCAGAGCGCTCGCCACCTCGATCCACGCCGGACAGCTCTCCGAGCACGACCTCCAGACGATCGTGACCCGCGCCGAGGGCAACGCCTTCTTCGCCGAGGAGCTCGTCGTGGCCAACGAGCTGGGTGGGAGCGCCCTGCCCGACGACCTCGCCAGCCTGCTGCTCGTCCGGGTGGACCAGCTCGACGAAGACGCCCGGCAGGTCGTCCGGGCCGCGTCGTGTGCGGGCCGCCAGGTCACCCACGAGCTCCTGGCCGCCGTGGTCGGCCTCGACGCGGGGCGCCTGGACCGCGCACTTCGAGAGGCCGTCGACGCCAACGTCCTCGTGCCGTCAGGTGTCCGCTACGAGTTCCGGCACGCGCTGCTCGGCGAGGCGGTCTACGACGACCTGCTGCCCGGTGAGCGCGTGCGGCTGCACGCCCAGTACGCCGAGGCGCTCTCCCGCCACGTCGCCCCGGGCACCGCCGCGGAGCTCGCCCGCCACGCCCGCGCGGCCCACGACGTGCTCACCGCCGTCCGCGCGAGCATCGAGGCCGGCGACGACGCGATGGCGGTCGGTGGCCCCGACGACGCGGCACGTCACTACGAGGTCGCGCTCGAGCTGCTCGGCAACCCGACCACCCGGCGCGACGGCCTGCAGGAGATCGACGTGGTCTCCCTGACCACCCGGGCCGGCGACGCGCTCGTCTCCTCCGGCGACCCCCACCGGGCGATGCAGCTCGTCTCCGACCAGCTCACGCACCTCCCACGCGATGCCGATGCGACCGAGCGTGTCCGGCTCCTCATGGCCCTCGCCCACGCGGCGTTGATGGCCGACAGCGACATCGACGCCCTCGACCTCACGACCGAGGCGCTGGGCCTGGTGGGTCCGGAGCCGACTGCGCTGCGCGCCCGGCTGCTCGGCGTGCACGCACACGCGAACGCTGTCCGGCAGCGCACGGACGAGGCCGTCCGCTGGGCAGGGGAGGCGGTCGAGCTGGCCCGCGAGGTCGGTCTGCCGCGGGTCGTTCTCGACGCAGCGACCACCCTGGCGAAGCTGGAGGAGCGCGAGCAGGATCCTGCGACGTCCCAGCGGACCTTCGAGAAGATCGTCGCCCAGGCCCGGGCCGACGGTGACGTCGTGGCCGAGCTCCGCGGCCTGCACCACCTCGGCGCCCTCCACTTCGAGCACGGCCGGCTCGACGAGGCCTTCGAGGCGTACACCGCCGCCTTCCTCCGAGCGGGGGAGGTGGACCGTCCATGGGCCCCCTACGGTCTCGACGCCCGGCTGATGGCAGCGCTCACCGCCTATGTCGCCGGCCGCTGGGACGACGCGGTCCGGATCAGTGACGTGACGGGCGAGTCGCCTCCGGGGCTGGCCGAGGCCGGGCTCACCTCGGTGGCCCTGGACGTCGCGGCGGGGCGCGGGGCTGTGGCGGCCCTCGAGGCGCTGCCGAGGATCCGCCCCTGGTGGCAGCGCGACGGGTTCGTCGCGATCCTGAGCGGAGCGGCGGCGATCGACCTGTACGCCGACTCAGGGGACCTCGACGCGGCGCTCCGGATCAACGACGAGGTCGTCGAGGCGGTCCGCGACCTGTGGCAGGTCAAGTCCTTCATGGCGCAGGTGCGTCTCGACGCCCTCGTCCTCGGCCAGCTCGCCGGCCACGCCGCGTCCGTCCCCACGGCGGCCCGGGAAGACCTTCTGCATCGCGCTGACGACCTCCTCGCCACCGCACGAGAGGCGGTGTCCCGGGCCGAGTCCCGTGGGCGCACGCTCGGCCCCGAAGGGCAGGCCTGGGTTGCTCGTGTCGAGGCCGAGCACCTCCGGCTGCGTTGGCTGACCGGGGTGAGGTCACCGGGCGAGGACGAGCTGCTCGGCGCCTGGGAGAGAGCGGTCACCGGGTTCGAGAGGTTCGGCCACGTCTTCGAGCTGGCTCGGTCGCGCAGCCGGCTGGCCGCCGTACTCCGGTCTCTCGGACGGACCACAGAGGCACGCACGCACGCGGATCCTGCCCGTGAGGTGGCCCATCGACTCGGCGCCGAGCCGCTCCTGGCCGAGCTGCGTGCGATCGGTGGCGCGAGCGCGACCGCCCAGCGCGGCGACGTCGACTCGGGGGCACTGACTCCCCGCGAGCACGAGATCCTCCTGCTGGTGGCGCAGGGGCGCTCCAACGGCGAGATCGCGAAGCAGCTGTTCATCAGCGCCAAGACCGTGAGCGTCCACGTGTCCAACATCCTGGCCAAGCTTGGAGCGGGCGGGCGCACGGAGGCCGCGGCCATCGCCAGGAGCCGGGGAATGCTCGACTGATCCGGGCTTGAACCCTCCTCATCCAGGGCACCACTCGAAGTTGGTGCACGCAACCTTTGAGGAGGAGCTTTGCTCGAGGCAGCCTGGTGGGGGTTCGTCGGGGGCGCGGCGCTGCTGGTCGGCGCTGTCATCGGGATCTTCCTGCCGGTCCCCGGCAGGATCGTCGGCCTCGTCATGGCCTTCGGGTCGGGGGTGCTGATCAGCGCGCTGGCGTTCGACCTGACCAACGAGGCATACGACCGGGGCGGCGGTACGGCGGTGGTGCTCGGTCTCCTGGCGGGGTCCGCGGTGTTCTTCGTCGGCGACTGGTTCATCGACCGGAGGGGCGGTCACCGGCGCAAGAGCTCGACCGGTCACCAGGCCGGCGCGGGCGGGATGGCGCTGGTCCTCGGCGCGCTGCTCGACGGCATCCCCGAGAGCGCCGCGATCGGCGTGAGCCTCCTGGGCGGCGGATCGGTCGGCGTGGCCATGGTCACCGCCGTGTTCCTCTCCAACATCCCCGAGTCGCTCTCGGCTTCGACAGGCATGAAGGTCGCAGGACGGAGCATGACGTACGTCATGGGCCTGTGGCTGGCGGTCACCGCCGCTTCGACGGTCGCGGCCGCCCTCGGGTTCTGGCTCCTCGGTGGTGCGTCACCGCTCGCGGTCGCGGTGATCCAGGCGTTCGCCGCCGGAGCCATCCTGACCATGCTGGCCGACACCATGCTCCCCGAAGCCGTCGAGCACGCCGGTCAGCTCGTGGGCCTGCTGGCAGTCCTCGGTTTCATAGCGGCCTTCCTGCTCTCGGCTGGATGACCTGGGCTGCCTGACCCGGGGCTTCCTGACCTGGGGCCTGCTCGCGTGCCACCCGGTGACCCGCTGCGGCTCGGACGAGCGCCCGGAACAGGCCCGCGTCGGCCGCCATCTCCGGATGCCACTGGACCGCGACGCAGAACCGGTCCCGCTGCAGGCCCGGGGGCACCTCCATCGCCTCCAGCGTGCCGTCCTCGGCGTAGGCGGCCGCGGTGAACCCGGGATGTTCGCGCACCGACTGGTGGTGGTGGCAGTGCACGCTGAGGCGGTCGCCCACGAGCGCCCGGACGAGCGACCCGTCGACGAGGTCCACCTCCACGGTGCCGAACGCGTCACCACCGGGGTTGTGGTTCTCGTGGCCGACCAGGTCGGGGGTGTGCTGGTGCAGCGATCCGCCCGCCCGGACGGCCATGAGCTGCATCCCACGGCAGACCCCGAGTGTCGGCAGCGCGGCCTCCTCCGCCGCATCGAGCAGCGCGAGCTCCCAGGCGTCCCGGTCCTCCCGCCACGTCGTGGTGCTCGGGCCCGGCTCCTCGCCGTACCTCCTCGGGTCCACGTCGGCGCCGCCGGAGACGATGAGCCCGTCGATGCGCGTGACCACCGCACGAGCCGCCTCGAGGAGGTCGGACTGCGGCGGCAGCAGCACCGGCGTGCCCTCGACGGCCTCCACCGAGGTCGCGTACGACGTGGGCAGGAGGTCGGCGGACGTGTTCCAGACCCCCCACCGGGCGGTCTCCCGATAGGTGGTGAGTCCGATCAGGGGGCGCATCGCCTCAGAGCGGGGTCACGTAGGCACCGGAGATGCCGCCGTCGACCAGGAAGGTGGAGGCCGTGATGAAGCTCGACTCGTCGGAGGCCAGGAACAGCACGGCGTTGGCCATCTCCTCGGGCTCGCCGAAGCGACCCATCGGGATGTGTACGAGCCGCCGGGCGGCGCGTTCGGCATCCTTGGCGAAGAGCTCCTGGAGCAGCGGGGTGTTCACCGGCCCCGGGCAGAGTGCGTTCACGCGCACGCCCTGCCGGGCGAACTGCACGCCGAGCTCCCGCGACATCGAGAGCACACCGCCCTTGGACGCCGAGTAGGAGATCTGGGACGTGGCGGCACCCATCACCGCGACGAACGAGGCGGTGTTGATGATCGAGCCCGACCCCTGCTCGAGCATGTGGGGGAGCGCCGCCTTGCAGCACAGGTACACGCTGGTGAGGTTCACGTCCTGCACCCGGCGCCAGGCGTCGAGGTCGGTCTCGAGGATCGAGTCGTCCTCCGGCGGTGAGATCCCGGCGTTGTTGAAGGCGACGTCCACCGAGCCGTAGGTGTCCTTGGCGGTCTGGAACAGCGCGTCGACCTGCTCCTTGTCGGTCACGTCGGCGTGCACGTACGTGCCGTCGACCTCACCGGCCACCTCCTTGCCGCGCGCGTCGTCGACGTCGCCGATGACCACCTTGGCGCCCTCCTGGGCGAAGCGGCGTACCGTCGCCAGCCCGATCCCGGAGCAACCTCCGGTCACGACGGCGACCTTCCCCTCCAGGCGTCCAGTCATTCGATGAGCTCCCTTTCTCTCGCGTGCGGTGCGTGCGGTGCGTGCGGTGGCTGAGGTGTTGTCGTCAGTCGTGGGCGATGTAGACGTTCTTCTCCTCGGTGAAGGCGTTGGGGGCGTCGGGGCCGAGCTCGCGACCCAGCCCCGACTGCTTGTAGCCGCCGAAGGGGGTCCAGTAGCGCACCGAGGCGTGCGAGTTGACGCTGAGGTTGCCCGCCTCGATCCGGCGCGAGACCCGGAGCGCTCGTCCGAGGTCGCGGGTGTAGATGGAGCCGGACAGGCCGTACTCCGTATCGTTGGCGAGCGCGACCGCCTCCTCCTCGTCGTCGAACGGCATCACGGCGACCACGGGCCCGAACACCTCCTCGCGCCACACCCGCTGCTCCGGCGAGTCGCTGAGCACGACCGTGGGGGGCACCCAGAACCCCTCCCCGTCGGGGCTGCTGCCGGTGAAGGCCACTTCCGCCTCGTCGATGTAGCCCTGGACCGACTGCTTCTGGTGAGCCGAGATCAACGGCCCCATCTCGCTCGACTCGTCGGCCGGGTCGGTCACCTTCATGGCGGTGACCGCCTCCTCGAGGCGGCCGAGGAACTCGTCGTACGCCGACCGCTCGACCAGGATCCGCGACCGCGCGCAGCAGTCCTGTCCCGCGTTGTCGAAGACGGCGTACGGCGCGGTGGCGGCTGCCTTCTCGAGGTCGGCGTCGGCGAACACGACGTTCGCGCTCTTGCCGCCGAGCTCGAGGGTCACCCGCTTCACCTGCTCGGCACAGCCGGCCATGATCCGTTTGCCCACCTCGGTCGATCCGGTGAAGGTCACCTTGCGCACCAGCGGGTGGGTCACGAACCGCTCACCCACGACCGACCCCTTGCCGGGGATCACGTTGAAGACACCCTCCGGGATGCCCGCCTCCAGCGCGAGCTCGCCCAGCCGGATCGCCGTCAGCGGCGTCAGCTCGGCCGGCTTGAGCACGACGGTGTTGCCGGCCGCCAGGGCGGGGCCGAACCCCCAGCCTGCGATGGGCATGGGGAAGTTCCACGGCACGATGATCCCGACCACGCCGAGCGCCTCGTGGAAGGTGAGGTCCACGCCACCCGGCACCGGGATCTGGCGTCCGAAGAGCCGTTCCGGTGCGGCGGAGTAGTAGTTGAGGACGTCCCGAACGTTGCCCGCCTCCCACCGCGCGTTGCTCACCGTGTGGCCGGCGTTGCGCACCTCGAGGTCGGCGAGCTCGTCGATGTGCGCGTCCACGACGGCAGCGAAGCGTCGCAGAAGCGTGGCCCGCGCGCCCGGTGCCAGGTCCCGCCACTGCGGGAACGCCTCCTGCGCGCGCTCGATCACCGCGTCCGTCCGCTCGACGGATGCGAGCTCGACCTCGGTGACCGGTGCTCCCGTGGCCGGGTTGAGAACTGTGAAGGTGGTGGTGTCCTGGGTCATCTCGTGCTTTCGAAGTCGTGGGTTGTCAGAAGCGCTCGAAGCCGCGCCGCAGCTCCCAGTCGGTGACCACCGCCTGGAATGCCTTCAGCTCCACGTCGGCCATGTTCGTGTAGTGGTCGACGACCTCGTCTCCGAACGTGGCCCGCGCCAGCTTCGAGACGGCGAACGCGTCGCGGGCCTCCCGTAGTGTCCTCGGGACCTTCGGCTTGTCCGACGTGTAGGCGTTGCCGAGCTGCTCAGGGGCGAGCGGCAGCTCCTGCTCGATGCCGTGGAGCCCACCGGCGATCATCGCAGCAAGGGCCAGGTAGGGGTTCACGTCCCCTCCCGGCAGCCGGTTCTCCAGCCGCGCGGCGGCGCCGCTTCCGACCAACCGGACGGCGCAGGTCCTGTTGTCGTTGCCCCAGGCGATCGTGGTGGGGGCGAAGGACGCATCGGCGAACCGCTTGTAGGAGTTGATGTTCGGTGCGTACATCAACGTGAAGTCGGCCATCGTGTCGAGGATCCCGGCGACGAAGTGGTCGTAGAGAGGAGTACGACGGTCGTCCCGCTCGTCCCAGAAGACGATGGACCCGTCCTGCCCCCGCAGCGAGAGGTGGATGTGGCAGGAGTTGCCCTCGCGCTCGTTGAACTTGGCCATGAAGGTGATCGACTTCCCGTGCAGGGAGGCGATCTCCTTCGCGGATGTCTTGTAGACCGCGTGGTTGTCCGCGGTGACCAGGGCGTCGTCGTACAGGAAGCCCACCTCGTGCTGGCCGAGGTTGCACTCACCCTTCGCGCCCTCGACGTTCATGCCCGCGGCGTACATCGTGTTGCGGATGTCGCGCAGCAGCGGCTCGATCCGCGTGGTCCCGATGATCGAGTAGTCGACGTTGTACTGGTTCGCCGGCGTCATGTCGCGGTAGCCGGTGCTCCAGCCGTACTCGTAGGTGTCGTTGAAGACGATGAACTCGAGCTCGGTGCCTGCCAGGGCGATCATGCCGCGCTCCGCCACCCGGTCCAGCTGCCGGCGGAGGATGCGCCGCGGGGAGGGCTCGACCGGCTGGTGGTCCTTCCAGACGAGGTCGCACTGGACCAGAGCCGTGCCGGGGAGGTGGGGAAGCAGTCGCATCGTGTCGAAGTCGGCGATGAACTCCATGTCGCCGTACCCCTGCTCCCACGAGGACATCGCGTAGCCCTCGACGGTGTTCATGTCGACGTCCACGGCGAGCAGGTAGTTGCACCCCTCTGCCCCGTGGGCGATCACGTGCTCGACGAAGTACCTGCCGTGCAGGCGCTTGCCCTGCAACCTGCCCTGCATGTCGGTGAAGGCGATCACCACCGTGTCCACCTGTTCGGCCCTGACCATGGACTTCAGCTGCTCCAGGGTCAGGTGCCGCTCGTTGCGCGAGGCAGATTCCATGATGTTCCTTCCTTCGTGATGCAGGCTCGAGGTCGCTCAGCCGAGGAGCCCCCGCAGCAGCGCCGCCGTGTCGTCGCAGTGGGACTCCATGACGCGCCTGGCCCGGCTGGCGGCGCCGGTCAGGATCGCGTCCACGATCGCCTGGTGCTGCCTGTTGGAGTGCTCGATGTTCACGTCGAGCACGGGGATCGCGTTGAGCATGTCGTGCAGGTCGGCCTGGCACTGGGTGACCGCCGCAACGGTCAGTGGCGACTCGGTCACCGTGGCGATGGCCAGGTGCAGCCTGGAGTCGGCCTGCCGGTAGGAGGCAGTGTCCGGGGCGCCGGCCACCTCCTTCAGCGACGTGGTCAGCAGGTGACGCTGGTCCTCGCCGAGCCGGCGGCAGGCCGCCAGATGGCAGGCCCCCGGCTCGACGATCCGGCGGAACACGAGCGAGTCGAGCAGTCCCGGTCGACGTTCCTCCAGGTTCTTCAGCGCACGGCGCCTCGGCGCCACCGGGGCGTGGTCCACGACGGTGCCACCACCGCGGCCCCGCGTGGTCCGCACCATGCCCGCGGTGCGCAGAGCCGCGATCGCCTCGCGGAGCGTCGCCCGGGACACCCCCATACGCTCGGCCAGCTCCCGTTCGGGAGGAAGGCTGCTGCCGTTGGGGAACGCGCCCAGCCGGATCGCCGTCGCAAGCTGTTCGACACAGGTCTCGAAGGCGTGGTGACCGCGAACCGGGCGCAGGACCACGCCGGTGAGGTCGGCCTCGTTGCCGACACCCGTGCCCTGCCCCCGGCTCGCCATCAGCGCGCAATCACTTGAAGATGTCGTCGAGCGCCTTGGTGAGGTGCTCGTCCGTGGCTCCGTGCATGAAGTGCTGCCGGCCTCCGATGAACCAGGTCACGGTCGCGAACGCCAGCACCGCCAGCACGGCGACTGGTGCGTAGTTGAACGTGGAGTCCCCGAGAGTGCCCGGTGCGTACTGGGGCAGCATGAACAGCACGACGATGAAGGCGACCCAGACCACCGCGATCCAGCCGATCGGGGCGCTCCACCTACCGAGATGCCAGGGACCCGGCCGGAAGTTCCGGTTGAGCCGGCGAAGCAGCACAGGGGTCACGTAGGCGATGTAGAGGCCGATCACCGCGATCGAGGTCACCGCGAAGTACGCCGTGAGGCTCCACAGGGCGGGCAGCGTGAGGATGATCGAGCAGACCACGCACAGCCAGATCGAGTTGGTCGGTGTGCCCGTCCGCTGGTTCACCCTTGCCCACAAGCGAGACCCGGGCAGCGCGTTGTCTCGCGAGAAGGCGAAGGCCATCCGCGAGTTGGCGGTGACCGAGCACATGCCACAGAAGAACTGCGCTACCGCGGCGATGAAGAGCAGCAGGATGCCCAGGTCACGGCCCGCGGCGTCGATGAAGATCTGCGCCGGCGGGAGGCCGGTGTCGCTGTTGCGCTGCGCGGTGTAGTTCTGGATCGCCGCGGTCACCGACACGAGCAGGACCCATCCGGCGATGATGGAGACCCAGACGCTGCGCACGATCCCCTTGGGCGCGTCGACCTCGGCGCCCTTGGTCTCCTCGGCGACGTGGGCGGAGGCGTCGTACCCCGTGTAGGTGTACTGCGCCATCAGCAGGCCGACGAGGAACACATAGATCACATTGTCGAAACCCGTGTTGTTGACGAACTTGGTGAACGTCCACGACAGGGTCTGGTGCTGGTCCGGGACAGTCCACAGGATCACGACGATCACGGCCACGCCCACGATGTGCCACCAGGCGCTCACGTTGGACAGGACCTTCACGAGGCTGACGCCGAACGTGTTCAGCAGCCCGTGCAGCGCGATGATGATCAGGAAGGCGATGAAGGTGGACGCCTGGGAGACGTTGATCCCGAAGACGAGGTTGAGAAGTGCCATCCAGGTGATCGCGGCGCCGTAGTCGATTGCCGCCGTGACTGCGAACTCGCCGAGGAAGTTGAACCACCCGACGTACCAGGCCCACACCCGCTTGTTCTTCTTGGCCAGTCGTCCGGCCCAGAAGTAAAGGCCGCCGGCGGTCGGGAAGACCGAGCAGACCTCGGCCATCGCCAGCGCAACCAGCAGCACGAACAGGCCCACCACGGGCCAGCCGATCGAGATCACCACGGGTCCGCCGGCGTCCATGGCGAGGTAGTACGTCGTGATGCAGCCGGCCAGGACCGAGATGATCGAGAAGGAGACCGCGAAGTTCGAGAATGCCGACATGCCGCGGTGGAGCTCCTGCTTGTAACCCAGCTCGGCAAGACGTCTGGCGTCCTCATCGATCGTCGGGGCGGCGGCTCCTGCTGGAGCGGCCTCGTCGCGTGGGTCTTTGGTGGCCATCCTGACTCCCAGAGGGTGAGGAGATCGATTTCGTGAGGGTCCCGCTGTGCCGCCGGACTGTCAATGGCTTGACCTCAGACCAATAGAGGAGTAAATCCGTCGCACGTCCCCGGTCGGCCTGGGACCATTCCGGCGTGAGCTGGAAGCAACGCATCGGCGCGCTTCGGGTCGACCTGACTCCTCTGCGCGAGTCCCGCGACTTCCGCCTGCTGTTCTGGGCGGGCGCCGTGTTCTACCTCGGCGGGATGGTCTCCTACGTCGCGCTGCCGTACCAGCTCTACACCCTCACCGGCTCCAACTTCGCGGTCGGTGCGCTCGGCATCGTCGAGCTGGTCCCGCTGGTGGTCTTCGGCCTGTACGGCGGCGCGCTCGCCGACCACTTCGACCGCCGTCGGATGCTCGTGGCGACCGGCGCCGCGCAGGCCGTGCTCACGGCGCTGCTGGCGCTCAACGCCTTTCTGCCGGACCCGCAGGTGTGGCCGCTCTACCTCGTCGGTGCACTGCTCGCGGCGTCGCAGTCGTTGCAGCGTCCCTCCAAGGAGGCCCTAGAGCCCCGAACGGTGAAGCACGACCAGATCATGGCGGCAAGCGCGCTGTCCTCGCTCGGGACCCAGGTCGGCCTGCTCGCCGGCCCGGCGGTGGGCGGCGTGCTGCTCGCGGCGTACGGCGCGGCAGTGTGCTTTGCGGTCGACGTCGTGGGCCTGCTCGTCGCGACCACGCTGTTCGCCGCGCTCCGGCCCTACCCGGTGACCGACCGGAGCAACCCGCCTTCGCTGCGCGGCATCCAGGAGGGCATCGCCTACGCCTTGCGCCGTCGCGACCTGCTCGGGACCTACGTCGTCGACCTCGTCGCGATGCTGATGGCGATGCCGACCGTGCTCTTCCCCGCGCTGGCCACCGACGTGTTCCACCGCCCGGAGGTCCTGGGGCTGCTCTACAGCGCCGGCACGGTGGGCAGTCTCCTGGCGACGGTCTCCTCAGGGTGGACCAGACACGTGCACCACCACGGGCGCGCCGTCGTGATCGCGGCGGCGAGCTGGGGCGCGGCGATCGCGCTTGCCGGCGTCTCGCCGAGCGTGTGGCTGATGCTGTCCTTCCTGGTCCTGGCCGGGTCGGCCGACATGGTCAGCGGCATCTTCCGGTCGACCGTCTGGAACCAGACCATCCCGGACTCCATGCGCGGCAGGCTCGCCGGGATCGAGATGCTGTCGTACTCCATCGGGCCTCTCGGCGGGCAGACCCGCGCCGGTCTGGTCGCCGACGCCTGGTCGGTGCGCGGGTCGATCGCCAGCGGCGGGATCCTCTGCGTGGCCGGGGTCGTCGGCGTGTCGGTCTGGCTGCGTGACTTCTGGGCCTACGACGAGCGCACCGACGAGCACTCGACCCGAGAGCGGGAGCTCCGGGCGCAGCAGGCCCTCGGGCCGTCCCTTCCTTCGCAGGAGGCATACCCGTAGTATGCGAAACACGTTCTAGCACGGGATGTGGTCATGACCGTCACCGACGATCGCTTCGCGAAGATGAAGCCGTACAACGCAGGCTTCGCCCGCCGGATCCCCTCGGCGGAGCTGCCGCCGGGCCCGCGCCTGCCTGCGCTGCTGCAGAGCATGCTGCTGATGCGGTTCCGCCACCAGTTCATCCCGGCGATGCACCGCAGGTACGGCGACGTCTTCACGATCCGCCTCGTGCCGAAGGCGTCGCCGCTGGTGCTGTTCACGCGACCCGAGCACACCAAGGAGATCTTCGCGGGCGACCCGGAGGTGTTCCACGCCGGCAAGGGCAACGCGATCCTCGGCCCGATCATGGGCGAGCACTCGCTGCTGCTCCAGGACTCCGGCGAGCACCGCCGTGCCCGCAAGCTCCTGATGCCCGCCTTCAACGGCGCGGCGCTTCGCCGCTACCAGTCGGTGGTCACCGGGCTCGCCAAGGAGGAGGTGGCCCGCTGGACCCCGGACGTGCCGTTCCGGTCGCTGGACCGGATGAACGCGCTCACCCTCGAGGTCATCCTCCGCGTCGTGTTCGGCGTGACCGACGAGCACCGCCTTGCCGAGCTGCGGCCTCTCGTGAACAAGACCGTCGACATCAACCCCGTGGTACTCCTGGGCTGGGGCTACCCGTTCCTCCAGAAGTTCGGTCCCTGGAAGGCGACGGTCGACAACCAGCGCGCGCTCGACAAGGTGATGTACGCCGAGATCGCCGAACGTCGTGCGGCCGGCGACCTGGCCGAGCGCACGGACGTGCTCTCCCAGCTGCTCGCCGTGGGCGATGGCGAGGACGGGCTCTCCGACGCTGAGCTGCGCGACCAGCTCGTGACCCTGCTCCTCGCGGGCCACGAGACGACGGCCACCGCGTTGTCCTGGTCGCTCTACGAGCTCGGCCGCGACGACGCCCAGCTGCGCAAGGCGCAGAAGGCGGCCGACGAGGGCGACGACCACTACCTCGAGGCCGTCATGAAGGAGGCGATGCGTCTCCACCCGGTGATCCCGATGGTCGTGCGGCACCTCATGGCTCCCGCCACGATCGGCGAGTGGGACCTGCCCCGAGGCACCAACATCGGGCCGTCCATCATCGTCACGCACAGCCGGCCGGAGAACCACCCGGCTCCGGCGGTGTTCCGTCCCGAGCGGTTCATCGATGGCCACGTCGAGACCAACACCTGGATCCCGTTCGGTGGCGGCGTTCGCCGGTGCATCGGGGCAGGGTTCTCGCTGATGGAGGGCGTGGCCGTGCTTCGCGAGGTGCTGGCGGCCTATGACGTACGCGTTCCGGCGGGGGCCGACGACGAGCCGAAGGTTCGCAACATCACCAGCGTCCCCAGGTACGGCGCGCGGATCGTCGTACGTCCTCGGTGACCCCGGCTGAGCTCGGGTGAACTCGGGCCGCCATCGGGTGGCCCGTAGGGTCGGGGGCATGGACAAGCGAGTGCTGGGCCGCACCGGCCGTTCGGTGAGCATCGTGGGCCTCGGGGCCTGGCAGATCGGCGCGGACTGGGGAGAGGTCCCCGACGAGGACGCCATGAAGACGCTGCACGCGGCGGTTGACAACGGCGTCACCTTCATCGACACCGCGGACGTGTACGGCGACGGCCGCAGCGAGCGCCTGGTGGGACGGCTGCTCCGGGAGAGGCCCGACGTGGACGTCACGGTCGCGACCAAGGCGGGCCGGCGCGCCGACCCGTTCGTGCCGGAGCAGTACACCCGGGAGAACCTCCGCGCCTGGGTCGGGCGCAGCCGCGAGAACCTCCGGATGGAGAGGCTGCACCTCGTCCAGCTCCACTGCCCTCCGACCCCGGTGTACTCCGACGACGCGGTCTTCGACGCTCTCGCCGAGCTCGTCGACGACGGCTGGATCGAGGCCTACGGCGTGAGTGTCGAGACCTGCGACGAGGCCCTCACCGCGATCGCGCGGCCAGGCGTGGCAACGGTCCAGATCATCCTCAACTGCTTCCGCCAGAAACCGCTCGAGCAGGTCCTGCCCGCCGCGAGAGAGGCGGGCGTGGGCATCATCGCGAGGGTCCCGCTGGCGAGCGGTCTTCTGTCGGGCAAGTACGACGAGGACACGACGTTCCCGTCCACCGACCACCGGAACTTCAACCGGGCCGGCGAGGCCTTCGACGTGGGCGAGACCTTCGCGGGCGTGCCCTTCGGGGTCGGCGTCGCGGCCGCGCGCGAGCTGGCCGAGGGACTTCCCGGCACGGGCACCACGGCGCAGCTCGCGCTGAGATGGATCCTCGACCAGCCGGGCGTCTCCACGGTGATCCCGGGGGCGCGGAACCCGCAGCAGGCCGAGCTCAACGCGCAGGCGGCGAACCTTCCGGCTCTGGATGCGTCGACCCTCGAGCACGTGCGGGCCGTCTACGACCGTCGCATCAAGGAGCACGTGCACGACAAGTGGTGACGCACGAGGTCCCGCGCTAGAAGCGGGCGAGGACCTCGTCCTCGGTGAGGCCGTAGTCCTCGAGGGAGTACCGGTGTGCCGGGCGGCGGACGCCGCTCCGCGACTCCTCGTCGATGGCACCGACCCGCTCCTCGACGTCGGAGCCCCAGGGAAGGTCGAACGCGGAGTAGATGCCGTGCACGATCGCCACCGGGTCGGCGACGAAGTCGTCGTACTCCACGTCGACGAACTGGGCCGGGTCGTACCTCGCACGCTCCTCCGCGAAACGTTCCGAAGCCCGTGCCAGCATGTCGAGCTGCGTGCGCCCGATCACCTCGCCCTGGAAGACCGTCGACCAGCCACGGGTGGCCTCCGCGCTCAACGAGCAGGCCGAGGCGATCGCGACTCGAGGGTCGCGGTGGGTCTGCACGACCAGCGCGTCGGGGTAGACGCTCATGATCGCGTCGAGGCCGACAAGGTGGGAGGGGTTCTTCAGCACCCACCGCTTGTCCTGGTCGTCGAGGCCGATCAGCTGCAGGTTCGCCTTGTGCCGGGCGTAGGCGTCGGTCCAGTCCTGCTTCGCCAGCCACGCGGAGTAGTTCGGGACGTAGGCGAGCGACTCGTAGCCGATCGACTTCCCGGACTGGCGCAGCAGCCGCCAGCACTCCTCGACCGAGGCGGCGTCCATGTAGTGGATGCCCATGAACTCGGGGTTCTCCACGTGGTGCTCGGCGCAGGCCGACTGGATGCCGCTGAAGACGGGGTTGTCGTCCCAGGTGTCCCGGGGCGGGCGCGGCTGCGGGAACTCCGTCAGCCACAGCTCGACGCCCTGGTGCGTCGGGTCGGCGGTGAGCAGCCGGTGCAGGGCAGTGGTGCCCGTGCGGGGAAGTCCGGTGACGAAGACCGGTCGCTCGATCGCCACGTCGACGTACTCAGGGTGCTGCTTGAACCCCATCTCGCTGAGCAGCCGCGCTATCAGTGCGCCTCTCACGAACGAGCGCTGCATGTAGTTGCCGACACCCGTGAGCCCGGCCTCCTGCGCGTAGTCGTCGAGGAGGATCCGCAGGCCCTCGTGGTACTCGTCGCCGCCGAAGTCGTCGAGGCCGGTCGCCCGGGTCGCCGCCTCGTGGAGGTCCTCGAAGGTCCCGACGCTGTCTCTCTCGCGCATCTCGCCCCTAGTGGTGGTACTCGCCGCAGTTGACGTCGAGGCACTGTCCGGTGATCCCGCGCGCCATGTCGGAGGCCAGGAAGACCACCGCGTCGGCGATCTCCTCGGGCACGGGCAGCCTGCGGAGGTCGCACGCCGCCGCGGTCTCGTCGTACACGGCCTGATGAGTGGCCCCTCGTTCATGAGCCAGGTGGTCGAAGTACCACTTCAGCGAGTCGGCGTAGATGTAGCCCGGGGCGACGGTGTTCACGCGGACCCCGCGGGGGCCGACCTCGGACGCGAGTGTCTGCGACATCGCGAGCAGCGCCGCCTTGCCCATCTTGTAGGCGCCGAACGTAGGGGTGCTGTGCCGCAGCACCGCGGAGTTGATCATCACGATCGAGCCGTGGGTCTCCTCGAGCGCCGTCACGAAGACCTTCGACATGCGAAGGGACCCGAGCACGTTCGTCTCGAAGCCGGAGCGGATCGCGTCGAAGTCAGCTCCGCTCACGGGCTCGATCGGCGGCATCACGAAGGCGTTGTTCACCAAGGCATCCACCCGGCCGTGCTCCTCGAGCGTGCGGTCCAGGAGGTTCTGCGCGGAGTCGTCGTCGGTGATGTCGGTGGGGACGACCGTCGCCGTCCCGCCGATCTCGTGGACGGCCGCCGCCACCTTCTCCAGCCGCTCGGGCGTCCGCGCAGCGAGTACGACGGCCGCCCCGGCCCTGGCCGACTGGAGGGCGATCGCCGCACCGAGGCCGGGCCCGATGCCCGACACCACGACCACGCGGCCGTCGAGGATCCCCATCAGCTGATCATCCTGCGGGCGACGCCGACCTGCCGGGCCTCGATCCGCTTGGCGTACTCGGCGGGTGTCACGCGCTGCGACTCGTAGTAGGGGAGCACGTCGGCGAGCTCGTCGACCTTCACGACATCGACGCGCGGCCCGTCCTCCGCGGTCAGCTCGCGGGAGAGCCGCTGCCACCGGAGCATCATCACGCCGCGGGAGTGGCCGGTCGTCTCGAGCCAGTTCGCGATCCCGGGGTTCAGCTCCGAGACCACGTAGCGCATCAGGCCGTCCGGGTCGACGTGCGACTGGGCCGCGGTGAGCGAGGTCTGGTGGTTGACGTAGTCGGTGGAGATGTACCAGGCGGACCCGATCTGGATGCCCTGGTAGGCGCAGTCGGCCTTGGGGACCGTGACGACCAGGGCCTCGTCCTCGGTCAGGTCGTAGTGGCCGATGCTCGAGAACTGGCTCGACAGCCCGCCCGGTGTGACCTGCGGCGCGGTGAGCGTGTTGACCGGCTCCTTGTAGGTGAACCAGTCGGGGAAGGCGAACCAGGTGTGGATGCGGCCCACGAGCATCTTCGCCGCGACGGCGTACCGTTTGGCCACGCGCTCGAGGTCGACCGGCGGCGGCACGGTGCCGAGGGTGTCGACGCGATGGATCCGGAGGCGGCCGAGCTCTTCGGTGTTCCAGTCGCTGTAGACCTCGCGCACGATGAGGATCGAGGAGTCGGGGGCGAGCACGAAGTAGTTGGGCGGGACGTCGTCTCGCGCGGGACCGAACCGCACCTCGAACGTCCCGTCCTCCGCGACCTCCAGCGCCCGGTCGTCGAAGGCGGCCACGCTGTCGGGGGCCTCGGCCGGGGAGTAGCTGCCGTTCATCACCTGGAACGACAGGTCGGCGGTGGTCCCACGGCGGCCGGTGACGACGTACTCGGCGTCGTCCTTGATGTAGGCGTGGAAGTAGATCGCGTCGGGGTTGTCGAGGCCCTGCTTGGAGTACTGGTGGGTGGAGTTGATGAACAGCGGGTGCTCGAGGTCGTACTCGAAGGCCGCCTGCAGCGAGGCCCGGACCGACCCCGCGAGGTAGTCGTAGCCCTCGGCGAGGTCCTGCTCGGTCCGGATGAAGTCCGCGCCTTCGATCAGCCGCTCCGCTTCCGCAACAGCTTCCCGGAACGGCTTCGTGAGGTCCCCGCTCATGGCTTGACCTTGGCGATCACGGACTCCGCGAAGCGCTCGAGGTGCTCGACCTTCTTGGCCAGCGGCTCGGTGTCGGGGCCCTTCACGTAAGGCACGCGGAAGCCGACGATCACATCGGTCACCCCCTTGTCCTCGAGGCGCTTGATGCCGTCGGGGGAGTAGGCGTCCAGGGAGATCACGTGGATCTCGAAGGGCCTTTCCGTGACGCCCTCGGCGGCGCGGAGCTTGGCGATCTTGTCGAGGAGCACGTCGAGCTCTTCGGCGTCTCCGCCCGCGTGCATCCAGCCGTCCCCCCGACGGACCGCCCGGCGGAGTGCGGCGTCGCTGTGCCCGCCGACGAGGATCGGGATCGGCTCGGTGGGCGCCGGCGTCATCTTCATCGCCGGGATGTCGTACACCTCGCCGTGGTACTCGAACCAGCCGCCCCGGGTGAGGCCGCGGACGACGTCGATCGCCTCGTCCATCCGCTTCCCGCGGCCCTTCCAGGGCACACCCATCGCGGTGAAGTCCTCCGGCCACGGGCTCAGGCCCACGCCGAGTCCGAGCCGGTTCCTGGTGAGGAAGGCGATCGAGCTCGCCTGCTTCGCGACGAGCACCGGCGGCCTGACGGGCAGCTTCAGCACGAACGGCGTGAACCGGATCCGCTCGGTCACGGCGCCCATCGCGGCGATCAGGGTGAAGGTCTCGATGAACTCCTTGTCCTCGAGGAACTCTCGGTTCCCGTCGTCGGTGTACGGGTAGGTCGCGTCGGACTCCTTCGGATAGATCAGGGAGTCCGCGACCGTCATCGTGTCGTAGCCGGCGGCCTCGGCGGCCTGCGCCAGTGGCAGGTAGTACTCCGCCTGGGTCATGGCCTCGGCGTAGGTGAATCGCATCGGGAGACTCCCTGGCGGTTGGTGGTCGAGTCGACTCATACTAGAACCTGTTCCAGTTCTCGGCCAGGCCTCGGACGGCGGTCTCGGGGGGCCCGTGGAGGAGCTGGTCTGGAAGCGCCGCGTCTGACCGGATCGGCTCTCCCCTAGGCTGGTGCCGATGGTTGATGACGAGGAGACCCCGTGGCGCCGCCCCCTGCTTGTCGGAGTCGGTGCGCTGCTGGGTGTCGCCGTGCTCGTGGGCGGGGTGATCGGCATCGTCACGATCGGGGCCGTGAGCATCTCGGGACTCGGTGACAAGCAGTCCGCGGCCAGCGAGAAGCCGACCCTCTACTTCCCCTCGCGCACGTCGGGCTCCACCCACGACGACGACCCGGGACTCACCCTCCAGGACCTGAACGGCGAGAAGTTGCCGAGCGGGTCCGCCGGCGCCTCGGCCACCCCCGAGGAGTCGCAGTCGCCGAAGCCGAGGAAGCCGAAGCAGGCCCCCTCCGTGATCAGCCTGTCCGCGAGTCCGCTCGAGGTCGCGCCCATGGAGAAGATCTACTTCAGCGGCACCTACCCCCGGGGTGAGGGTGCGTCTTTGCAGGTGCAGCGCTTCGAGGGCGGCTGGACGGACTTCCCGAGCTCCACGTCGGTGAGCGGGGGCACCTTCACCACGTACGTCATGACCGGGCAGTCCGGGATGAACAAGTTCCGCGTGGTCGACCCCGCGACCGGCAAGAAGTCGAACGCCGTGACCGTGCACGTCCGATGACCTCGGTCAGCCCGAAGCCGAAGCCCAAGGGGCTGGACTCGCCCCTGGTCCCCAAGCTGCTCAAGCGCGCGGCGGCGGTGAACGTGTGGGTCTACCGGCGGACCAACGGCAGGTTGATGGGCAAGCTGAGGATCGGTGCGGCATTCCCTCAGGGCGTGCCGATCTGCCTGCTCGGCCACACCGGCCGCAAGTCCGGTCAGGTCCGCACCACGCCCCTCCTCTTCCTGCCGGACGGCGACCGGGTCGTGATCGTGGCCTCCCAGGGCGGGCTGCCCAAGCATCCGCAGTGGTACCTCAACATCCTGGCCGACCCGGACGTCACCGTTCAGGTCCGTGGCGACGTGCGACGAATGCGGGCTCGCACGGCGACGCCGTCGGAGCGCGCGGAGCTGTGGCCACGGCTGGTGGACCTGTACGCCGACTTCGCCTCCTACCAGTCCTGGACCGACCGGGAGATCCCCGTCGTGCTGTGCGAGCCGGTGGCCGGGTGACCGGTGGCCCGCGCCGACGGCCGGTCCGGGAGGTCGTGGTCCAGTACCTCCAGCTGGTGCTGGCGTGCACCGTGCTCGGCGCCGGTGTGGCCCTGCTGCTCGAGGCCGCGATGGGCTCCGACGGCTACTCCACGATGGTCAGCGGGCTCACCAAGGCGACCGGCCTTCCCTTCTGGCAGCTGAACATCGTCGTCGGCGCCGCCTTCATCGGGCTCGCGTGGGTCCGTGGCACGCGGCCGGGCCCCGGCACCCTGGTGCAGTGGTTCCTCGTCGGAGTGGTCATCTCGGCGGTGATGGCGGTCGTCCCGCACGTCTCCTCGACCGGCGGCCGCGTCGCGATTCTCGCCGGCGCGCTCGTGCTCATCACGATCGGCGTCGCGGCCTACCTCGCCAGCGCCACCGGCGCCGGCCCGGCCGAGGCGATGGCGATCGCCTGGGACCCGCCGATCCCGTTCCGCTGGAGCTACAACCTGGTCCAGGGCGGGGGTGCGCTGGTCGGCTGGCTGCTCGGCGCCGCGGTCGGCCCGGGCACGGTGCTGGTCTTCCTCCTCCTCGGTCCGGCCGTCGACCTCTTCCGCCGCAGCTTCCCGGGGCTCGAACGCTCTCGCTGAGCCCCGCGTGCGGACTGCCGGTGTCGCCCGTCGTCGCAGGTCCGACTGGCAAGAATCGTGCAGATGCACGGTTCTGACGCGGAGATCCGCTGACGAGCGGTCACGACTTCGCAGGTGCACGATCTTGACGCGGAGAACCGGTGCTCGAGCGGGAATCTTGTCGCATTCTCCTGCGTTGAACCCCATGACAAGAGTTGAGTTGAACCGACTCAAGTTGTTTGACAGACTCCTGTCGGCGGGACCTGCTAGACAGGGTCCGTCCCCAGAACAGCGACAGATACACGCCCTGATCCGTGGAGGTATAGAAGATGGCACGCGCGGTCGGCATCGACCTGGGTACGACGAACTCCGTCGTATCCGTCCTCGAGGGTGGCGAACCCACCGTCATCGCAAACGCAGAGGGTGCCCGGACCACGCCGTCCGTGGTCGCCTTCGCCAAGAACGGCGAGGTGCTCGTCGGTGAGGTGGCCAAGCGCCAGGCCGTCACCAACGTCGATCGCACCATCCGTTCCGTCAAGCGCCACATGGGCACCGACTGGAAGACCAAGATCGACGACAAGGACTTCACGCCGCAGCAGATCTCGGCGTTCATCCTCCAGAAGCTCAAGCGCGACGCCGAGGCCTACCTCGGCGAGGACGTCACCGACGCGGTCATCACCGTGCCGGCGTACTTCGACGACCACGAGCGCCAGGCCACCAAGGAGGCCGGTGAGATCGCGGGCCTCACCGTGCAGCGGATCGTCAACGAGCCGACCGCGGCCGCGCTGGCCTACGGCCTCGACAAGGAGCACGACCAGACCATCCTGGTCTTCGACCTCGGTGGTGGCACCTTCGACGTCTCCCTGCTCGAGATCGGCGACGGTGTCGTCGAGGTGAAGGCGACCTCCGGTGACAACCACCTCGGTGGCGACGACTGGGACAACCGGATCGTCGACTGGATGGTCAAGAAGTTCAAGGCCAGCAACAACGTCGACCTCGGTGCAGACAAGATCGCCCGTCAGCGTCTCCAGGAGGCCGCCGAGAAGGCGAAGATCGAGCTCTCCGCCTCCAGCGAGACCACGGTCCACCTGCCCTACATCACGCACTCCGAGTCAGGCCCGCTCCACTTCGAGGAGAAGCTGACCCGGTCGGAGTTCCAGAAGATCACCGCCGACCTGCTCGAGCGCACCAAGTCGCCGGTGCAGCAGGTGCTCAAGGACGCCGGCCAGGACATCTCCAAGATCG
>DATGYO010000029.1:0-17747 GCA_035297905.1 Nocardioidaceae bacterium
GCGAAGCCGACCCCGGCTCCCGCGCCGGAGAAGCCGCAGCCGCCGAAGCGCGCACCGAGGTTCCCCGACGGCGTCATCGACCTGCGCCGCACGCCCTACACGCGCATCACCGTTCCAGCCAACGGGAAGCCGGTCGAGACCAAGTTCAAGCTCGCCCGGGGAGTGACGTACTCCTTCACCGCGGCCGGCCTCTACACCTTCGGCGCCCCCGACCAGGTCGGCGACGCTGTGTGCACGTGGTCGTCCCGCGACGACAGCTGGATTCCCAGGCCCAGGCCGCGCACGCGTCGGGACTTCGGCCCGCTCGCGCTCGTCGTGAACGGCAAGCGCCCGTTCGCCGACACCTGTCGCGGGTCGCACTCCTACCGCACGGAGATCACCCCGACCAGGGACCGGACCCTGAAGATCTGGGTGGCGGGTCGCCACGTCGCCTCCACAGGCCGCCTCACCGTCGTCGTCGGCCGCAAGAAGGCCCGGGTGGCGGCCGCGCTCCCGACGTACCAGCCGCTGCGGCCCGCTCCGACGTACGCCGCCGCGGCTCGGACCGGCTTCGGCCTCATCGCCGAGAACGTCACGGTGCCGGGTTCGGCAGCCGGCGCGACCTACACCGTCCGCAGCCTCCAGCCGGGCGCGACGTACCGCCTGACGGTCTCGGGCGCGGTCCAGATGGGCGGCGGTGTGGTCTCGAACGGCCAGTGCGTCCTCGTGCGCGGCACCTGGTACGAGAAGGCCTCGATCGACCCGCGCGTGCCCGACCAGGACCACGGCAACCTGTACGTCGACGGGGCGCCGTTCCAGGGGCAGCCGACGTCCGGAAGCTGCACGAGCAGCCACGTCGCGGACTACGTCGCCGACTCTCGTGGCCGGTTGCGCCTCGACCTGTGGGACCCGCTGAGCCCGTCCGACAACACGGGCGCGCTCGCCGTGAAGGTGCAGCGGGAGACCCCGATCACGACCCCGGAGGCGGCCGACCGCGAGCGTCCTCACCTGCGGCAGCCGGAGTGGCAGCAGAAGGGTGACGTCTTCAAGGTCAACTCCCACTCACGAGGAGGCACCGTCTCCACGATGCGCCTGCGCAAGGGCGAGCGGGTCTGGGTGACGGTCAGCGGCCGGTTCACCTCCGGTGGCCGCTCGTACGACGCCTCCTGCGTCAGCACCTCTGCCGGATGGGTCACCAAGGACCCCGACGTCCTGAGCCAGGACCCGCTCAACCTGTGGGTGGACGGTCAGGCAGTGCGCTGGCGTCCGCTCGGGCCCACCAAGCCCTGCTCGAAGGACGCCCGCTACCGGACCTGGTTCACCGCCACCAAGAACGGGCCGATCCGACTGAGCGTCTTCGACCTCGACCACCGCGACAACAAGGGTTCGCTCGGCATCCGGCTCAAGCGCACGCTGGGGTGACGCCCAGCTCGGCTGGCCCATGCGCCTGGGTTCATGCCCCTCGGCTCAGCCGAGCGCGGCCATCAGCGGCGGCAGGATGAACAGCATGCCGAGCGACCACGTGACGTGGGTGAGCATCGGCGCGAGGACACCGCCGCTGACCCGCCGCTGGAGCCCGTCGAGCAGGCCGAGGACGGCGGCCGCGAAGACCAGCATCACGTTGCCGGTCGCCACCGTGGTCAACGCGTAGATCGCCGTGGAGATCAGCACAGGGTTGTTCGCCCCGATCGCGGAGTAGAGCGCGCCCCGGAAGAACAGCTCCTCGGCAAGCCCGTTGACCACGGTGATCAGCGCGATCACGGGCAGCGACCCGTAGCGGGCGTGGTCGAGCACGTCGTCGACGCTGGAGTGCAGCGGCGGGATCTGGGCGACGACGAGCGCGCCCACGGTGAACACCGCAACGGCGACCAGGCCGATCGCGATCGGCTGGAGCACGGGGCGCTTCAGGTTGGAGCCGACACGCATCCGGCCGGCATGCAGCGGCCCGGAGAGGAAGGCCCCGACCGTCCAGGTCGCGGCGAGCGCGAAGGTCAGGATGTAGAACGCCGGGTCACCCGGCCTGGTTGCCAGGGAGAAGCCCAGCAGGGTAGCGCCCACGAGGAGGGTGGCGGCCGCGACGACCCGCCGCCGCTTGAACATGTGGTCCGACTGGCGATGGTCCCGCTCGACGGGTGATACGAGGGTGGAGTCGACGAAGCGGCTCAGCCAGGTCACAACTCTCCCTTCTCGCGCAGCCGGTCCGCGAGAGCCACCTTCACCATCTCGTCGTACCCCATGGGCTCGAAGGGGACGACCTTCCGGATCGAGTCGTCGTGCACCACGACCTCGTTGTTCATCGACTCGATCAGGTTGCGGCCGGTCTTCGCGTCCACGTCGGTGACGAACGCCAGCCACTGCGACGACAGCTGCGGGGTGAGCACGGGTACGACGACGATCGGCACGTCACGGCCGTTCTGGATCTTCGAGGCCCGGCGCAGCATGTCGCGGTAGGTCAGCACCTCCGGCCCACCGACCTCGAAGATCTGCCCCTTCGCCTCGTCGTTGTCGAGGACGCCGACCAGGTAGCGGACCACGTCCTGCACCGCGATCGGCTGGGTCTTGGTGCCGACCCAGTGGGGAGCCACCATCGCCGGGAGGTTCTTCACGAGCTGGCGGGTGATCTCCCACGAGATGCCGCCGTGGCCCACCACGATCGCCGCGCGCAGCACGGTCACCGGGACGCCCCCGTCGCCGAGGAGGTGCTCGACCTGGCGGCGAGACTTCAGGTGCGGCGAGAGCTCGGCGTTGTCCTCCCCGAGCCCGCCGAGGTAGATGATCTGGCGGACACCCGCATCGGCCGCGGCCTGCCCGAACGCGCTCGCGGCCTCGGCGTCCTTGCGGACGAAGTCCTTGTCGTCGAGCGAGTGCACGAGGTAGTAGGCGACGTCGACACCCCGCAGCGCGCCCTTGAGCGTCTCGGGCGAGAAGACATCGCCCTCCACCGGCTCCCCCTGACCTTCGTAGTCGTCGGGCCTGCGGGTCATCGCCCGGACGTCGTGCCCCTCCTCGACAAGCGCGCGCACCAGGTGCGTCCCGACGAAGCCTGTGGCTCCGGTGACGAGCACGGTCAGTGACATGGGTACCTCGCTCGAATGTCTCGTCGTCCGAGCAGCTTCCTGCCACCCGCCTGAGATCCACAGTGCCCTACCGGGACAACCTCAAGCCATGCGCTTGTTCTCGCCGATCATCCGCGCGAACCAGTCATAGGAGTCCTTCGGCGTCCTCCGCTGCGTCGCGTAGTCGACGTGCACGAGACCGAAGCGCTTGGAGTACCCCTCGGCCCACTCGAAGTTGTCGAGCAGGCTCCACGTGAAGTAGCCCCGGACGTCGACCCCGGCCTCGATCGCCTGGCCCAGGGCGCGCAGGTGCCCGTCGAGGTAGTCGATCCGGCGCTGGTCCGCGACCCGGCCGGTCTCGTCGGGCTCGTCGTTGTAGGCGCAGCCGTTCTCGGTCACGTAGACCGGCGGGAGCGCGTCGCCGTACTCGTCGGACATCGTGACCAGCAGGTCGCGCAGGCCCTCCGGTACGACGGGCCAGTCGAAGTCCGTGCGCGGGTACCCCTCGACCGCGAGCATCACGAACGGCAGTCCCTCGGCGGCGAACGGGCTGCCCTCCGGTGCCGGTGTCGAGGGTCCGGCGACGCGCGTGGGGTTGTAGTAGTTCACGCCGTAGAAGTCGATCGGGCTGCTGATGACCCGCAGGTCCTCGGCGACCGGGCCGGGCATCAGCCCCTGGAACCCGTCGGGGTAGGTCCCGCGCAGGATCGGGTCGGCGAACACCCGGTTCCACAGGGTCGCGTAGCCGGCCGCCGCCTCCTTGTCCTCAGCACTGCCGGTCGCCGCCCACACCGGAGTGTGGTTGGTGGCGGTGCCGATGCTGGTCGCACCCGTGCCGCGGAGCGCCTGGACCGCCCTGCCGTGGCCGAGCAGGAGGTGGTGGGCGACCGGGAGCGCGTCGAGCATCATCCGCCTGCCCGGAGCGTGTACTCCGAGGGCGTGACCGAGCATGGTCACGACGTTCGGCTCGTTCACCGGGACCCAGTGGCCGACCCGGTCGCCGAGGTAGTCACCCACGACGGAGGCGTACTCCCCGAACCGGTCGGCGGTCGAGCGGTTCAGCCAGCCACCGTCGTCCTCGAGGGGCTGCGGAAGGTCCCAGTGGAACAGCGTCGCCATCGGCGTGATCCCCGCAGCGAGCAGCTCGTCGACGAGGCGGTCGTAGAAGGCGAGACCCTTCGCGTTGGGCTTCCCCGACCCGTCGGGCTGGATCCTCGGCCAGGCGATGGAGAACCGGTAGCCGTCGAGCCCGAGGCCCTTCATCAGGGCGACGTCCTCGGCGTAGCGGTGGTAGTGGTCGCACGCCACCGCGCCGCTGCTGCCGTCCGCGATGCGACCCGGCTCCTCGCAGAACGTGTCCCAGACACTGCGACCACGGCCGTCCTCGTCGACGGCGCCCTCGACCTGGTACGCCGCCGTGCTGGCGCCGAAGACGAACCCCTGGGGCAGGTGCGGGTACTCCCTGGTCTCTTCCATGCGCCCAGAGTGGCACTCCTGCCTGATCGCCGTCTCGGATCACGGCCGGCGTCAGGGGCCGTCAGGGGTCGCCGTCAGGGGTCGCCGTCAGGGGCCGTCAGGGGCGACGGTCGAGCCGGTAGACGTTGTGACCGGCTACGACAGCGACCATGTGGTAGTTCTCGAAGACCGCCTGTGCAAGGCGGCGGTCGGCGTCGAGTCCCCAGGAGTCGAAGCTGTTCCACTCGACGATCCAGGTCGGCGCCCTGGGTCCCTCCACGGTGGAGATCAGGAGCTTCAGGTTCGGGTCGCGGACCCGGGCGGGGAGGCTCCACAGGTACGGGTAGGGGCTGGAGAGGCCCGCAGGCAGCAGGACGTTCGCGTGGCCGTACGTGATCACCGCGGTGTCGCCGGGAGCCGATCGCGCCTCGAGCCATCGCGCCATCCTGGTCGCCGCTTCCTCAGGATCTCCGGCGATCTGATGGATCCCGCCGCCCACGAACATGGCCACCGCTGAGGAGACCACCACCAGGCTGACGAGCGGCCGCACCCACCTGGTCGGCCGGCCACGCGCGAGCATCGCCGTTCCGATGGCGGCCGCCGGGACCAGCTCGATCAGGTAGTGCCTCCAGTAGCTCGCACCCGCCGCCACACCGACGCCCCCGACAGCGACCATCGCGGCGAGGGCCCACGCCAACGGGTCGCGCCGCCGCGGCGGGCCGAGCGCCTGCCAGAGCGCGGCAGTCAGGAGCGGGACCAGCCCGCTGACAAGTGCCACGGCGACGAGTCCGAGCAGGCGTGCCTCGGGGCGCGCGAGGTCGCGCCGGGCGATCACCTCCGCGGCGTCGAAGCGGAACAGGTACATCACGTAGAACAGGTCGCCCACGCCGGGACCCACGGTGGCCGCCCACACCAGCACGGCTGCCAGGACCAGAGCGACGCCCGCCGCGCCGGCCACGGCGGTCTCGAGCGCCCGCCGTCGCGTCGCCGGGTTGCGTGCCATGAGCACCAGGAGGACGCCCGCGAAGGCCAGGGCGTCGACGAAGTTCTGCTTCACGAGGACGGCGGCGACAGCTGCGACGCCGGCCAGGAAGCCGAGGACGAGGCGACCGACCCTGGTCTGCCTCTCGTCGACCGCCCACAACGTCGCAGCGCAGCCGGCCAGCACGAAGGGAGCAGCGAGCAGCTCGCCGTCGACCTCCTGCCCGCCGAGTGCGAAGGACGACACGAGTGCGGCCGTGACCAGCGAGCTCCACCAGGCGGCCCGGCGGCCGGCCACCGCCTGTCCCACGGCGGCCGCAGCAGCGACGAGGGCAGCCGCCGCGACCGTCCCGACGAGCCGGATCCCCAAGGGTCCCTGTCCGACCGCGGCCTTGAAGATCAGCAGCAGCAGTGGGGGCCGGTCGACCCAGTACGACCCGTAGGTCGTGCTGTCGGACAGATGCCACTGCTGCGCCACCATGAGGTAGCCGGCCTCGTCGGGCCGCAGTGGTTCGAGCAGGAACGGCAGACGCAGCACCACCGCCAGCCCCACCGGCACAGCGAGCCAGAGCCACGACCGGCCCCGCCCTGGTGGGGCTGCGGCTGGGCTGGGGCTAGGCACCTCCCGAGTGGGCGCCCCGGGAGGCGTCACACCGCCATGCTAGGCAGCCCCTCCACAAGCGCACCTGGACCAGCGGGCGTCTGCCACGATGTCGGGATGACCGAGGACCCCGCGGTGATCTACTTCGAGAGCCCTGCGGCGTTCCGCGCCTGGTTGGAGGAGAACCACGCGACGGCCACCGAGGTGTGGGTGGGCTACTGGAAGAAGCACACCGGCCGGAACGGGCTCACCTGGTCCGACGCGGTCGACCAGGCGCTGTGCTTCGGGTGGATCGACAGCGTCCACTACAGCGTCGACGGCGAACGCTCCCGTCAGCGGTTCACGCCCCGCAAGCGAGGGAGCACGTGGAGCAACATCAACATCGGCAAGGTCGCCGAGCTCGAGAGGCGAGGGCTGATGACCGACGCCGGCCGGGCCGCCTTCGAGGCCCGTAAGGACGACCGACAGGGCATCTACTCCTACGAGAACGACGAGGTCGAGCTCAGTCCCGCCTACGCAGCACAGCTGGCCGCGTCACCGGAGGCCCTGGCCTTCTTCGAGTCTCGCCCTCCGACGTACCGGAAGACCGCGAAGCGCTGGGTGATGGCCGCGAAGAGGGAGGAGACCCGTGACAGGCGGATGGCCCAGCTCGTCGCCGACAGTGAGGCCGGGCAGCTCATCAAGCCGCTGCGGTACGGCCGGAACAAGCCCGCGTCCTGAGCGGTTGGGCACCCCATGACGACGTTGCAGCAGCCGGGGATCGACGTACGACGGGCAACGGACCGGTTCGTGACCCGGACCGACTGGCTCGACTCGAAGCACTCGTTCTCGTTCGGGCACCACTACGACCCGGGCAACGTCGGGCACGGCCTGCTGCTGGTCAACAACGACGACGTGGTCCGGGCCGGGACCGGGTTCGACACCCACCCGCACCGGGACATGGAGATCGTCACCTGGGTGATGCGCGGCAGCCTCGTCCACCAGGACTCCACCGGCCACGCCGGCATCATCTACCCCGGGCTGGCGCAGCGGATGAGCGCGGGCACCGGCATCCTGCACTCGGAGAAGAACGACTCGTGGCGCCTCGACCCGGCGAGCACCGAGCACCACGAGCCCGTGCACTTCGTGCAGATGTGGGTCGCCCCTGACGAGTCCGCGATGACCCCTGGTTACGAGCAGCTGGAGATCGACGACGAGCTGATGCGCGGCGGGCTCGTGCCCGTGGCCTCCGGGATGGCAGCCCACGACGGCGCCGCAGCGATCCGGATCAACAACCGTCATGCGGCGCTGTACGCCGCGCGGCTCGGGCCGGGTGGGAGCGTGACGTTGCCCGACGCGCCGTACCTGCACCTCTTCGTGCCCCGGGGCACCGTCGACCTCGAGGGAGCCGGCGCTCTCGACGAGGGTGACGCGGTTCGCTTCACCTCGGTCGGCGGGAACCGGGTGACGGCGACGGGCGAGGGTGCCGAGATCCTCGTGTGGGAGATGCACGCCTCGGTCCGCTGACTTCTCAGTCCGGCGCGTCCTTCGGCAGGCTTGCTGCGTGCACCGCTCATGCCGGCGATCCTCCCTCCGAACTCAGGCGTCCCTGTCGGAGTGAGCACGTCCCCGAGCGGCTCCCATCGGCGGCCAGCGTCAGGGCGCACGACGTTGTGCAAGACCATGTCGTCATAGGCCGCCACGACCTCGGACATGGAAGTCCACTGGTCACGTCCGGTAGCCATTCGCGAAGGTCGAGGTCGGCCTCCAGCCGAACCGTCAGCGCGCTCGCTACGATGGCTGCCGTCTTAGGGCGCGCGTCATGGGCGAGCTGAGAACGAGCCCAGGTGGTGTGGATCGGAGCCGTTCGGCGGCTTGCGCCGCCTGTTCCCATCGGTGACGAGCGTCCAAATCCGGTTGGGCGTGGCCGGAGCCAGGAGTCGCCGTATCCGAATAGGGACACCTGCCCTTGGCGGCAGTTGATCGGCCTGATCCGACCTTGCGGGGCATGCCGGTGGGGGCGCCCCGCGAATGCGCAGCCTGGACTTCGTTCCGGGGATGCGGGTGATGCGGCGGGTGGCCGGTGGCCGGTGGGTCAGGTGCGTTTCTGGAAGCTGACCTTGCCGTTTTGGTGCCGGTGCATGTCGTAGCGGGTGTCGTGGGCGAGGTGGTGGTGGTGCGGACAGAGCAGCCTGCCCTTCTCCACGCTGGTGCCGCCGCCCTCGGACCACCAGTCGTCGTGGTGGACGTGACACCAGGCGGGGGGCCGGTCACAGCCGAGGGCGGTGCAGCCTTTGTCTCGGATGCCGAGTGCGATCCGCTGGGCCTCGGTGTGAAGCCGTCGTTTGCGGCCCAGGTCCAGGGGCACCGACCTTCCGCCGAGCACCGTCGGCACCAGCCCGGCGTTGCACGCCAGCCGCCGGATCTGCCCGGCCGACATCGGGGAGCCGGTGTCCAGGGTCCCGGCACCCAGCCCGGTCTTGAGCTTGTCGAGCTCCATCGTGATCGCGACGATCGCGGCGGTCCCGCCGGCCTGGGGGAGCTTGTCGACCGGGAGGTGCTCGACCAGCTCGGCGAACGCCTGCCCCAACAACACCGGATACGGGACCTTCTTGCCGTCCGCGTCGTGCCAGGCGCCGGGGTCTTGGCGGCGGGGGGCGGCGAACGCCTGGACCGCCTTGCCCAGCATCTCCGCCTGGGCGGTGGGCAGCTTGAACCAACCGCTGGTGGTGCCGTCGCCGTTGTCACGCATCGCGAACCGGGTCTTCTGCCGGGCCCGCCCTTCCTCGCGCTCCAACGCCTCCCCCTCGCGTTTGTCGGCCTCGTCCGGGGCGAGGACCTCGAACAAACGCTTCGCGAGCACCCGCAACGTCTTCGCGTCGTGCACCCCGGCGAGGTTGATCAGGTGCTCCTGGGCGGTGGTGCGTTGCTCGTCGGTGACCTCACCGGCCTGCAGGTCCTCGACCGCCCGGACGATCACCCAGGTCTGGTCGACCGTCAGCAAACCGGCCGCGAACGCCGCCCGGGTCGGTGCGAACCGTGGCTCGTCGAGTGCCCGCGCCCCGCGCAGGTCGCCGTTGGTCTGGGTCCGGTTCGTCCGGGTCCGCCGCGCCAGCCACGCCGCGGTCGAGGTGGAGCCGTCCTTCGCGCCGATCTCGTTGGTGTCGGCCGCGGCCAGGACCCGCCACCGCAGCTCGGTCAGCCGCGCCGCCAACACGGTGAGCTCGACCAGCGCCTCGGCCTGCTCGTCCGGCGTCAGCGCCCACCCCGGCGCGTCCCCCAGACCGTCCAGCGCCGCCAACGCCCGACCGGCGAACACGTGCACCGGGTCCACCCGCTCATCCACCGGCGTCGACGCAACCTTTTCCATGACCCCCACGCTAGGCAACGTCAACCCCTCATTCGAACACCTGTTCGAGAAACGTGGACAACCCCCGCCGCCACGAACCTGTGGACGAAACCTGACGTGGACGAGCGTGGCTTGGACGAGCGTTGCCGTCGGCGACCGCTGACGTCGAGCCCGAGGACGTAGTCGGTCGTCACGCCCGTACTCAGACAGCTCAGCCGACTGACGGCCCGCTGTGCGGAGAGGTTCCAGTCGCTACCGCCCGATCCCGCCGAAACGCAGCTGGACCACTGCCGCCTCCCGTCCTTGACCCGTCGGGCCCCAGGAGCTCATTGCTGCGGACGGAGCGCCGTCGCACTGCTCATGGTCGAGCAGGCGCTGTGCGACTGAGTCAGGGGGAGAAGAAGGTGTCTTCATTCGCGGTCGGGAACGAAGGCGCCTCGGACAGCCGCATGCGGACCTGTGGAGGAACCTTGACGGCGACCGCGCTGACTGGGCGTCCCTTGAATTTCGCGCGGGTCCGTCCGAGGACTTGGCTGCGGCATGATGGCGGTGAGCGCACTGGTGGGGGTCGCACGCTGCGCCGTGCTCGCATGAAACGGGAGTTGGCGGCGATCGGGATGACGCCTATGTCGAAGGTTCTCCTGGTGCATGTGGGGGCCATCGGGTGTCGGGATGGCTTTTCGCGACTCTGGCTCTCGGGGTCGCCGGCTGCGGTGCGTCGTTCTACGTCCAGGCGCCGTTCGTGTACGGCTACGAGACGTGGACTGACAGTCGCGAGGACGTGATGTCTCAGCTCGTCTGGTTCGGCTTCTGGGGTGCGCACACTCTGGTGGCCCGCGCGGTGCTGGCGAGCGCATGCCTTCGCCGGGTGGCGTCCGCCGGCGACACGGTGACGGCCGGCGACTAGCATCGCCACCAGCCGGCGGCACACCCCACTAGGAGGAGAAGAAGGAGTCGTTCATGCGGCGGTCGGGGGCGAAGGGTACGACGGCCAGTCGCATCCCGGTCTGGGCGAAGCGCTGCTGCTCGACCCGGCCCACCACGGCGTTCGCGCGCTCGCACTGGCTCTCGGAGAGGTAGAACGCGAACAGCCGCAGCCGCTCCCGCGCGGCGTAGAAGCTCTCGAGGTTGACCTCGTCGGCACCGCCGATCGTCTCGAGGTCGAACAGCGCCTGCTCCACGTCCTCGGGCCGGACCCGGGGGGCGAGCTCGGGGTGTACGTCGATCATCCCGTCGTCGCTGACGATCACGATCAGGCACGGCGCCGAGGACGCCGCGGTGTAGCGGACTGCGGAGTTGTAGCGCGCGCCGCGACCCGGGTCGCCCACACCGGTCGCGATCCCGTCGAGGATCACCCCGACCGCGTGGCAGGTGCCGTCGGGGGTGAGCAGGACCGCCCCGTCGATCTTTGTCAGCGAGCGGAGCATCCGGCTGCCGATCATCTGCGGCTCGATCGCCAGCGCCTGCGGCGACAACCTCTGCGCCTCCTGCGCCGCAGCGGTCGTGACGACGAGCATGGTGCCCTTGCCCTCAGCCACGGCCGTCTGCGCGAGGCGCCAGATCGCCCGGATGTCGTCGTCGTCGACATCCGCGAACACCCGGCGCATCGAGTCGACGAACAACGAGGGCGACATCCGGGGCCGGGGCAGCTGCGGGTGTCCGTTGGCGACGCGGAGCAGCGGCGACGTGTGGTGGGACAGCGTCCACACGCCCTGCTCGACGACCGTGAACCGGAACAGGTCCTCGCTGCGGCCGTTGTACTGCTCCGAGATCGCCCCGAGGCCGTAGATCGTCGTGCCGTCGATGAGCAGGCCGAGCTGGTTGTCGGTGAGCTCGAGCAGCTTGCGGAACTGCAGCCGCTCGCGCACCGAGATAGGCGCCCGCAGCCGGATCGCGACGTCCACGTGAGGGTGCCTGTCCGCAGCAAGGATCACCGAGCCCGAGCCGGCGCGACCTTCGTACGCCGTGGAGGCGAGCGCCTCGAAGGAGTCGAAAAGCCCCTTCGCCAGAGTCTGCCCGGCGATCATCGCGGTGGAGAACACGAGGTGGTTCGCCGCCCGGCGGATCGCGTCCGTCGGCACGTCGTCCTCGATCGGAGAGATCGTGCGTGGCGGCTTCGCCGCCAACAGCGCGTGGGTGGCGGTCCGCAGCAGCTCGCTGATGATGCCGTGCGCCAGCGACACGGTCAGCGGCATCCCGTCGATCTCGGTCGTCTCCAGCCGCGGAAGCGAGTCGAGGGCGTCGGTGTCGACGGCGATCACCGGGTGGACCTCGTAGTCGCTGACGCAGGCTGACTGCCCCACGAAGAACGTCCGGCCGTCCCCTGCGGGCGCTCGCTGCATCGCCGCCTCGACCGCCGCTCCCCGTGCCGCATCGCGGAAGAACGCGTGCCGGGCGTCGTACAGCTCGTCGGTCGAGAAGTCCATGTCGTGGACCGGGGACTCCTCGTAGCGTCGCTTGGCATCGAGCAGCACCGAGCCGAAGTCCTCGGCCGTGAACGCCGGCTCGATGCCCTCTCGCGCCTCGAGGCAGACCCGGCCGGTGTCGTCACCGCCCACGGCGAACCCGACGACGTACGCCTCGGGCGAGAGGATCGCGCCGATCTGGTCGAGAGCCCGGTCGACGGCAGCATCGAGGGAGATCCGGAACTGTTGCTGGAAGCCCCACATGCTTTCGTGCAGGTGCTCGGACATTCGGCTGCTCTCGGAGGACGTACGACGGACTGTCCTCAAGTGCCCCCCAAGGGCCCGGTGCAAACACGTCCAAGACGGACTGTCACGTGATGTTGCCTACCCCGGGGGACCTTCGCCCCTTCAGTGTCGGTCGCCGCGGGGACACGCTGTATCCAGAGACTTCCCGCGTGTCCGAAGGAGGAACACCATGGCATCGATCGCGAGACGGACCACGAACCCGATGGCCGAGATGCTGGACTGGCTCGAGTCCAACTCGCCGCTGAACCTCCACGGGGTAGGCCTGGCACCGTACGTCCGGGTGGAGGACTTCCTGGAGGAGGGCGCCTACGTGCTCCGTGCCGAGCTTCCGGGCATCGACCCTGAGAAGGACGTCGAGGTCACCGTGGAGGGCGACATGCTCACCATTCACGGGGAGCGCCGCGAGGAGACCAAGGAGAAGAACCACCGCGAGTTCCACTACGGCTCGTTCCGCCGCACCGTGTCGCTGCCGAAGGGCGCGAAGGCGGACGAGATCACCGCGTCGTACGACGACGGAGTTCTCCAGGTCCGTGTGCCGATCGAGCACCCGGAGACACCCAGCGTGCGGATCCCGGTCCAGCGCGCCTAGTGAGGAGGGGACGTGCAGGCATCAGTAGGTGACCGTATCCACGTTCACGGCACACATGTCGCCGACCACGAGCGCGATGGCGAGATTCTCGAGGTCCGCGGCAAGGACGGCACACCGCCGTACATCGTCCGCTGGTCCGACACCGGCCATGAAGCGCTGGTCTTCCCCGGCCCCGACGCGACGATCGTCCCGACCGGCACCGGTCATCCCTAGACGGCTCGGGGACGCCCTGAAGCGACCGCGCTGACGGGGGTGAGCGATGAGCACGACCGCCGCGGGTCTCAGCACCTCTGAAGTCGCGCGGCGGTCGGCCGAGGAGGGGCCGAACCGGCTGCCGCCGCCGGTGCGACCGTCTCGGCTGCGGCAGTTCCTCCGGCAGCTGACCCACCTCCTCGCGCTCCTGCTGTGGGTGGCGGCAGCGCTCGCCCTCATCGCCGGGATGCCCGAGCTCACGGTCGCCATCGTCGTGGTCGTGCTCGTCAATGCGGCGTTCGCGTTCGCCCAGGAGTACCGCGCCGACCGGTCCGCCGAGCGGCTCAACGCGATGCTGCCCGCACGGGTGCTCGTGCGACGTGACGGCAAGCTCCACATGATCGATGCGGTTGGGCTCGTCCGGGGCGACATCGTTGTGCTCTCGGCCGGGGACCGCCTGGCCGCGGACCTGGTGCTGCACAGCGCCCACGACGTCAGCGTGGACGAGTCGCTGGTGACCGGGGAGAGCAAGCCGGTACGCCATGAGGTCGGGGAGAACGTCGTCGCCGGGACCTTCATGGTGCAGGGGGAAGCGGTCGCCGAGGTCGTCGCGATCGGCGAAGACACGGTGATCGCGGGGATCTCCGCCCTCACCCGCCAGGCAACCAGGCCGCCGAGTCCTCTGACCGTGCAGCTCAACGGCGTGGTGCGCACTGTCGCCATCGTCGCGGTCGGCGCGGGCGCGCTCCTCGGCGTCGCGGGGATCGCGCTCGGCCTCAGTGGCACCGCCGCCTTCCTGTTCGCGGTCGGCGTCACGGTCGCGCTCGTGCCCGAGGGCCTGCTACCGACGGTGACCCTGTCGCTCGCCCGTGGCGCCCAGATGATGGCCGACCGAAAGGCCCTGGTGCGCCGGCTGGACTCCGTCGAGACGCTCGGGGCGACCACCTTCGTGTGCACCGACAAGACCGGGACGCTCACCCAGAACCGGATGGCGGTCGTCGAGGTCTGGACGCCCGCTGGGACGGTGACGCTGGAGCCGGAGGGATACACCCCGGCCACACACCGCCACGGGTCGCCCGAAGCGGTCGCCGAGATGGCCGATGCCGCCGAGAGCGCGGTGCGCTGTGTGGCGGGCCGCGTGGTCCGGCACGGCGACACCTGGGTGGCGGTCGGCGACCCGATGGAGGCGGCTCTGCACTGCTGGGCTCTCGGCCTGCATCATGCGGCCGGCTCCGGAGTCCCGGTGAGTACGACGGTCGGCACGTCCGTCGAGCCGATGGAGCCGGCTGTGGCTTCGGCGGAGGCCGTCGCTTCGCCGCAGCCGGGGCCGACCTCGGTTCGGACCGCGAGCCACGTGGGGCATACCCCGGCGGCACCCTCGAGCAGGATCGCCCTGCGCCGGCCTTTCACCTCCGACCGGATGCTCAGCTCCGTCGTGGTCGAAGGAGTCTCCCACGTCCTGGGGGCCCCGGAGTCGGTGCTGCGCCGGTGCAAGGAGGTTCCACGTGGAACCAACGACGCGCTCGACGACATGGCGGCCCGGGGGCGCCGCGTCGTCGCGGTGGCTCGGGGTTCCTGGGAGGCCGGCCGCGACCCCGAGACGGCCGAGGCCGATCTGCGGCTGGTCGCCCTGGTCGGGCTGGAGGACCCGCCGCGACCTGACGTGACCGAGGCGCTCGAGGCCTGTCGAGCCGCTTCGATCCGGGTGGCGATGGTGACCGGCGACCACCCCGCCACAGCGGCCGCCATCGGCCGTGAGGTCGGGCTGCTCCGCCCGGGGGGTGCGGTGCTGGACGGCTCGAACCTTCCAGGGGAGGACGAGGCGCTCGGCGCGCTCCTGGACAACGAGGCCGGTGCTGTCGTAGCCCGCGTGACGCCGGCCGACAAGCTCCGCATCGCCCGGGTCCTGCGGGAGCGCGGTCACGTCGTGGCGATGACCGGCGACGGCGTCAACGACGCTCCCGCACTGCGCGAGGCCGACGTCGGCGTGGCGATGGGTGCGAGCGGCAGTGACGTCGCACGCGAGGTGGCCGATCTGGTGCTGCTCGACGACCACTTCGCGACGATCGTGTCCGCCGTCGAGCTGGGTCGCGCCACCTTCGCGAACGTGCGGAGGTTCCTGACCTACCACCTCGCCGACAACGTCGCAGAGGTCGCCCCGTTCGCGGCATGGGCCCTCACCGGCGGCCAGCTGCCGCTGGCGATCGGCGTGCTCCAGGTGCTCGCGCTCGACATCGGCACCGACATACTGCCGGCGACCGCGCTCGGCGGGGAGCCACCGAGCAAGCGAGTCATGCAGGGCCCGGCCCACGGCGGCTCGCTCGTCAACGGCTCGCTCCTGCGCCGGGCCTTCGGCGTCCTGGGGGCTCTCGAGGCGACGATGTCGCTCACGACCTTCGTCGTGGTGCTCACCATGGGCGGCTGGTCTTGGGGCGAGACGCCGGGAGCCGCGCTGCTCGCCACAGCGTCGGGGTCGACGTTCGCGGTCATCGCGGTCATGCAGATGGCCAACGCCTTCGCCTGCCGCAGCGCGAGCCAGCCGGTATGGCGGCTCGCCCTGACGACCAACCCGCTCCTGCTCGCCGCGGTCGCCGCGGAGGCGCTCCTGCTCGTGGCCTTCATCGGGGTCCCGTGGCTCTCCCGGCTCCTCGGGGGCAGCTGGCCGACCGCGACGGCGTGGGCGATGGCCGCCGGCTCCGCCGTACTGCTGCTGATGGCCGACGGCGCGCACAAGTACTGGCGCCGCCACCACTGAGGCGGCGCTGCCGTCGCCAAGGGCGCTCAGCTGTGCAGGCGGGCGCGCTCGTGCGTCAGCGCCTCGATGTCCTCGGCCGCTGCGTGGAGCAGGCGGTGAGCGAGGTCGGAGAGGGCACGCGCGGTCGCGAGCTCGTCACCGATCTCCGGGACGTCCCGGTCCGTCGGGTTCAGCCTCGCGGTGCCGGTGCCGGTCAGGGTGACGTCCTCCGCTGGGCGGAGCCGGGCCTCTGCATGGGTCTTGCCTTCGCGTTCGCCGATGTAGATGTCGACATGCCAAGTCTTGGTTGCACTCATACTTCATTGCCGCACGGAGCTCCGAGGCGATGTCAGGGGCGAAGGTCCCCGATCCGTAGCACCGCCGCACCGTGCACCCGGTCGGCGAGGAGGTCGTCGAGGGCGACGTCCGCCTTGTCGAACGGATAAGGGGTGACCGTCGCGGTGACGCCTAGGCGCGGTGCCAGCCGGAGCAGCTCCTCGCCGTCCGCCCGGGTGTTCGCGGTGACGCTGGTGAGCACGCGCTCCCGGAAGAGGTGAGCCTGATAGTTCAGGGCCGGGACGTCGGAGAGGTGGATCCCGGCCAGGGCCAGCGTCCCGCTGCGGTCGAGCGCCTCCAGCGCGGGAGGCACGAGGTCGCCCACCGGCGCGAACACGATCGCCGAATCGAGCAGCACAGGCGGTGCGTCGTACGCACCTCCGGCCGACGCGACACCCAGCTCCAGCGCGAGGTCGCGGGCCGCGGCGTCCCGGGTGAGGACGTGCACCTCGGCTCCCTGGCCCATCGCTATCTGGGCGGTGATGTGCGCGCTGGCGCCGAATCCGTAGATGCCGAGCCGCCCACCAGGGGGCAGGTTCGCGCGCCGCAGCGCCCGGTAGCCGATGATGCCCGCGCACAGCAGCGGCGCGGCCTGCTCGTCCGGCAGGTCGGCAGGGACGTCGTAGGCGAAGGCAGCCGGGACGAGGGCGTAGTCCGCGTAGCCACCGTCCTCGTCCCAGCCGGTGTAGAGCGAGCGCGGACAGAGGTTCTCCTGCCCCCGCCGGCACCACTGGCACTCGCCGCAGGTGTGCCGGAGCCAGGCGATCCCGATCCGGTCGCCCTCGGCGAAGCGCGCGACTCCCTCACCCACGGCGGCCACGGTGCCGACCACCTCATGCCCGGGTACGACGGGCGTCCGGTGCTGCGGCAGGTCGCCGTCACGGACGTGCAGGTCGGTGCGGCACACGCCGCAGACCGAGACCGCGACGAGCACCTCAGCCGGTCCCGGGCGCGGAACCGGCCGCTCGACGAGGCGCAGCGTCCCCGTCCCGGTGGTCTCCCAGGCCCGCATGCTCCTCACCGTACGACGGCGACCGGGCACTGCGCGTGGTGCAGGACCGACTGGCTCACCGAGCCGAGGAGGAGTCCGGCGAAGGCGCCGAGCCCCCTGGAGCCGACGACGACGAGCGCGGCAGCCTGCGAAGCGTCCGCGAGGACCCGGGAGGGCGCGGTCGGCACTGCCTCGGAGTTGACCTTGACGGCTGGGAACTGCTCGGCGAACCCGGCCAGCGCCTCCGCCAGGATGCGCTCCGCAGCCCGGATCTCCTCCACGAGGCTCTCGCTGGAGAAGTCCCGGGACGCGTTGCGCCAGGCATGGATGGCGGTGACCTCGTCGCCGTGGCGGGCTGCGTGCTCGAAGGCGAACTCCAGCGCCTTGCGGCTCCCGGTCGACCCGTCCACGCCCACCACGACCCTGGTGCTCTCCGGGTCGTAGGGCGTGCGAGCCACGACCACCGGGCAGGACGCGTGCCTCGCCACGTGCTGGCTGACCGAGCCGAGCACCACACCGGACAGGAGGCTGTGCCCCCGCGCACCGACCACCACGGTCCCGGCGCGTGAGGAGGCCTCGATCAGCACCTGGGTCGGCGGGATCGAGACCATCTCGAGCTCGGCGTGAGCGGTTCGCGCGCCCGCGATCCGGTCCCGGGCGTCGGCTTCGAGCTCGGCCATCTTCGCGACGTGCCAGTCGCTGGTCGCCTCGAACACCTGGGTCGCGTCCACCTCGGAGATCAGCACCCGCAACGGCCGGCTCTGCTCGGCGGCGAGCTCGTCGGCCCAGTCCAG
>DATGYO010000030.1:0-14721 GCA_035297905.1 Nocardioidaceae bacterium
GGGCCCACCCACGCAGGCCGTCGACCCGTCGCGCGACCAGCACGAAGCCAATGACGACCCCGGCGGAGAGGACCGCTGCGAACGCCTGAGGTGCGATCACGATGGCGAGGGGTGTCGTGCCGCCGGTCGAGCTGGCCGAGGGCGCCGTGTCGTCCGCGAAGAGGGAGGCGAGCATGGCGACGGCTGCTCCACTCAGGAGGGCACCCGTCACGGCCAGTGGGACCACGAGGCGGGGAGCGCGTGCTTGCTCCGGAACCAGTCGAGCAAGACCCACCGCCGCGCCGATGACGAGCAGGGTGGTGCCGGACTGCAGGAAGTAGAACTGGCTGAGGCCCGGATGGTCGAACGCGAACGTAGCGGCCACGGAGGCGCCGCCGGCAGCAACCACGAACAGCGCAGGGCCGGTGCGCCATCCGCCGGAGGAGAGGAGACCCAGAACGCCGGTGAACGCCGCCATCCTGGCGATGAGGTAGGTCACGAAGACAGCTGCGGCCACCAGGGGAGCCACTGGCTTCGTCACCTCGGCCAGCCCCAGTGAGTGCGCCAGCGGGACGGTGCTCGCGAACGGGTCCAGTGTGAGCGATCGGGAGCCCGCACCGTAGAGGAGGGTGCGTGCAGCGAGCATGACGACCACCGACCCGCCGAGCAGGATCACGCCTGCGCGGTCCAGCTGTCGCTGCAGGAGGAGCCTGCCTGCGACGACCCCGAGAAACCCGACGAGGAAGATCGGCAGGAAGGTCGACTTCGCGCCCGCGAGTGCGCCTATGGCGAGCCAGGTCAGGAGCCACCACCCGGCTCCGTGCGAGCGGGCGCTCGACTTCTCGAGCAGCTCCCACACCAGGACGATGGCGAGGACCGAGAGCATCGTTCCGAAGGTCTGGGTCGGACTGAGGTAGAGCAGCTGGGCCAGGAACCGCGGCCCGGCCCAGCCCGCGGACCACGGTGTCCAGCCGAACACGTCGACCGTCGGAACCACGACCAGGATGACTGCCGCCGCGAGCCCCGGCCAGCTCCGGCCGCTGAGCCGGTTGCTTGCGACGGCGACGCCGAGGACGGTCAGCACGACCATCAGCAGGATCGCGACGCTCCGCAGCAGGACAACCGGCTCCAGGCCCGTGAGCCACGAGGCTGAGGCCAGATGCGCATAGGTGAACCAGTGGTAGAAGAGGGGGACGCCGTCCACGAAGGGCATCTCGGACGGCACGTGGTGCCGCAGCTCTCCCGTGAGTGCAATGTGGAACGGTTCGTCGACGTAGGGCGACCGCAGCGATGTCCCGACGGTCGGGGAGGCCGCCCAGACCACCCGGGCCAGCCAGGCAACGGTGTAGGCGACGACACCCGCGAGGCCCCAGTGCAGTGCCCAGTGCGTTCGGGGTCTGGAACGGCCACGTGTCCGCCACAGCTGCCGTCCGGAGGGGAAACCGAGCGAGGCGAGCGCGATGGCCGCCGCGAAGAGCCCTGCCGCGTAGGGAAAGCCGACCGCTCGTCCGAGCAGGTAGACGGGCACCTCTACCGCGGACCCGACGATGGTCCCGCAGACGATGTCCTCGAGGAGGGGTCGCTCGCGGCCTCGGTGGAGAAGGCGCCAGACGAGCATGCCCGGCAGGGTGAGGCAGGCCGCTGCGTAGACCGTGAAGGTGAGGATCTCGCGCCCTGCCACATGGGCGTGCTCTCGGAGAAGGAACAGCGTCAGCGCATAGACGAGCGCCGCCGGCAGCCAACCGGACCGAAGGAACGCACGGGTCGTGCTCTCACTGGGCGGGCGTTTCTTGGTGCTCGACGAGTCCTGCCGAGCGTGCGGAACCAGAGCGTGGGTGGGCAAAGGAGAACCTCGCGTGCGCGACGTAGCTGATGGCGACGGTGAACAGGGTGCAGATGCACTGCGCCGGGAGAACAGGCATGTGGAGGGCGGACACTGCCAGGGAGAGAAGCACCGCGTTGAGCAGGAGCGATCCGACATTCACGATGCTGTAGCGCAGCAGGCCTGGTACGAACGGTCCGCGCGCCCGGAACACGAGCCTGCGGTGAAGGGTGTAGGCGATCGTCATCGCGAACGCATAGGCGAGCACGAGGACGCCGAGGTATCCGAGGACGTCCCCGAGCAGCAAGTGGAAGAAGGCGAACCACGCGAGACCGATGACCGTGTTGACGCCGCCGACGAGCACGAAGCCGACGCGTCGGTCACGAAGGGCCCGCAACAGCGGGCCGTCGCCTGACACGTCTGTCGCAATCACCCGGTGACTATAACGGCACGCCGCAGTCTCCCGGCGAAGCGGCGTCGACATGTGCGGAACCAGGACATTGCGGCGGTTACACTCCCCGTCATGCCCGGGCAACCCCATGGCGGCTCGCCGTCGATCGAGAATCCTGACTACTGGTGGTACGTAGCCCGCTCCGCGCTCCTGCGTTCTGCGCTGGCCGGGTACATCGACCGACCGCGAAGAGTGCTCGACGTCGGCAGCGCAGACGGTCCGAGCGTGGGTTGGCTTCGAGGTGACTGGACGACGGTCTCGCTGGACCTCGACCCGCGCGGACTGGCAGAGGGAGGGGTGTGCGGATCGGCGTTGGCGCTGCCCTTCGCGGATGAGAGCTTCGACCTCGTCACCGCGTTCGACGTGATCGAGCACTGCGAGCCCGAGTCGGTCGTCATGAACGAGCTGGTGAGAGTCCTCCGACCTGGCGGTCGGCTGTTGATCTCGGTGCCGGCCTACCAGTGGGCTTGGAGCGACCACGACGTCGCGAACGGGCACCACCGCCGTTACACCAGAGCGCGCGCTGTCGACGCTGTCCAGGGCGTCGGGCTGCGCGTCGACAGGGCGACCTATGCGTTCTCCTCGGTCTTCCCTCTCTTCGCCGCGGAGAGGATCGCACGCCGAGTTCGCCAGCGAGTCGATGGCCGACGTGTGACCGGTCCCGCCGACGTCGTTGCCGTGCCAGACCTCTCGCCCCGAGTGGAACGGGCGCTCCTGCGGCTCGCGAAGGTGGACGAGCGACTCCTGGCGAACCGCGATCTGCCGTTCGGCTCGTCGGTGTTCCTGGCCGCCACCAAGCCCTCAGGTGCGCGCTGACTCCTCGGAGACCGCGTCGAGGCTGTCGTAGCCGATGACATAGGTCGGCCGGTTCTGCGAAGAGGCGAAGATACGGGCGACGTACTCGCCGAGCAGGCCGAGGCAGATGAGCTGCACGGACCCGAAGAACCCGGCGATCGCAAGCATCGACGCCCAACCGGGCACCACCGAGCCCGTGAGCCAGCCGTAGAAGGACCACAAGATCGCGAAGAAGCCGACCAGCCCGCCCAGAAGCCCGAACCAGGTGGCCAACCTCAATGGGGCCGCCGAGAAAGCCGTGATGGAGTCGACCGCCAGGGCGACCATCTTGGAGACTGGGTACTTCGTCGTGCCCGCCGCACGGGCCTCTCGGACGAAAGTGACCTCGGTGGACGGGAAGGCGAGCCACGGGATGAGTAGCCGGTAGACGCGGCCATGTGGTGGGAGCCGCCTGATCGCCTCGACCACACGTCGGCTCACCAGGCGGAAGTCGCCGGCGTCGTGGGGCATCTGGCTTCCGGCCACCCGTCGCATCATGCGGTAGTACACATCGGCGGTCCCACGCTTGAAGAACGTGTCGGACCTACGGTCTCGACGCACCCCGTAGACGACGTCGACCCCTTGTCTGTGGGCCGCGTCGAGCATCTCGACGATCGTCTCCGGTGGGTCCTGGAGGTCCGCGTCGATGGTCACCACGTAGTCACCACGCGCGGTGTCGAACCCTGCGGACAGAGCAGCCTGATGACCTGAGTTCCGCAGCAACCGCACCACGCGAATCTGCGCCCACGAGTCCTGAAGCGCCATCAGGATCGCCGCCGTGTCGTCGCTGCTGCCGTCGTCGACGCAGACGACCTCGTACTCGGTATCGAGGCTGTCGAGAACCGGCCGCAGTCGTCCCACGAGGTCGGCGAGCACCAGCTCCTCGTTGTACATCGGGATGACGACGGACAGGCCGATGGCTGCGCCCGGTCGGGCTGCAGCGCCATATGGTGACAACTCACTCACCCGGTCGTTCTACCACATCGCTGTGGCTGTGGCAGACCTACACGGCAACGCCTGCGAGGGCCAGACCCGGGGCGTCCGGACACCGGGACTGCCCGCGACACACCCTTCACGCTCTCGTTGCGCGAAGTTTTCCGCGGCGTGCTAGACCCTCCCTGTGAAGAGATCGGGGGAGTGGCAGAGGGCTCTGTCTGCGCGGTGGGCGCTTGCGGCGCTCGGCACGGTCCTGCTCATGGCGCTCCTTCTGCTCCTTCGGGACAACCGCTTCTTCTTCTACGGCGACACCCAGGCGGCGTACTACGGGTGGTGGTACCACCTCGGCGAGCAGGTCCGCGCCGGTCGCTGGCCGGTGCTGGACCCGCACGCCTGGCGCGCGGGCAACCTCGTGGCAGAAGGCCAGTGGGGCCTCTTCAGCCCGCTGTCCATCGGCATCGGACTGCTCGCAACGGTGTCCGGTGGCGTGCTGTTTCTCGCCTCCGCTGTGAAGGTGGCGCTGGTCTGCACCGGCGCGATGGGCATGTTCGCGCTGGCGCGGTCCTACGACGTGCCACCGCCGATGGCTTGCTTCGCCGCAGTCGCGGTGCCGGCGGGCGGCATGACCCAGTACCTCGACCTGCCCTCCTGGGCGGCGGGCCTGACCATCTGGGCGCTCTTCCCGTGGGTCTGGTGGGCCCTGCGGGGCGCGATGCGCCGCCCGGCGATGGTGGCGCCTGCGCTGTTGGCGGGTTACCTGATGGTGACCGTCGGCTATGTCTACGGCACGATCATGCTGATCGTGGTCCTCGTCGGCTGCCTGGTCGACGCATGGATGGCTCGGGACCGTACGGCGGCCGCCCGCCTGGTCGGCATCGGGCTGCTGTGCGGGCTCGTGGCGGTCGCGGTCTACCTTCCGGGCGTGCTGACCGCGTCGGTGAGCGTTCGGGACAGCGAGTTCGGTGGCTTCAGTGGGAAGTTCAGCACCGACCCACTGGCGATGTTCACGTCGGTCATCCCCACGGCGGCCGTTCCCGGTACCTCCGAGCACCTGCTTCCCTATGCGTACCTCGCCTGGTTCCTGCCCGCCCTGCTCTGGCTGGACCTCGGGAAGGTCCGGCGCGGCTGGCGGCCCTTGACCGGCCTCCTCTTCGTCACTGCGGTGACCCTGCTCATCGTGGACGGACCCGCTCGGTTCGGTCCGCTCCGCTGGCCGTTGCGGCTCCAGACCTTCCTGGTGGTCGCCGCGGTGCTCCTGGCAGCGGTCGCCCTGACGAGGTTCCGGCTCCGTCGACCGACATGGGGGAGGCTCGCGCTCAGCCTGGCCTGGGTGTTGCTGGCCGGGGTGGTCGCCGTACTCCGGGCCTCGGGCGTCTGGTCGGGGCACCTGATCAGCGTGGCCCTGGTCGGCGCGGGGCTTGTCGCCCTCTGGTACGTCGCCCGCAGGCCGGATGCTCGCGTGTGGTGGGCGGCGGTCGGCTGCGTGGTCACGCTGGCCGCCACAGCCTGGCAGCACACCGTCTTCCCCCAGCCTCCGTCACCCGAGCGGAACATGCCCTCCTCGCTGACCGCCTACCAGCGGCCGCTGGCGAAGGCGGAGGGGGACGTGATGGTCGTGGGCAACGCCAACGCCGTGATGGAGGCGCACCCGGCCGCGGTCCGGGAGCTGCTGACGGGCTCGGCGTGGTACCTCAACGGGCACCGCGTCCAGAACACGTACACCGCGGTGAGCCACGCCGCCTTCAAGGACCGTTACTGCATGAGCTACCAGGGCTCCACCTGCCCCCAGGCGCTTGCGACCGTGTTCGCCGAGGAGCCCGACACGGGAGTTCGACGCGTCGACCTCCTGGGCGTCAGCACCCTCCTCCTCGTGCGTGCGGACTTCCCGCGCCGGGTGCTGGAGTCACCGCCGTCCGGCTGGCGCCTGGCGAGTACGACGCCGTGGTCGGTGACCTGGGTCCGCGAGGACCCGGTTCCCGGGGCGGGCCGGCCGGTCTGGAGCTCGCCCGGAACCGTCGTGAGGCCGCTGTCCTCGGACGACCGGACGGCCAGGTTCCGCATCGAAGACGTGCCCAGTGGTGGCGGCCGCGTCGTGCTGAGCGCGGTGGCCTGGCCCGGGTACACCACGGACGTGGGCAGGCTGGCGGACCCGGTCGACGGCTACCTGCTCGAGGTCGACGTGCCGGGCGAGGCGGAAGGCAGGGTCGTCACGGTGCACTTCTCACCGCCCGGCTGGCCGCTCGAGCTGGCCTGCTGGTGGCTCGGGGTGGGCGTGGCAGTGATGTGGCCGCTCGGCGGCTACCTGAGGCGACGCCGGAGCTCCCGCGACGCACAGGGGGTCAACGCGGCAGCGCGCTCGACCGCCAGCCGCCCGGCCCTGACGGGAGCCACGACCGCACCTTCCGGTGATGGGCCGACCACTCCGAGGTGACCTTCCGCTCCGGCTCCGGAGCGGCGGCGGCGGCGATGCCCTGCAGCACCACGGTGAGCGCGGCGACCTCCTCAGCGGTCGCGTCGCCCTTGATGAGGAACAGCGGCGGCGTCTCGTCGGGGGTGTCCGGGGAGTCCGGCTTCCGGTCGTTCACAGCGGGATGTTCCCGTGCTTCTTCGGCGGCAGCGACTCGCGCTTGGAGCGCAGGAGGCGCAGCGCCCGAATGATCTCCACCCGGGTCTCGTGGGGCTGGATCACCGCGTCGACGTAGCCCCGCTCGGCCGCGAGGTAGGGGTTCGCGAGGTGGTCCTCGTACTCCTGGATCAGCTCGGCCCGCTTTGTCTCCTCGTTGCCGGCCTCGGCGGCCTCGGCGATCTCCTTGCGGTAGAGGATGTTGACCGCGCCCTGCGCGCCCATCACCGCGATCTGGGCGGTGGGCCAGGCCAGGTTCATGTCGGCGCCGAGGTGCTTGGACCCCATGACGTCGTAGGCACCGCCGTACGCCTTGCGGGTGATCACCGTGATGAGCGGGACCGTGGCCTCGGCGTACGCGTAGATCAGCTTCGCGCCCCGGCGGATGATGCCGTTCCACTCCTGGTCGGTCCCTGGGAGAAAGCCCGGGACGTCGACGAAGGTCAGGACCGGGACGTTGAAGGCGTCGCAGGTACGCACGAAGCGCGCGGCCTTCTCCGAGGCGTCGATGTCGAGGGTGCCGGCGAACTGCATCGGCTGGTTCGCCACGACGCCCACCGGATGGCCCTCGACGCGGCCGAAGCCGACGATCATGTTGGGCGCGAACATCGCCTGGACCTCGAGGAACTCCTCGTCGTCGAGCACCGACTCGATGACGGCGTGCATGTCATAGGGCTGGTTCGGCGAGTCCGGGATCAGCGTGTCGAGAGCGCGGTCCTCGTCATTGATCTCGAGGAGGTCGGCCTCAGTGCCGTCGAAGGGGAAGGACGGGGGCTCGTCGAGGTTGTTCTGCGGCAGGTAGGAGATCAGTGCCTTGACGTACTCGATCGCGTCGGACTCGTCGTGGCCCATGTAGTGGGCGTTACCGGACTTCGTGTTGTGCGACCGGGCACCACCGAGGTCCTCCATCGAGACGTCCTCGCCGGTGACGGTCTTGATCACGTCCGGGCCGGTGATGAACATGTGCGAGGTCTGGTCGACCATCACGGTGAAGTCGGTGACCGCGGGGGAGTACACCGCACCGCCCGCGCAGGGCCCCATGATCAGCGAGATCTGCGGGATGACGCCGCTGGCGTGCACGTTGCGGCGGAAGATCTCGCCGTAGAGGCCGAGGGAGACCACGCCCTCCTGGATCCGGGCGCCCCCCGAGTCGTTGATGCCGATGATCGGGCAGCCGGTCTTCATGGCGAGGTCCATGACCTTGACGATCTTCTCGCCGAAGACCTGGCCGAGGCTGCCGCCGAAGACCGTGAAGTCCTGGGCGAACACGCAGACCTGGCGTCCGTCGATGGTGCCGTAGCCGGTGACCACGCCGTCGCCGTAGGGCCGGTTCTTCTCCAGGCCGAACGCCGTGGATCGGTGCCGGGCGAGCTCGTCGAGCTCCACGAACGACCCCTCGTCGAGCAGCTCCTCGATCCGTTCGCGCGCGGTCTTCTTGCCCTTTGCGTGCTGCTTCTCGATGGCGCGCTCGGAGCCGGCGTGCACCGCCTCTTGGAGCTTGTGCTCGAGATCCGCGACCTTGCCGGCCGTGGTGTGGATGTCCACGCCCTCGGTGATCTCGGTGCCCTCGCCGGGCTGGGTCATGGCTGCTTCGCTCACGGGTGAATGGCCTCTCTCGATTGCGTGGGTGTCAATGTAGTGCCTGTGACGTACGACGATCTCCGGCGCCCACCACTCGATCCCGTGGCCTTGGCCACGGCGCTGACGAGGCCGGGTTCGCTGTGGCGGGAGGTAGACGTCGTCGCGTCCTGCCCGTCCACGAACCTCGAGCTGGCCAGACGTGCGCGTGCGGGTGCGCCCGCGGGGACCGTCCTCGTCGCGGACCACCAGACGGCCGGACGGGGCCGCCTCGACCGGGTCTGGGTGACCCCGCCAGGCTCGGCGCTGACGTTCTCGGTGCTCCTGGCCCCGGACCGGATCCCGATGGCCCGGTGGCCGTGGCTGCCGCTCCTGGTCGGGATCGCCGTGGCGGAGGGGGTCCGCCGGGTGGCGGACGTGGACTGCGTCCTCAAGTGGCCCAACGACGTGCTGGTCGGTGAGCGGAAGCTCGCAGGGATCCTGGTCGAGCGCGTGGAACGGGACTCGGGAGCCGTAGCGGTCGTGGGCGTCGGCCTCAACGTCTCGCTCAGCGAGGACGAGCTGCCGGTGCCGGCGGCGACGTCGCTGGCCATCGAAGGCGCGTCCACCACCGACCGCACGGTCATCCTGCGCGAGGTGCTGCGCTCCCTCGAGGCGCTCTTCCTCCAGTGGCAGGCCGACCGCGGCGATGCGACCCTCGGGCTGGTGGAGTCCTATGTGCGGCGTTGCGTCACGCTCGGGCGTGAGGTCCTTGTCGACCTCCCGACCGGTGAGCAGGTGGCCGGCGTGGCCGCGGGTATCGACACGGACGGCCGTCTGGAGGTCCGAACGTCTGAGGGCAGCCGCATCCTCGGGGCCGGCGACGTGGTGCACGTCCGCGCGGTTGAGTGACGCGGCACACGTGAGAGGATCTGGCGCGTGGCGATTTCCCGGAGACTGCTGAACCACGACGAGTCGGTGGTGGTGGCTACCCGGACGCACGGCAAGGCCCTGATCGGTCCGCTGCTGGTGCTGATCGTGCTCGCCTCGGTCGCTGGGTACCTCAGCACCTACACCTCTGGTGCGGGGAGAGCGCAGCCGCTGCTCGTGGCGGTGATCTGGGCGCTCACGGGCATGCTCGCCGTCCGATGGGTGTTCCGGCCGTTCCTGGTCTGGCTGACCACGACCTACACGCTGACGGACCACCGGCTGATCAGCCGCAGCGGGGTCTTCAGCCGGCGCGGCCACGACATCCCGATCTCCCGGATCAGTGACGTCGCCTACGAGCGCGGGCTGATGGACCGCGTCCTCGGCTGCGGCACCTTGGTGGTCTCGGTCGCGAGCGACCACCAGGTCGAGCTCGAGGACATCCCGCAGGTGGAGCAGGTCCACATGAAGATGCACGACCTGATCTTCAACGAGGCCGAGACGCGGTACATGGATCTCGGAGGCTCCGCCGACCGATGACCGACGCTCAGCCGCCTGAGCAGCAGAGGCCTGCTCACTTCACCCGTGAAGAGCTGGAGCGGGTGATCCTCGGAGAGCTCCCGGCCCTGACCAGCGCCGACGTGGCCTCCGCGGCGGGCGTGACGATCGAGCAGGCACAGCGCCTGTGGCGGGCGCTCGGCTTCCCCGACGCGGGGGAGCAGGTGGCGTTCAACGACGCGGACCTGTCGGCGCTCAGCACCCTGATCACCACCGTCGAGTCGGGCGCGATCGACTTCGACACCGCGGTCCGGATGACCCGCGCCATGGGCCAGACGATGGCTCGCCTCGCCGACTGGCAGGTGGCTACCTTGGCTCCACGGGTCGAGCAGCTCGAGTCGGGGCCCGATGCGACCGGCTCCCGGATCGGCAGTGCGCTCCGCCTCGCGGACCAGGTGGGCCAGCCGTTCGAGCGGCTGCTCATCTACTCGTGGCGTCGGCACCTCGCGGCTGCGGTGGGTCGGGTCGAGGCGCTCGGCGCCGCGGACGAGGACCTGCACACCACCCAGGTCACGGTGGGCTTCGCGGACCTGGTGAGCTTCACCGCCCTGTCGAACGAGATCGACGACGACCGGCTCGCCGACATGGTGGAGATCTTCGAGTCGCGCTGCGCGGACGTGGTGGCCGGCCGGCACGGCCGCGTGATCAAGACACTCGGGGACTCGGTGCTCTTCGTCTCCGAGGACCCGGTGCAGGCACTCGACATCGCCTTCGACATCGTCAACGTGATCGGGAACGACGCGCGGCTGCCCGACGTACGTCTGGGCCTGGCCAGCGGCTCGGTGATCATGCGGCTCGGCGACGTGTTCGGCCCGCCCGTCAACATGGCGGCGCGCCTGACCAGCGTCGCGAGACGCAACCGGGTGATCATCGACCACGCCACCGCCGAGCGCCTTCCGAAGGGTGAGTTCGACACCCGGCCGCTGCCGGCGAGGCCCGTCCGAGGGTTCGGGCTGGTGGAGCCGGTGGCTGCCCGGAGGCGCTGACCAGCGTGGTCTAGACGCATTCTGGTCACTTGGAGTCAAACTTTTTCAATTATCGAGCGCTGTCCGATTTGTCTTTTTAACCTTGGCGTCATGTTGAGTGTTCAGGGGGTGGACCTCGACGTGGAGACACGTCGAGTGTGGCGCAACGGCGTCGAGATCAAGATGTCGAACAAGGAGTTCGACCTCTTGCATGCTCTGATGAGCCGTGCGGGGGAGATCGTCACGCGTGAGGAGCTCATGCGTGATGTGTGGCAGACGACGTTCTGGACGTCCGCCAAGACCATTGACGTGCATCTGGGTTGGGTTCGTCGCAAGCTCGGCGACGACACCAGGCGGCCGACGCTGATCACGACGATCCGGGGACGGGGGCTGCGGTTCGAGACGACACCGCCGATCTACGCCCCCCGACCGGAGGCGCAAGCCGCCGTGTCCTGAGACCGGTACGGCGGGCGGGGGAGCGGCCGAGCCTCGTTAGGCTCTCCCCGTGACCCCGCCTGCCCTCTCCTCTCCCACCGCCTCCGTGCCAGGACCCGGCACGACACCGGTGCTCGCGATCATCGGCGGCGGCCAGCTCGCCCGGATGATGGCGCAGTACGCCGTACCGCTCGGGCTGCCGCTGCGGCTGCTCGCCGAGGCGGAGGGCGTGTCGGCTGCGCAGGTCATCCCCGACCACGTCGTGGGCGACTACCGCGACCTCGACACCCTGCGGGAGGTCACAGAGGGCTGTGCCGTGGTGACGTTCGACCACGAGCACGTGCCGACCGAGCACCTGCATGCGCTGGCGGAGGCCGGGGTCGCCTGCCGGCCGGGTCCGGGGGCTCTCGTGCATGCCCAGGACAAGGGTGTGATGCGAGCGCGGCTCCATCACCTCGGCGTGCCGTGCCCGCGCAACGAGATCGTCGCCGGGGCGGACGAGGTCGCCGACTTCGCCAAGACTGTCGGTGGGTTCCCGGTCGTGCTCAAGACCACCCGTGGCGGGTACGACGGCAAGGGTGTCTGGGTCGTCGAGAGCGAAGCCGACTGCGCCCCGGTCTTCGAGGTCGCCCGCCGGGCAGGCGTCGAGATCCTCGCCGAGGAGAAGGTCGACTTCCGCCGGGAGCTCTCGGCGCTCGTCGCCCGGTCACCCTCCGGCCAGGTGGCGGCCTACCCGGTCGTCGAGTCGGTGCAGATCGACGGCATCTGCACCGAGGTGATCGCGCCCGCGCCCGGCCTGGACCCGGACCTCGCCGTCGAGGCCCAGCAGGTCGCGATGACCGTCGCCTCCGCGCTCGACGTGACCGGCATCCTCGCCGTCGAGCTGTTCGAGACCACCGACGGTCGCGTGCTCGTCAACGAGCTGGCGATGCGGCCGCACAACACCGGCCACTGGAGCATGGACGGCGCTGTGACCGGACAGTTCGAGAACCACCTGCGCGCGGTGCTGGACCTCCCGCTCGGCTCGCCGGAGGCGCGGCAGCCGTGGGCCGTGATGGTGAACATCCTCGGCGGCGACCACGGGGACCTGTCGAAGAACCTGTTCGGCGGGTACCCGCACGTCTTCGCGCGCGACCCCCGGCTCAAGGTCCACCTCTATGGCAAGGAGGTGAAGCCCGGTCGCAAGGTCGGCCACGTCACCGCCTACGGCGACGACCTCGACGACGCCCTCGAACGAGCACGTCACGCAGCCGCCTGGTTCCGCGGGGACCTGGGGATGGAGAGCGAATGAGCATGGATGGACAGACCGCGCGCGTCGGGATCGTCATGGGCTCCGACTCCGACTGGCCCACGATGAGGGCGGCCGCCGAGGCGCTCGAGGAGTTCGGTGTGCCCTACGAGGCGGACGTCGTCTCCGCCCATCGGATGCCGGAGGAGATGCTGGCCTACGGCAAGGAGGCCGCCGGTCGTGGGCTCTCGGTGCTCATCGCGGGGGCAGGCGGTGCGGCTCACCTGCCGGGCATGCTCGCCGCGGTCACGCCGCTGCCGGTGATCGGCGTGCCGGTGCCGTTGAAGTACCTCGACGGGATGGACTCCCTGCTCTCGATCGTGCAGATGCCTGCAGGGGTGCCGGTGGCCACCGTCGCGATCGGCAACGCCCGGAACGCCGGCCTCCTCGCCGTGCGGATCCTCGCCGCGTCCGACGTACCGCTTCGGGAGCAGATGGAACGCTTCCAGGAGTCGCTCGCCGAGGCCGCCCGTGCGAAGGGTGCCGCGGTGCGCGGCGACCAGAGCCGGAGGATCGGTTTCAGCTGAACCGCAGCGACCTCAGCGCTGCCGCAGGCGGGGCCACTCCATCACCGGGCAGGTGTCCATCACCATCGGCACGCCGGCCTTGGTGGTGCGCCTGAAGGCGTCATGGTCGACCACGCCGAGCTGGAACCAGACGGCCTTCGCGCCGATGGCCACCGCCTGGTCGGCGAACTCGCCCGCCGCGGCGGAGCGGCGGAACACGTCGACGCAGTCGACCTCGAACGGGATGTCGGCGAGCGTCGGGTAGCCGTCCTCGCCCAGGACGCGATGCGCCTCGGGGTGCACCGGCACGATGCGCTTGCCATGGTCCTGGAGGAACCTCGCGACCCCGTACGCCGTGCGCGAAGGGTCCCCGCCGAGCCCCACCACGGCCCAGGTCTCGCACTTCTCGAGCATGAACCGGATGTTGTCCTCGGCTAGCCAGGGTGCGGTTGTCATGACCCCATAGTGACCCCGACCTGGGCGGTCAAACGGGTGTCGACCGGCGGCCGCCGAAGGGACTACTCGCGAGTAGAATCTTCGGCATGAGCGCTGAGTACCCCATGTTTGCCCTGTCCGAGGAGCACCAGGCGATCCGCGAGGCGACCCGCGACATCTGCGACGGCAAGGTGGCGCCCAACGCGGCCGCCGCGGACGAGGCCGCCGAGTTCTCGCAGGCGGCGTACGACGCTCTCGCCGCCGCAGACTTCGCAGCGCCCCACATCTCCGAGGAGTACGGCGGCGCGGGTGCCGACGCGCTGGCCACGGCCATCGTCATCGAGGAGGTCGCCCGGGCGGACGCCTCGGCCTCGCTCATCCCCGCCGTCAACAAGCTGGGCACCATGCCGCTGATCCTCGCCGGGTCGGAGGAGCTCAAGCGCAAGTACCTCACCCCTGTGGCGGCGGGCACGGCGATGTTCTCGTACTGTCTCTCGGAGCCGGAGGCAGGATCGGACGCGGCGGCGATGACGACCACCGCCGTCCGCGACGGTGACCACTGGGTGCTCAACGGTGTGAAGCGCTGGATCACCAACGCCGGCATCTCGGAGTACTACACGGTCTTCGCGGTCACCGACCCCGAGAAGCGTTCGCGCGGCATCTCCGCCTTCGTCGTGGAAAAGTCCGACGAGGGCGTCTCCTTCGGCGCCAAGGAGAAGAAGCTCGGCATCAAGGCCTCGCCCACGCGCGAGGTCTACCTCGACAACGTGCGGATCCCCGCGGACCGGATGATCGGCGAGGAGGGCACCGGCTTCGCGACCGCGATGCACGTGCTCGACCACACCCGCGTGACCATCGCCGCGCAGGCCGTCGGGATCGCGCAGGGGGCGCTCGACTACGCGCTGGACTACGCCAAGGAGCGCCAGCAGTTCGGCAAGCCGATCGCGGACTTCCAGGGCCTGCAGTTCATGCTCGCCGACATGGGCATGAAGGTGGAGGCCGCGCGGCAGCTGACCTACGCCGCCGCCGGTCGGTCCGAGCGCGGCGACAAGGACCTGACCTTCTTCGGTGCCGCGGCCAAGTGCTTCGCCTCCGACGTCGCGATGCAGGTCACCACCGACGCGGTGCAGGTCCTCGGCGGCTACGGCTTCACCAGCGACTACCCCGTCGAGCGGATGATGCGCGACGCGAAGATCACCCAGATCTACGAGGGCACCAACCAGGTGCAGCGGATCGTGATGGCGCGCCAGCTCCTCGCCGGAGTCCAGTCCCACCTCTGATGTCGCCCAGGTAGGGCTCGGCAGCGTGATCGCGGGCCACTGCACGAAGGGTGACGAATCGCCGTCCTGCTCCGCGGACGGTGGTGAGCAGGTCAGGATGCGGCTGTACCTCGTCGACGGGGGAG
>DATGYO010000031.1:0-6108 GCA_035297905.1 Nocardioidaceae bacterium
ACCACGGTGTGGCCCGCGCGGCGCAGTCGCTCGCGCATGTTGCCGCCCATCTTCCCCAGGCCGATGAGTCCGAGCTCCATGTGTGGGGTCCTCTCCCGAGACGTCGCGTGATCCGTCCCGGTCAGGCTACCCAGCCCGGGGTGGCTGCCGTACCCGTGCGTTCAGGAGAGCAGCCGACGCGGCATGAGCAGATAGCGGAAGTCGAGGTCCGCGTCTGCGTCGAGCGAGGTTGCCCCAGCCATGACTGCCGGCTTCGACGCCTGCGTGAACGCCAGCTCGACGACCGGCTCCTCGATGGCGCCGAGCCCGTCGAGCAGGAACTGCGGGTTGAAGCCTGTGGTGATGTCGTCGCCCTGGACGGACGCCTCGATCGACTCCGAGGCCTGCGCCTCGTCGCCGCTGCCGGCGTCCAGCGTGAGCACGCCGTCGCTGAACGCCAGCTGCACCGCGGTGTTGCGCTCCGCCACGAGGGAGACGCGTTTGACCGACTCGATCAGCGAGCCCTTGTCAACCCTGGCGATGGTCAGGTGCTCACTCGGGAAGAGCGTGCGGACCTTGGGGAACTCTCCGTCGAGCAGACGCGTGGTCGTACGGCGGACGCCGCCACCGGCCGAGCCCTCGAAGCCGATGATGCCTTCGCCGGAGCCGGTGGTGGCCAGGGCGATCGTGACCTGGTTGCCCGCGGTCAGCGACTTGGCGGTGTCGGCGAGCACCTTGGCAGGCACCAGGGCGGCGGCCGAGGCGTCGGTCGTGCGCGGCTCCCACTTGAGCTCGCGGTGCGAGAGGCGGAACCGGTCGGTCGCGAGCAGCGAGATGGTGTCGCCCTCGATCTCGATCCGCACGCCGGTGAGGACCGGAAGCATGTCGTCGCGTCCGGCAGCCACGACCGCCTGGCTCACAGCGGCGGCGAACCGCTCGCTGGGCACGGTGCCTGCGGCAGCCGGCATCTCCGGAAGCGTGGGGTACTCGTCGACGGGCATGGTCTGGAGGCTGAAGCGCGCCGACCCACAGGTCAGCGACACCTTCGCCCCGTCGATGGTCATCTCGACGGGCTTGTTGGGCAGGCTGCGGCAGATGTCGGCGAGCAGGCGGCCGGAGACCAGAGCACGGCCCTCGTCGGAGACGTCCGCCGGAACCGTCGCGCGTGCGGAGGTCTCGTAGTCGAAGGTGGAGAGGACAAGGCCGTCACCTTCGGGACTGGTCTCGATGAGGAGGCCGGCGAGGACGGGGACGCTGGGGCGAACCGGCAGGCTTCGAGCGGCCCAGGCGACGGCGTCGGCCAGGACGTCGCGCTCGACGCGGAACTTCACGGGTGTTCGCCTCCAGGTTTGTCCGGTGCGGGGGTCAGGCGGTGCGGGAGTGAATCCTGCCATGAGCAGGGCCCGCTCGGCATATGTAGTTCGTTATCTCATCAAGAGCCACCGACAGCAACGGTGCCGTGCCCCCACGCGGAATGACAACTCTGGGGGGTTGTCCCCAGGAAAGCGGCCGGGTGAGTTTCCCGAGCCGGAGAGTTGTCATGTGGTCTCATCGTGTTCGTAGCAACCGTGGAAACTGTGGAGAACCATCGTTTTCGCAGGTCAGGCCGCGAATCTTCGTCCGCAGGCCCTGTGGAGGAGGCCTGGGCAAACTACAAGGTTCGTGTGCACGAAAACTTGTCGTTCCCAGGAAGTCGCATGTTCTCCACATGCTGTCCCGGGGAAGGCGGCGTTGCTCCACACCGCCCTCCCCAGGCCGAGGCCAGTTGGCTCAGGGCTGGCGGGCCTGCTGTTTGATGCGGTTGGTGAGCTCCGTGACCTGGTTGTAGACACTGCGGCGCTCGGCGAGCAGCTGACGGATCTTCTTGTCGGCGTGCATGACGGTGGTGTGGTCGCGCCCGCCGAACTGCTGGCCGATCTTGGGAAGTGAGAGGTCGGTCAGCTCCCGGCACAGGTACATCGCGATCTGCCGCGCGGTCACCAGCACCCGGCTCCGGCTCGAGCCGCACAGGTCGTCGATGGAGAGACCGAAGTACGCCGCGGTCTGGGCGATGATCAACGCCGCGGTGATCTCCGGCTCGCCGCCTTCGGGGATCAGGTCCTTGAGGACGATCTCGGCGAGAGTCAGGTCGACGGGCTGGCGGTTGAGGCCGGCGAACGCGGTGACCCGGATGAGTGCGCCCTCGAGCTCGCGGATGTTCGTCTGGATCTTGCTGGCGATGAACTCCAGCACGTCCGGCGGCGCGGTCATCCGCTCGACGGCTGCCTTCTTGCGGAGGATCGCAATCCTGGTCTCGAGGTCCGGCGGCTGGACGTCGGTGATCAGGCCCCACTCGAACCGGTTGCGGAGCCGGTCCTCGAGCGCAACCAGGCGCTTCGGTGCCCGGTCGGACGTGATCACGATCTGCTTGTTGGCGTTGTGGAGGGTGTTGAACGTGTGGAAGAACTCCTCCTGCGTCTGGATCTTGCCCTCGAGGAACTGGATGTCGTCGATGAGGAGGACGTCGACGTCTCGGTAGCGCCGCTGGAAGGTCGCCGCCTTGTCGTCGCGGATCGCGTTGATGAACTCGTTGGTGAACTCCTCCGTCGACACGTACCGCACCCGCGCCCCGTTGAAGAGGCTGCGCACGTAGTGACCGATCGCGTGGAGCAGGTGGGTCTTGCCCAGACCCGAGTCGCCGTAGATGAGGAGGGGGTTGTAGGCCTTGCCCGGCGCTTCGGCGACCGCCACCGCGGCCGCGTGCGCGAACCGGTTGGACGAGCCGATGACGAAGCTCTCGAAGATGTACTTCGGGTTGAGCCTGGTCTCGAGGACGTTTCCGGCGGATGCCGGACGGCGGCCGTCCCGCGGCAACGGCGTCGGCACATCCAGGGGATTTGTCGATAAATTGATTTGTGGATTGATCGATGGGGCGTGCCCTGCGTCGCCGGCAAGTGCGCCGCCGTCGCGGTCCACGGGTTGGGGATAACCCTGTTGAGGGCGGTGCTCCGTCGTACCGCCCTCGCCGTCGTTGCGGTTGTAACGACCGCTCTGGTCGTCGTGGCGCGTGTAGCGAGGGGTGGGGGTCGGGTCGAGCTCGGGGTCGACGGTGACGGCGATCCGCACGTGTTGGCCGAGCGACTCGGTGAGCGAGTCCTCGAGCCGTGTGCGAAGTCGGCCTTCGAGCTGGTTGCGGGTGAACTCGTCGGCGACCGCGATGATCGCGGTGTTCTCGTGGACGGTCACCGGCCGGCTGGCGGCAAGCCAGGCCCGCTGGTTCGGCGGGAGGTCCTCGATGAGCATCGCCCACACAGTGCCGAGGTCTTGTCCTCCGTTGGACAGACCGTAATGTCCCCCGTTGCGGGGCCCGGCCTCGCCGCCCGCGGGGGGCTCCGGGTTCCCGCTCATGATGTCGTCCACCGGCTCTTCCACTCCAATCACGCAACTCGACCGACTCAAAGGGCCGGTGCCCGCGCGATGCGGTTGCGTCGCGTGCACCTGGTCCCTTGGTGAAGCTTTTGTTCGGGACGTCGACAGTCCGGAAGGGTTTGGCCGCCCTACCGGAGTCCACACCTTTGTCCACAGGGTGTGTATGTGCAACACCACGGTGGTCCAGGGCGCCGAAACCGAATCGGAACGAGCCGAACCGTTTCCTGTTTTCGCTGGTCAGAGCCGGTTTCCGGTGTTTTCGCCGAGGGGCGGTGGCACCAGGGACTGTCTCGGGGAAGTTGACCTCAGGGGAGTCGCGAAGTTCGCTGACGCTAACAACTGCGACACCTGTGGATCAACCGGTTGTCCACAGGGATCCTAGGCTGTCACGAGTCGCGGTGCCGGTGCTTCGTCAGGACGGTGTGATTATCCCGGCATCCACAGCCGCATCTGTTGGTTTGACCCTGTGCTTTGGCACCGCGTACCGTTGGGCGGTCGAACCGGTGTCGACCGGTGCCGCATGTCCACGGACGCTCCAGCGCCTCAGCCTGCTGATCAGGCCGGATGCGCGGGACGGGCGTGGACGGGCGGTGCCAGCCGACCAGGCAGGCGCAGCACCCGCCGTCAGACCCGGTTCGAGATCGACTGTCTCGTTTCCATCCCCGACACCGGAGAGCTAATCCAGTGAGCAAGCGTACGTTCCAGCCGAACAACCGCCGCCGTCACAAGACGCACGGTTTCCGTCTGCGCATGCGTACCCGCGCCGGCCGCGCCATCTTGGCGTCGCGTCGTCGCAAGGGTCGCACCCGCCTGGCCGCCTGAGCGCTTCGCCTCGTGCGTTGACCCGGCCACCCAGCGCGGGGTCACCGTGCTGACCCGGGAGAACCGGCTCACCTCGAGCCAAAAGTTCTCGCGGGCCGTGCGCCAAGGGCGCCGGGCCGGCACGCGAACCCTGGTCGTCCACCTCGACGTGGACACGACACTTCAGCAGCCGCAGGTGGGCCTCGTGGTCAGCAAGGCCGTGGGGCCTGCCGTGACGCGGAACCTTGTGAAACGCCGACTTCGGCATCTGTCCCGGGAGCGACTCGCATCGCTCCCGGAGTCCGCCGTGCTCGTGATCCGTGCACTTCCGGCGTCCGCTGAGGCCCCCTACGCCGTACTCGGGGCTGATCTCGACCGCGCGTTGGAGCGTGCCCAAAGGCCGACGAGGCGGGATCGCCGTCCGCGTCCACCGGCGAGGGCGGACAGGAGGGTGGCGCCGTGAAGTACGTCCTGATCGGGCTGCTCCGCCTCTACCGCTTCTTCATCAGCCCGCTCTACGGGCAGGTCTGTCGCTATCACCCTTCGTGCTCCGCCTACGCTCTTGAGGCAGTGACCGTGCACGGGAGCATCCGCGGCAGCTGGTACGCAGTTCGCCGCCTGGCGAGGTGCCACCCCTGGGCCGCCGGCGGATACGACCCCGTGCCGGGGACCCGAAAGGGCTCCTCCCCCGATTCACCCTCCGACCAGACTCTAGGAGCCTGAGTGTTCGACTTCCTCGGTGCTATCGGCAGCGCGATCATGACGCCGCTGTACTGGATCACCTCCATCATCCTCTCCGGTTTCCACAAGGTGTTCGGAAGCGTCTTCGGGCCTGAGTCGGGGTGGGCCTGGGCGCTGGCCATCGTGGGTCTGACGCTGGTCATTCGTACGGCGCTGATCCCGCTGTTCGTGAAGCAGATCAAGTCCAGCCGCAACATGCAGCTGCTGCAGCCCAAGGTCAAGGAGCTGCAGAAGAAGTACGGCCACGACCGCGAGCGCCTCGCGCAGGAGACGATGGCGCTGTACAAGGAGACGGGCACCAACCCGTTCGCCTCGTGCCTGCCGATCCTGCTGCAGATGCCGATCTTCCTCGCGCTGTTCCGTCTCCTGTCGAACGCGGCGAACGACATTCCCAAGGGCGCACTGACCCAGCAGCAGGCGGAGCAGTTCAGCCAGGCTCAGCTGTTCGGCGCCCACCTGGCGGACACGTTCGTCAAGGCCCCTGAGGGTGCCCTGAGCGTTCGGATCCTCGCTGCCGTCCTGGTCATCGCGATGACCGCGACCACGTTCCTGACCCAGCGGCAGCTGATGAGCAAGAACATGCCGGCGGACGCCATGAGCGGCCCGTACGCCCAGCAGCAGAAGATGCTCCTCTATGTGCTGCCGGTGGTCTTCGCGGTCGGTGGCATCGCGTTCCCGATCGGTGTGCTGATCTACTGGACGACCTCGAACCTCTGGACGATGGGCCAGCAGTTCTACGTGATCCGCAACAACCCGGCACCCGGGACGCCGGCGGCGAAGGCCAAGGCAGAGCGAGACGCACACAAGGCCGCCCGCCACGGCCACGCGACCCAGGGCACCGACGCTGGGAACGGCGCAGTTGACTCCACGGGTACGTCGACCGACGTCGAGACTGCGCCGAAGCCGGCTCCTCGTCAGCAGCCGAAGAAGCAGCCGCGCAGCAAGCGCAAGAACCCGCCGTCGCAGGGCCGCCCCCCGAAGCGACCGGGCCAACGCTGACCGCGACGTTACCGACCTAGATTTCCCCGCACCTAGAACAAGGAGCCACTCGTGAGCGACGAGACCCCCGAGACCCCGACACCGGAAGCTGGGAGCGCGACCACCGAGAGCGCCGAGCCCGGCGACAAGACGAGGACCCGCCTGGAGCTGCTCGAGCAGGAGGGCGAGATCGCGGCCGAC
>DATGYO010000032.1:0-10301 GCA_035297905.1 Nocardioidaceae bacterium
GCGCGGATCGGTCTCGGGACGGATTTCGGCCTCAGCCGTACGACGGACCTGCGGAGGTCTCGCGCTCCCCCGCGACGACCACGCCGTTCTCGTAGGCGAAGATCACCGCCTGCACCCGGTCGCGGAGGCCGAGCTTGCTGAGCACGTTGCTGACATGGGTCTTGGTCGTCGCCTCCGAGACGAACAGGCGCTCCGCGATGTCGAGGTTCGAGAGACCTCGCGCGAGCAGTCCCAGCACCTCGAGCTCCCGCGGGGTGAGCCGCCCCAGCGCCGGGTCGGGGCCTCGCAAGCCCGCGGACGGCCGTCGGACGAACGCGTCGATCACCCGCCGGGTCACACCTGGCGCCAGGAGCGAGTCGCCGGAGGCCACGACACGGATCGCAGCGGCCAGCTCCTCGGCCGGGGCGTCCTTCAGCAGGAAGCCCGAGGCGCCGGCGCGGAGCGCCTCGAAGACGTACTCGTCGAGGTCGAACGTGGTGAGCACGAGCACCCGAGTCGGCACTCCGTCCTGGAGCAACGCCCGGGTTGCCGCGATCCCGTCGAGCACCGGCATCCGTATGTCCATCAACGTCACGTCGGGCTGCAGGCGACGCACGACGTCGAGGGCCTCCTCGCCGTTCGCCGCCTCACCGACCACCTCGAGGTCCGGCTCGGCGTCGAGGAGCGACCGGAACCCGGCCCGGACCATGCCCTGGTCGTCGGCGATGACCAGTGACGTCATGGCGCCTCGTGCACCGGCAGGCTCGCCGAGAGCCGCACGCCGCCGGACTCCCCGGGGCCCAGGTTCACCGTGCCGTCGTACAACGCGACCCTCTCGCGCACTCCCACGAGCCCGTGTCCTCCCGTCGTCACCGACGCCAGCCCCCGCCCGTCGTCCTCGACGACGATGTCGAGCCGGCCCGGGCAATATCTCAGCACCACGCGGGCCAGGTTCGCGCCGGAATGCCGCAACGCGTTGGTCAGCGCCTCCTGCACGATCCGATACGCCGCCAGGTCGACCCCCGGCGGCAGCTCGTACCTCTCCCCCTGCACGGCGACCTCGACCTCTAGTCCCGAGCCGCACACCTGCGCTACGAGGCGGTCGAGCTCGTGCAGCCCCGGCTGAGGCGTCAACGAAGCCGTCTCCCCTTCACTGCGGAGCACGCCGAACAGGCGCCGCATCTCCGCAAGCGCCTCCCGTGCCGTGGCTTCGACCGCCGCGAGGTCGGTGGCCTCCTTCGCGTGCTCCGGCCCGAGGCGTCGCCGTACCGCCTGTGTCTGGATCGTCACCACGCTGATCGAGTGCGAGACGATGTCGTGCAGCTCCCGCGCGATCCGGGTGCGCTCCTCCGCCGCGGCAACGGCCGCCTGAAGCTCGCGCTCGCGCTCCAGCCGGTCGGCGCGGGCCAGCGCCTCCTCCGTGTGCTGGGCGCGCTGTCGCACCGCGGTGCCGACCGACCAGGGACCGACGAGGAAGACGAACGCCGCCGCCACGTCGCTCGGTTCCAGGCCTTGGACCGCCATCGCCGCGACGAACGGCACGAGCACGATGCCCAACCCGGCGTAGCTCCGGGGGCGCTCGGTCTCGGAGCCGATCGTGTAGGCCACGAGCACGAGCGAGAGCAGTGTGGAGAACTGGTCCTGGGGGTTGGTCACGATGTTCGTCGCGACCACCCATACCGCCACCCCGACCGGGTAGGACCGGCGCCACGCCAGCGTCACCATGGCGATCCCCGCCACGGCGACGTGCTCCAGGGGTGACGTGACCCCTGCACTGAACAGCGCCTCGGCGACGGTGAAGAGTACGAAGGCGCCGGCGATGAGGCTGTCGGCGACAGGAGGGACCGGGAGGCGCATGGGACGAAGGTAGGCGACCCGGAGCCGCCTGACATCGGTCTTGCGAATGAGATCGCGCCGAACCAAAACGGACACTCGTCGCGTCTAGGGTGCTGAGACGGGTCGACGGAGACCCGCGACCCAAGGGGGACACATGGCACAGCGCGACACCGTCGCGTTCACGGAGTTCGTGGCCGCTCGCTCACCCGCGCTCTTCCGCACGGCCTTCCTGATCGTGGGCGACCACGGGCTGGCTCAGGACCTGGTCCAGGAGGCGCTGACCAAGACCTACGTCGCCTGGCCGCGGCTGCGCGATGTCGGGAAGGCAGAGGCGTACACACGCAAGGCGATCACCACCACCTATGTCTCCTGGTGGCGGCGCAAGGCGTGGCGTGCCGAGCGCCCGCGCGACGACGTGCCCGAGTCAGGGCCGACGACCCAGCGAGAGCACTGCGGCGACGTCGTGGACCGCACGTGGCTGTGGCAGGAGCTGCAGTCACTGCCTCCCAGGCAACGCACCGCGATCGTGCTCCGGTACTACGAGGACCTGACCGAGGCCCAGACCGCCGACGCCATGGGCTGCGCCGTCGGGACCGTCAAGAGCCAGGTGGCTCAGGGGATCAAGCGACTCCGGGAGCAGATGGGCGCCGACGTCACACTGCTTCCCACGAACGAACTGGTGGTGCGGTGATGACGGGACTTCTGAAGGAGACCCTGCGGGAGCAGGCCGAGGGACAGCAGACGCCGAGGTTCGACGTCGACGCGATCACCGCTGCCGGCGACCGCCGGACCAGACACCGGCGAGCGGCGGTGGGCTCGCTTGCTGTTGCTGCGGTGGCGCTGACCGCGTTCACGGTGCCCAGGCTCCTCGACACGGCGGGTACGACGGGGGCCGACGCCCCCGTTGCAGGACAGGGACGCGAGGTTGTGGGGGCGTTCACCGAGCGCCGACCGACGTACGCCGTCGACGGGGTGATCCACTACGGGAGGACGCAGATCGCCGTGGGCCGGACGATCGAGTCGTTCGTGCAGACCGACGACGCCTTCGTCTTCACCACGAAGAACGGCGACGTCTGGCTCTGCGACGGCCAGGGCTCGGAGCGGGTCGGGCACTCGGGGAACTCGCGCCTCCGGGCGGACGACACAGGCTCGCTCGTCGCCTGGGTGGATGCAGCCGACGACGGCCACCCGCAGTACGTCGTGTTCGACACGAGCTCACGCAAGGAGGTGGCCCGGGTCGACGACAACGCCGCCGGACCGTCCCGCGAGCCGGAGGACCGTGGCGCGGAGGTGTTCGCCGTCGACGACGGAGCGGCCTACTGGCGCACGCAGGACGGGCTGGTGCGCTACGACGTGGCCACGGGGACCTCGAAGGTGCTGCAGCCGGATGCTCTCGGGACCATCGTCGACGTTGCCAGTGGACACTTCGCCCACAAGGTGTGGGAGTCCGACGGGGGCTCCTCGGGGCTCCGTGTGAGCACGGACCTGGAGCACCCTGCCCCTCCGCTGCCCTCCGGCTACGACAACGCCGTCCTCTCCCCCAGCGCGAGGTACATCTCGGGCGACGACGGGGACGAGACCACGGTCTACGACGTGGCCACCCGTGCGGTTGTCACACCCGGCATCGAGGGCTACGCGTTCGCCGCTGCCTACGCCTGGCTCGACGACAGGACCCTGACGATGATCGGCATCAAGCGGCTCGGCGGTGTCCAGCCGATCGACATCCTCGAGTGCACGGTGCCGAAGGGGCGCTGCACGGTGGCGGCCGACGACGTCGCGACCTACGACGAGTCCGGCCCTGTCACGCTCGCCCTTCCGGTGGGTCAGCGGATCGACGAGTGAACCGGCCGGGTCAGCGCTCGACCGAGGTCTTCCCGGCCTTGGTCGGGTGCTGACCCACGCGGCTGTGCCGCTGGCCGTAGGCGAAGTAGACGACGAACCCGATCGCCATCCAGATCGCGAAGCGGACCCAGGTCTCCCCGGTCAGGTTCAGCATCAGGTAGAAGCAGAGGAGCACGGCCAGGGTCGCGACCACAGGAGCGGCGGGCACCCGGAAGGAGCGCGGCAGGTCGGGCCGGGTACGACGCAGGATCACGACGCCGACGCTCACCAGGATGAAGGCGAACAGGGTCCCGATGTTCACCAGGTGGGCGAGGGTCTCCAGCCCGACGAACCCGGAGAGCACGGCGACGGCGAGCCCGGTGACAAGCGTGATCTTGTACGGCGTCCGGAACGTGGGGTGCACCTTCGCCAGCCCGATAGGCAGCAGCCCGTCGCGCGCCATCGCGAAGGCCACCCGGGTCTGGCCGAGCATCAGGATCATGACCACGACGGTCAGCCCGATGCAGGCGCCGATGGCGATCAGGTTGCCCATCCACGGCACACCGACCGCGTCGAAGGCAGTCGCGAGTGGAGCCGCGTCGTGCGGGTCGATCTTCGTGTAGCTCTGCATGCCGGTGATCACGAGGCTGACCGCGACGTACAGCAGAGTCACGATCGCGAGGGAGCCGAGGATGCCGATCGGCACGTCGCGCTGCGGGTTGCGGGCCTCCTCTGCCGTGGTCGCGACCACGTCGAAGCCGATGAAGGCGAAGAAGACGAGCGCGGCACCGGCCACCACGCCGGCGAGCCCGTAGACAGCCGGCTCGAGACCGAGCAGGGAGGTGATCAGCGGGAGCTGCATGAACCCGCCCTCGGATGGAGGCGTGGGCTTCGACGGCGGCACGAACGGCGTGTAGTTGGAGGCGTTGATGTAGGCGATGCCGGCGATGATCACCATCGCGACCACGACCAGCTTGATCGCGACGACGACCTGGTTGATGACGCTGGAGAGCTTGATGCCGAGGATCAGCACCGCCATCACGGCCAGCGAGATGACGACCGCGGGCAGGTTGAACAGGCCGTCCTCGGCGGAGGCGAGGGATGCGGGCACCTCGAAGGGGGTCCCCGCCAGGAGGTTCTGGAGGTAGCCCGAGAAGCCCGTGGCGAGCGCCGCCGACCCGATCGTGAACTCCAGGACCAGGTCCCAGCCGATGATCCAGGCGATGAGCTCCCCGAACGTCGCGTAGCTGAACGTGTACGCGCTGCCGGCGACCGGCACCGTCGAGGCGAACTCGGCGTAGCACAGCGCCGCCAGTCCGCAGGCCAGGCCGGCGATCACGAACGAGACCGACACCGCCGGTCCCGCGTTGGTCGCGGCGGCCGTCCCCGTGAGCACGAAGATCCCGGCCCCGATGATGACGCCGACCCCGAAGACGACGAGGTCGAGGGCACCCAGGTTCTTCTTCAGGCTGTGGTCCGGGTGGTCGGTGTCCTTGATGGACTGCTCGACCGACTTCGTGCGCAGCAGGTTCATGACAGCTCCCTCGTAGCTCCCACCGATGGCCTAGCGAGACATACCCAGGTTGCCCTGCCCTGATACCTCGGCGCGAGGTGGCCCAGAGGTCTCTGGCCTCAGTCGACGGGAAGGAGCGAGTCGCCGCTGTCCAGGGCGGTGACGTCCTCGACGATGCTGCGGGCGAGCTTCTGCGCGGTCAGGCCGATCTCGTCGAGGATCTTCGCGCGCTTGGCGTGCTCGAGGAACCGCTGCGGAATCCCGTGCAGCCGCACCGGCGTCGGCACGCGGGCCTCGTTGAGCATCTGGAGCAGCACCGAGCCGCAGCTGCCCGTGATCCCGTTGTCCTCGACGCTCACCACCAGGCGGTGCGCGCGGGCGAGGTCGACGACGGCGGGGTCGAACGGCTTGACCCAGCGGGGGTCCACCACGGTCACGCCGATGCCCTGGGCCGCGAGCCGCTCGGCCACCTCGACCGAGGTCGACGCCATCGACCCGATCCCGACGAGCAGGACGTCCTTGTCGCCCTTGCGGACGAGGACGTCCATCGACCCCGCGCGGTCGATCCGCTCGATGTCGCCGATCGGCGGGCCCTTCGGAAACCGTACGACGGTCGGGGCGTCGTCGACCTGCACGGCCTCGCGGAGCAGCTCCCGGAGGCGGGCGCCGTCCCGCGGGGCGGCAAGTCGCAGCCCCGGGACGACCTGGAGGATCGACATGTCCCACATGCCGTTGTGGCTTGCACCGTCGTCACCGGTCACCCCGGACCGGTCGAGCACGAAGGTCACGCCGCACTTGTGCAGCGCGACGTCCATCAGGACCTGGTCGAAGGCCCTGTTGAGGAACGTGGCGTAGATCGCGACGACCGGGTGCATGCCGCCCATCGCGAGGCCCGCCGCGGACGTGGCGGCGTGCTGCTCGGCGATGCCCACGTCGAAGGTGCGCTCGGGGTACCTCGCGGCGAACTGGTCGAGCCCCACCGGGTGCAGCATGGCGGCGGTGATCCCGACCAGGTCCTGCCGCTCACCGCCGAGGGTCACCATCTCCTCGGCGAAGATGTCGGTCCAGATCCGGCCCTTGGGGTCCTCCACGCCGGTCTCGACGTCGAAGGGGCCGGGCGAGTGGAAGTTGTCGGCCTCGTGCCGCTCCGCGGCGTCGTAGCCGAAGCCCTTCTTCGTGATCACGTGCACGATCACCGGCCCGCCGAACCGCTTGGCCTGGGTCAGCGCGTGCTCCACCGCGGGTCGGTCATGACCGTCGATCGGTCCGACGTACTTCAGGCCGAGGTCCTCGAACAGTCCCTGCGGTGCCAGGGCGTCCTTCATGCCCTTCTTGACGGCGTGCAGCGCGTCGTACACCGCCGGTCCGACGCCACGGACGCCGTTGAGGCGGGTCTTGACCAGGTCGAGCAGCTGCTCGTAGCGCGGGTTGGTCCGCAGCGTGGTGAGGTGGTTCGCGAGGCCACCGACCGTCGGCGTGTAGGAGCGGCCGTTGTCGTTCACGACCATGACCAGCTTGCGGTCCTGGTCGGCGGCGATGTTGTTCAGCGCCTCCCAGGCCATGCCGCCGGTCAGCGCGCCATCACCGATCAACGCGACGACGTACCTGTCCTCGCCGCGGATGGAGTAGGCCTTGGCCAGTCCGTCGGCGTAGGACAGCGCGGTCGAGGCGTGGGAGTTCTCCACCACGTCGTGGTCCGACTCGTCGTGGCTGGGGTAACCCGAGAGGCCGCCCTCCTGCCGGAGGGTGTCGAACCTGTTCGCCCGGCCGGTGAGCATCTTGTGCACGTAGGCCTGGTGGCCGGTGTCGAAGACGATGCGGTCGCTCGGGGACTCGAAGACCCGGTGGATGGCCATGGTGAGCTCGACGACGCCGAGGTTGGGACCGAGGTGGCCGCCGGTGCGCGAGACCTTCGTCACCAGGAAGTCACGGATCTCCGTGGCTAGCTCGTCGAGCTGGCGGTCATCGAGGTCGCGGAGGTCGCGCGGCCCGGTGATCGACTCCAGGTAACCCATCAGCCCTTCTTCCCAACGCTCGACGAACAACCCTGCGAGTCTAGTCGCCGGGAGCTCATAGCTCGAAGGCGGCGACGGCCGGCTCGACGAGACTGCCCAGCCACACCCGACCCCGGTGCTCCCGGACGCCGGTGACCATGTGGAACGACGAGGCGTCGAACGATCGGTCGTGCACCACCGCGCCGGAGTCGTCGAACGCCATCACGCGGGCCGTGCGCTTCGGCTTCGGCTGGAGCGCATCGGGCAGGCGCCAGGCGGCGCGGCGCAGCGCCATGGGTCCCCTCATGAGACGTTCGACGACCGGGTCCGTCGGTGAGGCGATCGTCACCCAGATCAACCCGTCGCTGCCGCGCGCGATGTTGTCGGGGTAGCCGGGCAGGTCGGCGACAAGGTGGTCGGTCTCGCCCGCACCCGGACCGGAGAGCCACCGGCGGACGACGGTCCGGCCGGCAGTCTCGGCCACGGCGACGTACGACTCGTCCGTGGCGAGCGCCACGCCGTTGGCGAAGCGCAGCCCTTCGAGCACCACCGACACGGACCCGTCGACGTCCCGCCGGAGCAGCCGCCCTGAGGCGGTGTTCTCGACCATGTCCGCCTTCCACCGCTCGATGCCGTGGTGTCGGGACGAGTCGGTGAACCAGATCGTGCCGTCCTCCGCGACCGCGGCGTTGTTGCAGAACGTCATCCGCTGGCCGTGCACGAGGTCGGTGAGTGTCTCCGTCGCCCCCGAGCCGCGGTCCATCGCGACGAGGCCCCTCTTCGCGTCACAGACGAGGATGCGGCCGTCGGGGAGGAGCTCCAGGCCAAGTGGCCGCCCGCCCGTCGTTCCCACCCGTTCCAGGCGTGCACCGTCGTCGCGGACGCACCAGATCGTGCCGTCCTCCAGGCCGGTGTAGACGGCACCGTCGTCCGCGACGAGCACGTCCTCCGCCCCGTGACCCGGCACGGGAACGACCGTGAGTGAGGCGGTATGAACGGGTTGAGTCGTCATGAGGCGCAGGCTACAGGCGGGCCACGAAGCGCCTGCCCTGCAGTGCCTCCTCCACCAGGCCGACCGCTCGGCGCTCCGCTGAAAGTCGAGCGGCCTCGGCGTGCCAGGTCTCCACGGCCGCCTCGACCGTCTGCGGCTCGGAGACGTCGCGAAGGACCGAACGGGCCTCGCTGAGCCCACGACGCACCGCTGCCTGCGACGCCTCCACGTGGAGGGTCGCGAACCGGGCGAGGACCACCGAGTGCCGGCGAAGCACCGGGTAGGACCGGTACTCCGGCGGGCAGATGTCGAGCAGCCAGTTCACCGCGGTCTGCTCCCAGCCAGGGGCATCCGGTGGCCGTACCTGCCGCGGCCATCCGGGCGGTGCCACGAGTTCTCCCATGCGTCGAGGATACCTCGACATTCGAACACGTGTTCGATCTTTCTGATCGTGCCGCCGACCGGCTGCGCGGACCCGGAGAGCCTTCCCTGGTCGGTCAGCCGGCCAGGAAGGAGAGGCGCACCTCGCGGTCGTGGTTGTCGACGTTCACGTCCACGAGGCAGATGCTCTGCCAGGTGCCGAGCTGCAGCTGACCGCCGAGCACCGGGACCGTGGCGTACGGCGGAACCAGGGCCGGCATCACATGGGACCGACCGTGGCCGCGGGAGCCGTGCCGGTGCCGCCACCTGTCGTCCGCCGGCAGGAGGTCCTCGAGGACGGCGAGCAGGTCCTCGTCGCTACCCGCACCTGTCTCGAGGATCGCGATACCCGCCGTGGCATGGGGCACGAAGACGTGCAACAGCCCGTCCGCCTCATCGGCCGCGAACTTCGAGCAGTCCCTCGTGATGTCGAGAACGGTGTCCCGGCCGCCGGTCCTGTAGGAGTACGTCTCGGAGCGCATGGCCCCATCCTGTCCCACCCTCGCAACGACACAGGTACGGACCTGTCCCCTCACCGCAGCCCCCTTATCGGAGGTTCGCTCGCTTTCTTCCGTTTCGCCCCTGCCTCATACGGGTCATCGGTTCTCGTCCCATGTCGTCATCTTGGGTCATGACGCCTTCGCGACCCGGGGTGTCCTCCCTAGCGTCTACTACGGGGTCTTTACCCACGTCGCGATCGAAAAGCGCCGCGACGTCTGTCGAGCTCGGGGGGTCCGATGCGACTGGGACGCGTGTTCACCGTCTATGCACTTACCTTGGCAATCTGCCTCTTGGTCCTGGGGAACGAGTCCGGCCCGCAGGCGGCGCCCACGGGCAAGAAGTACTACGACGGCGAGCTGACGATTGCCGCTCCTGCCACGCGGCCGGCCACCCCCGCTGGACCGGCGGCTGTCACCATGGCGACGCCCAAGGGACAGGTGACGGCAGCGCAGCCGATGGAGCTCGGTCGCTTCGACATCCCGGTGACCGCGCTGCTGGCCTACCAGCGAGCAGCCGACATCCTCGCCGAGGTCAAGCCGTCCTGCGCGCTGAGGTGGACGTTGCTGGCAGCGATCGGACGTGTCGAGTCCGACCACGGCCGGTACGGCGCCTCGAACCTCGGCGCCGACGGGGTCTCGAGGCCCGAGGTGGTCGGCGTTCCGCTGGACGGCCAGGGCCAGGTGGCGACCATCGCCGACACCGACGGCGGCCAGTGGGACGGCGACCCACGCTGGGACCACGCGGTCGGCCCCATGCAGTTCATCCCCGCCACCTGGGAGGTCGTCGGCGTCGACGGGGACGGCGACGGCAAGCGGTCGATCAACGACATCGACGACGCGGCCCTGGCAGCCGGCATCTACCTGTGCGCGGGCTCGGAGAACCTGAACGTGCCCGGCGCCGTGGACGCGGCGCTCCACCGTTACAACGACTCGGACTCCTACGCGGCTCTCGTCCTCGCCTACGAGCGCAAGTACGAGGGCGGCGACTTCGTGGTCACCGCACCTGGCGGAGCGCTGGCCGCCGCGTCGGCGACGTTGAGCCTGCACCCGCTCGCCGGCACGCCGTTGAAGGCGAACAGCCCGGCTGAGGCTCGTACCCAGGCGAAGATCAAGGCCGATGCGAAGCACGCCGTCGCGGCCGCCGACAAGAACGGCGGCCGGACACCGGGCATCTCCTCGGCCACCGCCCCGGGGAAGGTCGTCGCGGCAGCCTTGACGACGCCGAGCGAGACCAGGGGCGCTCAGGC
>DATGYO010000033.1:0-60626 GCA_035297905.1 Nocardioidaceae bacterium
GGTCAGCTGCTCGGCCGGCTCACCCGGCTGCGGGGGCGCCCGTCCGGAGAACTCGACGAGGACGGCAACCCAATCCCCGTCCGACGGCATCACCCCCAGGACCCCCAGCGCAGCCGCGGTCGGCGCTTCGTCGTCTCCTGACTCTCAGCGTGACGGCTGCGGCTCGGCAGGTCTGAGGCCACCGTCGAGGTGCGGAACTTGCACGCTGTTGTGCGGTTCGTTGCGTCGCATACCGGCTAGCCTGACGACCATGGACGGCGGCCAGCCCGGGATCGAGGACCGCGCACAGCATCACGCAGCGGCGGTCAGGGCTGCAATGCGTTCGGTACGGCGAGAGGTGCGCGGACTGCCGCTGGACGCCGCCACTGAACGGTTGACGCGCGCGTTGCGTGAGCGCGACGTCTACGTGCCGCCGAGCCAACTGCGGAGCCTCGCTCGCCATCTCGCCGACCCATGGTGGCTGCTCAAGCACCCCATCCGGGGGAGACGCGAACTGCGGCTCGACGCGCGCGCGGGAGCGGACCCCGAATCGCTGCGGTTGGAGCGCGAGGCTGACGGTGTCGGCGCTCGGCAAGCCTGACAAGAAGGCGCTGCGGGCCGAGTTCTGGGCCGGCAAGGACCGGGCGGTCTGAGCCCAACGCCGTCTCAGCTCCCGGTGAACTCCGGCGTGCGCTTCTCGGCGAAGGCGCGGGGGCCCTCCTTCGCGTCGTTGCTCGAGAACACGGGCGCACCGACCTTGGCGTCGAGCTCGAACGCGTCTTCCTCGTGCATCCCCTCGGTGTCGCGGATCGTGCGCAGGATCGCCTGGACGGCGAGCGGCCCGTTCGCCGCGATCAGCTCCGCGATCTCGCGGGCCTTTTCGAGGGCGGTGCCATCCGGGACGACATGGCCGATCAGGCCGATCTCCTTGGCCTCAGGGGCCTTGATGTGGCGGCCGGTCAGGAGGAGGTCGACCGCGACCGTGTAGGGGATCTGCCGGGGGAGCCGGACCGCCGAGCCGCCGAGCGGGTAGAGCCCCCACCTCGGCTCCGAGACTCCGAAGCGTGCGCTCTCGCCGGCGACCCGGATGTCGGTCGCCTGGAGGATCTCGGTGCCGCCGGCGATGGCCGGCCCCTCGACCGCTGCGATCAGCGGCTTGGTCAGCCGGAAGCCCTTGAGGAGCGGCTTGATCACCGACAGGTCCCAGCCGCCGCCCTCGAACGAGTCACCGGGGTGCGAGCTCGTCATCGCCTTGAGGTCCGCCCCTGCGCAGAACGCGCCGCCGGCGCCGGTCAGAATCGCGACCCGGACGGACTCGTCGGAGTTCACGCGGTCCCACGCCTCGCGCATGATGTCCATCATCTCGCCGGACAGGGCATTCTTTGCCTCGGGGCGGTTCATCGTGACGACGAGGGTGTGGCCCTCCTGCTCGACGAGGCAGTGCGGCTGGGTCATGGGGGGCCTTCCATCGGTGAGGGTGGGGCGTTCGAGGTCTGCTGAGATCACCCTAGTCAGAAACGAGAACGTGTTCTAGTCTCTCCCCGTGGCCATCAACATCGCAGACCTCTTCGAGCATGCTGTGGACGCCGTTCCGGACCGGACCGCCCTGGTCTGCGGTGACCAGCGGCTGACCTACGCCGAGCTGGAGCGAAGGTCCAACCAGTTCGCGCACCACCTGGCCGAGCGCGGCGTCGGGAAGGGCTCGCACGTCGGCCTGTATGCGCGCAACGGCGCCGAGCACGTGATCGCCATGCTGGCCGTGTTCAAGCTCCGCGCGATCGCCATCAACGTCAACTACCGGTACGTCGAGGGCGAGCTCGACTACCTCTTCGACAACGCGGACGTCGTGGCGCTGGTCCACGAGCGGCAGTACACCCCGCTCGTGGAGCAGGTCTTCGGCAACCACGAGAGGCTCACCCACGCCGTGGTGATCGAGGACGGCACCGACCACGACGCCTCGTCGTACGACGGTGTCGCCTGGGCTGACGCCCTTGCGGGCCAGAGCGACGAGCGAGACTTCGAGGAGCGCAGCGCAGACGACCTCTACATCGTCTACACCGGAGGCACCACCGGCTACCCGAAGGGCGTCATGTGGCGCCACGAGGACGTCTGGCGCACCCTCGGCGGTGGCATCGACTTCATGACCGGCGAGCGGCTGGGGGAGTACGACCAGTCGAAGAAGGCGGTCGAGGGCGAGCCGATGATCTCCTTCCCGCTGAGCCCGATCATGCACGGCGGCGCCCAGTGGGGCATGCTCATGCACCTGTTCGCCGGCCACGTCGTGATCCTCGTGCCGAAGTTCGAGCCTGCCGAGATCTGGAGGATCGTGGACCGCGAGAAGGTCCAGGTCATGTTCATGACCGGCGACGCCATGGCGCGGCCGCTGATCGAGGAGTACGAGCGCGGCGACTACGACGGATCGAGCCTCGTCGCGATCGCGAGCAGCGCCGCGATCTTCGCCGCGTCGGTCAAGGAGCGCTACCTCGACGCGTTCCCCAACGCCTTCATCACCGACTCGGTCGGTGCCTCGGAGACGGGCTTCTCCGGCACCGGGATCGTCGACCGCGAGAACAAGGACGCGAAGGGTGCCCAGGTCGGCATCGGCCCCGAGACGGTGATCCTCGACGAGGTGAACAACATCCTCGACCCCTCGACCAACGTGGGAGCCATCGGTCGCCTCGCACGGGCCAACTCCGTGCCGCTCGGCTACTACAAGGACCCCGAGAAGTCCGCGAGGACGTTCGTCGAGATCGACGGCGTGCGTTACTCCATCCCCGGCGACTTCGCCCAGATCGAGGAGGGCAACCGGTTGACTCTGCTCGGTCGCGGCTCGAACTGCATCAACACCGGCGGCGAGAAGGTCTACCCCGAAGAGGTGGAGACGGCGCTCAAGGGACACCCGGATGTCTTCGACGTCCTCGTGGTCGGCACTCCGGACGAGCGCCTCGGCCAGCAGGTGACCGCGGTGATCCAGCCACGCGACGGCCGCGAGCCGACCCTCGACGAGCTCAACGCGCACCTGCGCGTGAAGCTGTCGGGGTACAAGCTGCCGCGCTCGATGACCCTGGTTCCCGAGATCCCGCGTCACGCCACCGGCAAGGCCAACTACCCCGCGGCACGCCAGCTCGCCACGGAGGCGAGGACGGCAGGTGCCGAGAACGTCGCGGGCGAGAGCGCCACCGCCGGCGTCTGAACACTCACGACTCCCGACCTCTCGAAAGGCTGCCATGCGTACCGACCTCTGCGACCAGTTCGGGATCGAGTACCCGATCTTCGCCTTCACTCCCTCCGAGCACGTCGCGGCGGCGGTGAGCAGGGCCGGTGGCCTCGGCGTCCTGGGGTGCGTCCGCTTCAACGACGGCGAGGAGCTCGAGAAGACCCTCACGTGGATGGACGAGAACACCGACGGGAAGCCGTACGGCGTCGACGTCGTCATGCCGATGAAGGTGCCCACTGAGGGCAGCGCCGTCGACCTGAGGACGATGATCCCCGAGGGACACCGCCAGTTCGTCGACGACACCCTCCGCAAGCTCGGCGTCCCGCCGCTGCCCGAGGGGGAGGGGCGCGAGGGCGTGCTGGGCTGGCTGCACTCAGTCGCGCGCTCGCACGTCGAGGTCGCCCTGAGTCACCGACCCGTTCTGATCGCCAACGCCCTCGGCTCCCCGCCGGTCGACGTGATCGAGCAGGCTCACGCGGCCGGTGTGAAGGTAGCGGCACTCGCGGGAGCGGCCAAGCACGCGCTCTCCCACGTGCGCAACGGCGTGGACATCATCGTCGCCCAGGGCTACGAGGCCGGTGGCCACACAGGGGAGATCGCCAGCATGGTGCTGACACCCGAGATCGTCGACGCGGTGGGCCCGGAGGTCCCCGTGCTCGGCGCCGGAGGCATCGGCTCGGGACGACAGGTAGCGGCATCGCTGGCCCTCGGTGCGCAGGGCGTGTGGACCGGCTCGATCTGGCTGACCGTCGAGGAGTACTCCAACCTCTCCTCCAACCAAGGCATGACAGAGGCGTTCCTCCGGGCCGACTCCACCGACACGGTCCGCACCCGGATCTACACGGGCAAGCCGGCCCGGCTGCTCAAGACCAGGTGGACCGAGGCCTGGGCCGAGGAGGGTGCGCCCGAGCCGCTCCCGATGCCGCTGCAGAACCTCCTCGTCAGCGAGGCGCACAACCGCATCAACGCCAGCGGCAACCCGGATGTCATCTCCATGCCGGTCGGTCAGATAGTCGGGCGGATGAACAAGGTGCGGCCCGTCGCGGAGGTGATGGCGGACCTCGTTTCGGAGTTCGAGGCCGCCGTCGCCCGACTCGACAAGGTTCGCGACGCCTGAGCGTGGTGCTGTGCCAGGATCGTCGGATGCCGGCACTCCGCGTCATGACCTACAACATCTGGATGGGCGGCCGTCGGGGTTCGCTGCTCGACCAGGCGGTGCGTGAGGCCGATCCTGACGTCCTGCTGGTGAACGAGACTCCCAAGACACCGTTGCTCTGGAAGCACAGATGCCGCGAGCTCGTCGAAGGGTGGGGGATGCGGTACGTCGCCGGGGGGCGCGACGCAGGCTCGAACCTGATCGCCGTCCGGCCAGGTATCGGCGTGAAGTCGAAGTCGGCGACGAAGCTCCACGAGCCGCTGTTCCAGCCTCGAAGGGGCATCGCGGCAGCACAGCTACGGGTCGGCGGAACGCTGGTGGGCGTGGTCTCGTGTCATCTCAGCCTCGACGCCGAGCGACGGGCTGTCGAGGTGGAGCGGGTCCTCGATGTTGCGCGACGGCTTCGCGGGACGGTGATCGTGGCGGGGGACCTCAACGAGGGGCCGGGAGGGGCGAACTGGCACAGGCTCCGCGCAGCCGGGTACGTCGACCACGGCTCCAACGCGTGGAAGACCTTCCCGGCCGAAGCGCCGACCAAGCGGATCGACGCCCTGCTCGTGCGCGGCACTGCTCCTGTCTCACACCACGGCGACCCCGGCGTCCCCGAGGACCTCCAGAAGCAAGCCAGTGACCACCGCGCGGTCATGGCTGTCGTCGACGTCTGACTGGGTAGTCCTACCTAACGCGTGCCCGCCGATCTGAGTAGTCGAGCGGATTCGTGCCGTTCCGGGAGCAGGGAGAGTTCTCGGCATGACGAACCCGACTTCTTCCAAGACCACCTCCGCCTTCTACGCCCAGGCCGGCATCTCCTTCGCCGTCGCGCTCGGGGCTGTCGTCCTCGGTATCTGCTACCTGCCCGTCGACCCGTGGGTGAGGGCCTTCCTGGCCGTCGGCAGCCTGTTCCTGGTGACCTCGTCGTTCACCCTCGCCAAGTGCGTGCGGGACGCGCAGGAGAACAGCCTGCTGGCACACCGGCTCGACCAGGCGCGGGTGGACAAGATCCTCGCGGAGCACGACCCCTTCCAGCTGTCCTGAACAGGTGGTCTAACCCACCGGGACGCACCCTTGCGCAATGGGTATGCCTCATGGTGTCAGCGCGCACTGATCACCAGTAGGACGGCGGAGCCATCCGCCCCTCATGGAGGAGGCCCGACATGTGTCGCAAGACATCACCGAACGGCAACCTCACGTGCACGCGGCGAGACTGTGACGGCGTCGGGCACGTGTGGGAGCACCCAAGCGCCGCCCGGGACAAGAAGAACGAAGCCGACGCCCGCTGCCAGGACTAGCCAAGGCTGAGCCAGGACCGAGCCGGGGCTGAGCTGGGCTAGCGCGAGACGTACGAGGTCCCGCGCGGCTCCCGCTCCCAGACCGGGTCGCCCGCTGCGTCGACACCCTGACGAATCAGCTCCCGCTTGAGGGTCTTGTTCGTCGCGGTCGACGGAAGGTCCGAGGCCATCCGCACGAAGCGAGGCCACATCTTGGTGCCGAGGTCGGGCTGAGCGTCGAGGAACGCGGTGAACCCTGCAGGGTCGAACCGGGCGCCTGAGCGGAGGACAAGGGCAGCCATCAGCTGGTCCCCGACGAGCTCGTCCGGGACGGCGTAGACCGCGGCCCGGTTCACGTCAGGATGGCGCAGCAGCAGTCGCTCGACCGGAGCCGCGGCGATGTTCTCCCCGTCGACCCGGAGCCAGTCGCTGGTGCGGCCGGCGAAGTACACGAAGCCGGCCTCGTCGCGATAGGCCAGGTCACCACTCCAGTACATCCCTCCACGCATCCGCGCCGCAGTCGCCGCTTCGTCCTTGTAGTAGCCCGCGAACTGGCCGGCACCCGCAGTGTTCACCAGCTCACCGACCGCGTCGTCGAGGTTGAGCACCTCGCCGTCGAGTCCGAGCTTCGCCGGAGGGCACTCCTCGCCGGTTGCCGCGTTCAGCACCTTCACGCCCTCCAGTGGCTGCCCCAACGAGCCGACGGGCGTGCCGGGGACGCGCGAGATCACGACGGCGTTCTCGGTCGAGCCGAAACCGTCCTGCACCCGGCAGCCGAATCTCTGGGCGAAGGCGTCGATGTCCTGGTCGCTCGCCTCGTTGCCGAAGGCGAGGCGCAGAGAGTTCTCGGCGTCGTCTGGCCGCGGGGGAGTGGCGAGCACGTACGCCAGTGGCTTGCCGACATAGTTCATGTACGTCGCGCCGTACCGGCGGAGGTCGTCCAGGAACTGGCTGGCGGAGAAACGCCTGGCCAGCGCCATCGCAGCGCCCGAGACGAGGCCCGGCCCCCAGCCGGCCATGATCGCGTTGGAGTGGAACATCGGCATGGCGAGGTACAACCGGTCCGCCGAGGTGAGGCCGAACATCTGGACGAGGTAGACACCGGGGAGCGCGACCTTCTCGTGGGTCACCCGCACCGCCTTCGGCTCGCCGCTGGTGCCCGAGGTGAAGATCAGCATGAACAGGTCTTGCGGCTGCACCTCCACGACGGGTGCGGCCGACGGGTCTGCCGTCGACACCAGGTCGTGCCACTCGGCACCTGCGACGTCGATGACTCGGGCGCCGCCGAGGTCGAGGTCTTGGAGCAGCGGCAGGTGCTCGCGGTCGGTGAGCACGATCTGGCAGTCGGCGTGGCGAGTGTCGCGGGCGAGCCCCTCGCCCCGGCGGGTCGTGTTGAGCCCGGCGACGACGAAGCCACCGAGACCCGCCGCGGCGAGCGCCATCGCCATCTCCGGGGTGTTGTCGAGCAACAGGCCGACGTGGAACGGACGGCTCGGGTCGTGCGCGGCGATCAGGGCCGTGGCGCGGCGCGAGGACTCCTCGACGTACTCGCGCCACGACCACTGCTCCTCCTCGTACAGCAACGCGAGGCAGGGGTCCTCGGCACGCCGTCGGAGAAGTTCCTGGATGGTGTCGGTCATGCGGTCTCCCTCTGCCCGGGCCATGCCGAGCGGGTCAGACCGGTTCCGCGGCCAGCGCTCGTCCGACCCGCAGCGCTTGGCGTGTCGATCCGCCGAGCATGAGCTCGTGCCGCTTCGCGGCGGTGAAGTAGCGGTGGGCCTGGCCGTCGAGGTCGATGCCCACACCGCCGTGCACGTGCACGGTCGTGTGCGCGATCTTGTGTCCGGTGTCTGCGGCCCACAGCTTGGCGGTCGCCACCTCGACGTCGGCGGGCAGGTCCTCGCTGAGGCGCCAGGCCGCCTGCCACGTGGTCAGGCGCAGGCCATGGACGTCGATGTAACCGTCTGCGAGCCGCTGTGAGACGGCCTGGAACGAGCCGATCGGCCGACCGAACTGCTCGCGCGTGCGGGCGTACTCCGCCGTCAGCTCGAGTGCGCCCTCCACGACGCCGAGCTGCTCAGCGCAGGCCACGGCGGTCAGTCTCGCGGCGGTCCACCGTGTCACGTCCGAACCGGCATCGGGCGCACCGAGCACCCGGTCGGCGGGAACCTTGGCGCCGTCGAGCTCGAGACGACCGACGCTGTCGCCGTCGTTGAGCCGCTGGACCTCCACCCGGACGCCGGGGGTGTCTTTCTCCACCAGCAGGACCACGCCGCCGTCGGCGGTGTCGGCGGGCACCAGGAAGAGGTCCGCGACGGTCGCCGCAGGTACGACGGTCTTGACCCCGGACACAGTCCAGCCTGCGTCGCCGCTGGGTTCCGCAATGGTGGTCGGACGTAGGGGTACGTCGGCGTGGTCCTCGCTGAGCGCCAGGGTGAGGACGGTCTCACCGGCGGCCGCGGTCGGCACCCATGCCTGCACCTGCTCCGGGGTGCCGAACCTGGCGATCGCAGCCGCAGCAACCGCGTGCGGGGACAGGTCGACGGGCGCCACCGCGCGGCCGGTCTCGATGGCCACGCTGCACAGCTCGAGCAGGCCGAGACCGGCTCCACCGGCCGACTCGGGCAGGTGGAGCCCGAGCAGCCCGGCGGCGCCGAGCTCCTGCCAGAGGTCGGCGTCGAAGCGCGTGCCGGTCGCCTCGACCTCGCGAAGGCGGGCCTGCGTGCATCGGTCGGTCAACAGGCGCCGCGCGAGCCTCGCCGCGTCGTTCTGTTCCGGGGTCAGGCTGAAGTCCATGGAGAGGTCGCCACCTATCGCTTCGCGGCGGGGAGGCCGAGGCCGACCATGCCGATGATGTCTCGCTGGATCTCGTTCGTGCCGCCTCCGAAGGTCATCACCAGGGCGCTGCGGTGGAAGCGCTCGAGGCGTCCCATCAGGACGGCCGCGGGCGAGTCGCCGCGGACCAGCGCGTTGGGCCCGACGATCTCCATGAGGGAGCGGTAGACCTCGATGGCGAGCTCGCTGCCGTAGACCTTTGTGGCCGAGGCGTCCGCCGGGCTGAGGTGCTGGCCGGCGGACGAGGCGATCTTCCAGTTCATGAGGCTGAGCACCTCGACTCGTGCGTGTGCCCGGCCGAGGAGGACCTGCACCCACTCGGCGTCGATCACCCGGCTCCCGTCGGGCGCCTTCGTCTCCTGGGCCCAGCGGCGGACCTCGGCGACCGCATGCACCAGGGGAGCGGCCGAGGTGAGCGCCACGCGCTCGTGGTTGAGCTGGTTGGTCATCAGGGGCCAGCCGCCGTTGAGCTCGCCGACCAGGTTCGACGCGGGGACATGCACGTCCTCGTAGTAGGTCGCCGAGGTCGAGACACCGGCAACGGTGTGCACGGGGGTGTAGGAGAAGCCCTCGGCGTCGGTCGGCACCAGGATGATCGAGAGACCCTTGTGGCGTGGGCGATCCGGGTCGGTGCGGCAGGCGAGCCATACGTAGTCGGCGTACTGGATGAGGCTGGTCCACATCTTCTGGCCGTTGATCACCCACTCGTCGCCCTCGCGACGGGCCCGTGTCTTCAGGTTGGCGAGGTCCGTACCGGCGCCCGGCTCGCTGTAGCCGATCGAGAAGTGCATCTCGCCTTTGAGGATGGCCGGGAGGAACCGCCGCTTCTGCTCCTCCGTGCCGAACCGCATGATCGTCGGGCCGACGGTGTTCAAGGTGAGGTGGGGGACAGGGACGCCGGCGGTGGCGGCCTCGTCGGAGAAGATCAGCTGCTCGATCATCGAACGGTTCTGGCCGCCGTACTCCTCGGGCCAGCCGATGCCGAGCCAGCCGTCCTGGCCCATCTGCCGCACGACGTCGCGGTAGACGCCGCCCTCGCCGAACTCCCCGGTGGCCGCGGAGAGGCCGGCCCTACGCTCAGGGGTGACCAGCTCGGCGAAGTACGAACGAAGCTCGGCGCGCAGACGCTCGTGCTCGTCGGTAAGGGCCACCCGCATGGGGCCTCCTCGAAAACTAGAACGCGTTTCAGTGGAGGTTAGCCAGGAGGGTCCACCGCTGTCGAGATGCTGGCGCATCCAACGCCAAAACTATAACCTGTTCCAGTACGCAGCCCGGCTGGTCGAAGCCAACCTGGAGGAATCGGATGAACGCGCTCAACGCCCCGGAGCACGTGCGTGAGATCGACGCGGGCGCGCTGCCGACCCGGTTCGCCCGGGGATGGCACTGCCTCGGGCTCGCCGACACGTTCCGCGACGGCAAGCCGCACTCGGTCGAGGCATTCGGCACCAAGCTGGTGGTCTGGTCCGACTCCAAGGGGACGCTCAACGTGCTCGACGGCTACTGCCGACACATGGGCGGCGACCTCACCCAGGGCAGCGTGAAGGGCGACGAGGTCGCCTGCCCCTTCCACGACTGGCGCTGGGGAGGCGACGGCAGGTGCAAGGGCATCCCGTACGCCAAGCGGATCCCGCTGCGCGCCCGCACCCGCACCTGGCGGGCGATGGAGGAGAACAAGCAGCTCTTCGTGTACCACGACCCCGAGGGCAACCCTCCGCCCGAGGAGGTCGCGATCCCGAGGATCGACGAGGCGTACGACGACCAGTGGACCGACTGGACGTGGAACACGCTGTTCATCGAGAACGCCAACTGCCGCGAGATCATCGACAACGTCGTGGACATGGCGCACTTCTTCTACATCCACTACGCCTTCCCGACGTACTTCAAGAACGTCTTCGAGGGCCACATCGCCACGCAGTACATGAACTCCCGCGGTCGCCCAGACATGTCCGGAGGCGGCTACGCCGGTGAGGACATGCTGCTCACCTCCGAGGCCTCCTACTTCGGGCCGTCGTACATGATCAACCCGCTCACCACGAGCTACAAGGGCATCGAGGTCGAGGTCATCCTGATCAACTGCCACTACCCGGTGACCGCGAGCTCGTTCGTGCTGCAGTACGGCCTGATCGTCAAGAAGCTCGAAGGCCTCGACGACGAGACCGCGGACAAGATCGCCAGGAAGTACTCCGACATGTTCGGGGAGGGCTTCATGCAGGACGTCGAGATCTGGCGGAACAAGACCGCGATACAGAACCCCTTGCTGTGCGAGGAGGACGGCCCTGTCTACCAGCTGCGCCGGTGGTACGAGCAGTTCTACGTCGACGCCGCCGACGTGACCGACGAGATGACCCAACGGTTCGAGTTCGAGGTCGATACCACGCACGCCAACGAGAACTGGGAGAGGGAGGTCCGCGAGAACCTCGCCCGACGGAAGGCCGAAGACGAGCGGCTCGCCGCGCAGGGTTCCGAGCACGACCCGCAGATGGCGACCGGTGTCTGACCCATGGCCTCGTTCATCCCGCTGAGCCCCGAGACGGCGGCGGACCAGCGGCTCTACCTCGACGCCAGCCTGCAAGAGGTGCGGTGCCTCGACTGCCTCGCTCGGGTGCGCGTCAAGAAGAACAGCGAGTTCCACACCAGCATCCAGTGGACGGCGGAGGCCCAGGCGAGCTGTGCAGAGTTCAACCGCCAGAACGCCGAGGCCTCCCGCCGGATGGTGCACGAGTCGTGCTCACGGCTGAAGGCCAGCATCGACGAGGCCGTCCGCGAGGGACGCTTGCGGGTCAGCGACGGCACCAGCGGGACCGACTGTGTCGGCCACGTCCCGGCCGATGACCCGGCGGGCAGGACCGCCGCCAGGGAGGCGTCCCATGGCTGAGTCCTACACCGCTCGGGTGGTGGAGGTGATCCCGGAGACCGAGGACGCCCACTCGATCGTGCTCGAGGTCGACGACGGCGCGACCTTCACCTACAAGCCGGGCCAGTTCCTGACCGTCGCGGTGCCCAGTGACCGCACGGGCACGGTCGCGCGCTGCTACTCCCTGGCGAGCGCCCCACATGAGACCGACCTGCTGAAGATCACGGTCAAGCGGACCGTGGAGGGCTACGGGTCCAACTGGATCTGCGACAACATCTCGCCCGGCCACCATCTGCAGGTGCTCCCACCGAGCGGCATCTTCACGCCCGCAGACCTCGACGCAGACTTCCTCCTCTTCGCCGGCGGCAGCGGGATCACGCCGGTGATGTCGATCGCGAAGTCAGCGCTCGCCCAGGGGTCCGGCAAGGTAGTGCTGCTCTATGCCAACCGCGACGAGCGGTCAGTGATCTTCGCGAGGGATCTGGCTGAGCTGGCTGAGAAGCACCCCGACCGGTTCGTCGTCGTGCACTGGCTCGAGAGCGTGCAGGGCCTCCCGACGCCGGAGCACATGAAAGCCTTCGCCGAGCACTTCCTCAGCCATGACGCGTTCGTCTGCGGACCGGGGCCGTTCATGAGCGGGGTCGTCCAAGCACTGAAGGAGCTCGGCTTCCCGCGTGAGCGGCGCCACCAGGAGAAGTTCGTCTCGCTCGGGGGCAACCCGTTCGGTGACCAGGTCGAGGACACGGCTCCGGAGACGGGCGACGAAGACCTCTCCGACCAGGCCAAAGGTCGTACGACGCTCGCTACCCTGGTGGGGGAGCTCGACGGCAGGGTGTTCGAGCTCGACGACTGGCCCGCCGACAAGCCGATTCTCGACCACCTGCTCGACAAGGGGTTCCAAGCACCCTTCTCCTGCCGCGAGGGCCAGTGCAGCGCCTGTGCCTGCCGGATCCTCGAGGGCGAGGTGACGATGATGCACAACGAGGTGCTCGACGACGAGGACCTCGCCGACGGCATCCGGCTCGCCTGCCAGTCTCTCCCGGTCAGCGACTCGGTCACGATCAGCTACGAGTAGCCCCGCCCTTGCCGCGCATAGTTCGCACCGAGGGCGGTTGAAGGCTCAGCGGGCGTTCGGCACCTGTCTACCCACGGTTGGGCAAGTTTCCTTGGACAGACCAGCGGATTGTCGGGCCCTTGGTAACAATCCAGAGTGTCGCATTGGGCGTGGCATGGTCCGAGCCGTGGTTTGCGGGGACGAGCGGGTCTTGGCTCGATTGAGGCAGCAGTGGCGACATAGGCCCGATATGGGTCATACAACACAATCCGCCCGAGTCCACAACAACGGGCTGGCGCGCGGCACTGAGCGAGGGGGAATAGCCAGTGAGACGACGACACACACGCTTGGTGCTGGCCGGCGCCTTGTCCATGGTCATTGCGATGGTGGGCGCCGCGCTGACGCCCACCATGTTGAGCAGCGCGTCCGCGGCCTCGGGGGACGTTGGTTACGCGGACTTCCAGTACGGAACGCCCTACACGGGATCTGACCCGAATGTCTCGCCAACGGCTTCGAAACCGCAGAGCAAGCTCTGGTTCTCCCAGGGGCAATGGTGGGGCGCTCTGCTGCAGGCCTCCTCGCAGAAGTTCCACATCTACTCGTACGACGCCGCGACCAACAAGTTCACGGACACGGGTGTCCCTGCAGACAACCGGGCGGGTGTCGACCAGGTGGACGTACTGTACTCCGACGGAACGCTCTTCGTCGTCGGACACAGCCGGACCAACAGCGCGGTGCCCATCCAGGTCAGCGAGTTCACGAACTCGAACGGCCGATGGGTTCCCGGACCGATCCATTCGGTGAACACGGTGGCTGTCGAGGCCGCTGTGCTCGCCAAGGACACCCAGGGCAGACTCTGGGTGGCTTACACGTCCGGCGGGCAGGTCAGGGTCAAGGTCTCGGGCACCGACCACAACTTCACGACTCCTTACTTCATCCCGGGGGACCCCGCGACGGCCAACGGCGACGCCACGAAGGTGACCACGGACGACATCGCGAGCGTCCAGTCGCACGACGGCAAGATCACAGTGGTGTGGAGCAACCAGCATGCGGACGCCGACGGAAACACCGCTGTCTACGTCGCCACCCACCCGGACAGCGCGGACCCCCAGTCGGGATGGGAGGCATCCGAGCGGATCTTCAGCGGCCCGAAGTTCGCAGACGACCACATCAACATCCAGAGCACCGAGGGGTCACCCGGCGGCTCCGTCTTCGTCTTGCTGAAGACCGGCGAGGTCGCCACCGACCCGCCCGCGAACCCGCTCATCGTGCTGATGGTGCTGCGGCCGTCCGGCAAGTGGGAAGCACCGCACACGGTGGCCACGGTGGGCGACCACATGACCCGGCCGATCATCCTTCTCGAGCCGAGCGCGAACAAGCTGCACGTCTTCGCCTCCAGCCCCGACACGGGTGTCCACACCGGCGGAGTGATCTACCAGAAGACCAGCCCGATGGACAACATCTCCTTCCCGTCCGGCCTGGGGGACCCGTTCATCAAGCTGGCTGCCGACCCCAAGATCAACAATGCGACGTCCACCAAGCAGAACCTCACCTCGGCCAGTGGCACGCTGGTGCTCGCCTCGGACCAGACGACGGCGTGGTACGTGCACAACTACGTGCCGGGCACCGGCACTGCGACCGCGCCGGTCGCCGACTTCTCCTACCTGCCGGCCTCGAAGACGGACCCGATGAAGGTCGCGTTCACCAACAGGTCGACCAATACCAGCTCCTGGACGTGGTCGTTCGGGGACGGTTCGCCGGACGTGACCACCAAGGACGCGGTCCACACCTTCAAGGCACCTGGTAGCTACACCGTGACGCTCAAGGCGTCGAACGGCACAGAGACGGCGACGAAGACGACATCGGTCACTGTCGCCAAGGCGCCGGTGGCGCCCATCGTGTTCATGAAGGGTGCTGGCTCCTTCACCAGCATGAACCTGACGGTGCGAGCGTCGTGGGCGCCTTCGCCCGACTCCGCCCCCATCGCACGGTACCGCGTGACCAAGACCACGATCGGCGCCACGAAGCGTTCCCGCTGGGCATCGACCACGGTGGCGACCGGCAAGCGAGCGATATCGTTCAGGGGCAAGCAGGGCAGCACGTACTGCATGAAGGTCAGCGCGGTCTCCCGGACCGGTGTGGTCGGTCGGGCCTCTGCACTCCGGTGCGTCACCGTCCCGATCGACGACCGCCAGCTGGTCCGACGCGGCGCATGGCAGATGACCAGCCTTCGGGGGACCTACCTGGGGACGGCTCTGAAGACCAGCAGCCGCGGCGCGAGCGTGACCAAGACGGTTACGGGCAAGACCGTCGCTCTCCTCGTCGGCAAGCTCCCACGAGGCGGTCGCGTGGCGGTCTACCGGGGACACCGGCTGGTCAAGCGGATATCGCTCAAGTCGCCGACGTTCAGGCCTCGTCAGCTCGTCATGGTCAGCGACGGGCGGCGTGTCACCACGGCGCGATACCGCGTGGTCGTGACGTCCAAGGGAGCGCCTGTGATCATCGACGCTCTGGCGGTCTCGCGGATGTAGAGAGAAACGAGCAAGGTCACCTGGGGGCACGTCGCCAGACGTGCCCCCAGGATGTCCGTCGCTCCGCCGGTGCTTACTGCTTGACGCAGACCTGCTCGCGGTCGACCTGCAGGTGCTGCTTCACCACGCGGACGTCCGTGACAACGCCGAAGGCCTGACCAGCGCAGTCGCCGTTCCCGAGGTCGTAGGTCGCCTTCTTGGGCAGCTTGGCGGCCTTTCCTGCCTTCCCCGGCTTGCCAGGTGGGCCGGCCGGGCCGGTGTCCCCGTCGTGCCCGTCGGTGCCGGCTTGTCCGGGAGGACCCTGGATCCCTGTCGCCCCCTGTGGCCCCCGAAGATCCTCCGCGAAGACACTCACCGCAGCGAACGCGCCGCCGAACCCGAATACGAGAGCAATGGCCGCGGTGATGGCCAGCGTCGAAAACTTCCCCATGCCTGAACGGTAAGGCCGGAAAGGTCTCCTAAGGGGCGATTTGGCGAGGATGCCCCACCGGTCACTTCAGAACCATTGGTGCGAGACGTTCACCCAGCCGCACGGCGCGGGCGTCGCCGGCTCGGGAGCCGGCTCGGGACCTGGCTCGCGATGAGCTCGCCGAACTCGTAGGCCTGGGTGAGGTCCACGACGTCAGGGTGCTTCTTGTTGATTCCGCCCACGAGCCCGAGGGGCAACCAGGTGTCGAACCCGCGGCACGCGAACGAGCCCATGACGTCGAACCCCTTGTCGCGCAGCACCGAGTCCAGGGGCCGTTGCCAGGGCAGGGACTGCGCCCGGCCCTGGCCGGCGGTGGTGAACACGAAGGCGCGGGTGCCGGTCACGTCCGGGAGATGTTCGATGTACTGACGCAGCCGGTGGTGGTGGGAGCCGTAGAAGATGCCCGACCCGAACCCGACCACGTCGTAGGTGGCCAGCGTCGCCGGATCCACCTCCTCCGGCTCCCGGACGTCGGCCTTGAGAGCCGCGGCGATGGCGCGCGCCACAGCGGCGGTGTTCCCGTGATGCACGGACACGCAGATGATCAACGCTCTACCAGTCATGCCACTGAGTCTCGTCGTGCATGCAGGCAGGAGACAGAGGCGAAGGTCAGCAGAGCTCGGCCCGACGCGACGTGGGATGGTTCTCGCCATGAGCACCCACGGTGGCCCAGCTGAAGAACGCACTGGCGGTCGGGAGCAGCGAGTACTGGTCGTGAGCGGTCTGCTCGTGGCTTTCGTCGGTCTGGCGCTCTCCGCGATGGGGACGGGCGTATCGATCGATTCCTGAGCTCGGCCATGGTCTTCACCGGGGCACGGATGGTGATTCCCCAGCTCGTCGCCCAAGCCGTTCAGGCACAGCGCAAGCTGTAGATCTGGGTCTACCAGCCGCGGCCCCGCCACTCGTCCAGGTGCGGGCGCTCCGCGCCCAGGGTCGAGTCGTCCCCGTGGCCGGGGTAGAACCACGTCTCGTCGGGCAGCCGGTCGAAGATCTTGGTGGTCACGTCGTGGATCAGCGAGCTGAACGCGTCGGCGTTGCCGAAGGTGTTGCCGACCCCGCCAGGGAACAGCGAGTCCCCGGTGAAGAGATGCGGCGTGCCCGCCGGGTCGTCGTACAGCAGGGCTATCGAGCCGGGTGTGTGGCCGACGAGGTGGATCACCTCGAGCTCGCACTCCCCGACCTGGACCTTGTCTCCGTCGGAGACCGCACGGTCGACTTTGACGGGCAGCTCGGCGGCGTCCTCGTTGCCCGCGATGGTCTCGGCACCGGTGGCCGCGACCACGTCCTTCAGAGCGCGGTGGTGGTCCCAGTGCCGGTGGGTGGTCACCACGCGGGCGAGCCCGTCCGGGCCGATCAGCTGCAGGATGGCGGTGGCATCGGCTGCGGCGTCGATGAGCAGCTGCTCGTCCGTTGCGCGGCAGCGCAGCAGGTAGACGTTGTTGGACATCTGCTCGTCCACCGCCAGCTTGGTGATGATCAGCTTCGCGAGCTCTCGACTGTCCGCCGGGCCGCCGGGCGTCACCTTGCCGTGGTAGGTCATCCGATGGTCATCTCCACTTCGACAGCTGGGGCAGAACGTCGGAGTCCGACGTTAGCCCAGACCCGTCCCCGCGGCCGATGACCCACCAGGCGAGGTCGCAGGCGGGTCCCTCGATCGTGGGGCCCTGCCCCTGGCCGAGCTTCCAGACGTTGCCGGTGTCCGTGGCGCGCAGCACCATCGCCGGACCGTCGGCGCGGTCGGCGACGACGCGGGAGAGGAGCAGCTCGCAGAAGGCGGTGTCCCAGTCCTCGTGGCCGAACCCGATGTCCAGGTCGGCGTGGTGCACCTGGATCTCGACCAGCCGCATGCTCGCGACCTCGCGCGCGGGGAAGGTGGCAGCACCCGGATCGCGGGCGACCAGGTTGTCCTCATGGCGTACGTCGAGCTCGTTGATCGCCTGCATGAAACGCCCCGCGGAGGCGGCGGCGTCGACGCGCAGGTCATGGGCGGAGCGGCCGGCCCCGGCTTCGATGTCGGCGTCCCGATGCTCGGGGGAGTCGTACATGTAGTGCTCCTGCCCGGACTCCGCCCAGTGGAGCAGGTTTCCAAGCGCGTCGGCGTTGCGCGCGACGTGGGTCACGACGTGCCCGCGGGTCCAGCCGGGCAGCAGCGACGGGGCGCGTATGTCGTCGTCGGTGAGGTCGCTCAAGGCGCCGAGAAATCGGGTGCTGGCGACGACCATTTCGACGAGATTCGGGATGGCGATCGTCCGGGTGCTGGTTTCCATGGACCCATCATCTGCCCGGCCGTCGTCTCGTGTCAGCGAATGGCTTGCGTAACCCGATAGGATATGCGAACACTTGTTCGAAATGCGGTCTCGGGGCGACCCGGGCCCACCGATGACACTTCACGAGGGACTCTGTGGCCGACCAGCTGACCATCCGAGGAGCCCGGGAGCACAACCTCAAGGACGTCTCCCTGGACCTGCCCCGGGACGCACTCATCGTGTTCACCGGTCTGTCCGGCTCCGGAAAGTCCAGCCTCGCGTTCGACACGATCTTCGCCGAGGGGCAGCGGCGCTACGTCGAGTCGCTGTCGGCGTACGCCCGCCAGTTCCTCGGCCAGATGGACAAGCCCGACGTCGACTTCATCGAGGGTCTCTCGCCGGCGGTCTCGATCGACCAGAAGTCGACGTCGAAGAACCCGCGGTCGACGGTCGGCACGATCACCGAGGTGTACGACTACCTCCGCCTGCTCTACGCCCGCGCGGGGCGTCCGCACTGCCCGAAGTGCGGCCGACCGATCGCCCGGCAGACGCCCCAGCAGATCGTGGACCGGGTGCTCGAGCTCGAGGAGGGCAGCCGGTTCCAGGTGCTTGCACCGATCATCCGCGGGCGCAAAGGGGAGTACGTCGACCTCTTCCGTCAGCTCCAGACTCAGGGGTTCTCGCGGGTCCGGGTGGATGGCGAGACGCACATGCTCACCGACCCCCCGAAGCTCGACAAACAGAAGAAGCACACGATCGAGGTGGTCGTCGACCGCCTCGCGGTGAAGGAGTCCGCGAAGCGGAGGCTCACCGACTCGGTGGAGACCGCGCTCGGGCTGTCCTCGGGCCTGGTCACGCTCGACTTCGTCGACCTTCCGGAGGACCACGAGCACCGCGAGCGGACCTTCTCGGAGCACCTCGCCTGTCTCTACGACGACCTGTCGTTCGAGGAGCTCGAACCCCGGTCGTTCTCGTTCAACTCGCCGTTCGGTGCCTGTCCGGACTGTCATGGCCTGGGCACACGCATGGAGGTCGACCCCGAGCTGGTCGTCGCCGACCCCTCGGCGACCCTGGGCGAGGGCGCCATCGCGCCCTGGTCCGGGGCCCATGTCTTCGACTACTTCATCCGGCTGCTGGGGGCGCTGGGCGACGAGCTCGGATTCGACCTGAACACCCCCTGGGAGAAGCTCCCCGCGAAGGCTCGCAAGTCGATCCTCGACGGACACTCGACGAAGGTGCACGTGCGGCACCGCAACCGCTACGGCCGCGAACGGTCCTACTACACCTCCTTCGAGGGCGTGCGCCCCTACATCGAGCGCAGGCACCGGGAGGCGGAGTCCGACACGAGCCGCGAGCGGTTCGAAGGATTCATGCGGGAGGTGCCCTGCCCGACCTGTCAGGGCAGCAGGCTCAAGCCGGTCTCGGTGGCGGTGACCCTCGGCGGCAAGAACATCGCCGAGGTCACCGCGCTGCCGATCAACGAGGCCGCTGACTTCCTCCGCTCGCTCGAGCTCACTCCGCGGGAGCGGCAGATCGCGGAGCGCGTCCTCAAGGAGATCCAGGAGCGACTGAACTTCCTGCTCGACGTCGGGCTCGACTACCTCTCCCTCGACCGTCCCTCGGGCTCGTTGTCAGGTGGCGAGGCGCAGCGGATCCGGCTCGCCACGCAGATCGGCGCCGGGCTGGTGGGTGTGCTCTACGTCCTCGACGAGCCGTCGATCGGCCTGCACCAGCGCGACAACCACCGCCTGATCGAGACCCTGGTCCGGCTGCGTGACCTGGGCAACACGCTGATCGTCGTCGAGCACGACGAGGACACCATCCGCACCGCCGACTGGGTCGTCGACATCGGGCCGGGCGCGGGCGAGCACGGTGGGCAGGTCGTGGTCTCCGGCACCGTCGAGGAGCTGCTGAGCCACCGGGACTCCCAGACGGGTCTCTACCTGTCCGGTCGCAAGGAGATCCCGGTTCCCGAGCTGCGCCGGCCCCGCACCCCGGGTCGCGACCTGAAGGTCGTGGGCGCCAAGGAGCACAACCTCCGCAACGTCGACGTGAGCTTCCCCCTCGGCATGTTCGTCGCGGTGACCGGTGTCTCGGGCTCCGGCAAGTCGACACTGGTCAACGACATCCTCTACACCTCGCTGGCCAAGCAGATCTACAACGCGCGGACGGTCCCGGGCCGGCACAAGCGGATCGAGGGCACCGACCACGTCGACAAGGTCATCCACGTCGACCAGTCGCCGATCGGCCGGACGCCCCGGTCCAACCCTGCGACCTACACCGGGGTCTTCGACCACGTCCGCAAGCTCTTCGCATCCACACCGGAGGCGAAGATGCGGGGCTATCTCCAGGGCCGCTTCTCGTTCAACGTGAAGGGCGGTCGCTGCGAGGCGTGCTCCGGTGACGGCACGATCAAGATCGAGATGAACTTCCTGCCGGACGTCTACGTCCCTTGCGAGGTCTGCCACGGCGCCCGCTACAACCGCGAGACGCTCGAGGTGCACTACAAGGGCAAGACCATCGCCGAGGTCCTCGACATGCCGATCGAGGAGGCGGTGGAGTTCTTCGAGGCGATCCCGGCGATCTCTCGTCACCTTCGCACCCTCGTCGACGTCGGACTCGGCTACGTCAGGCTGGGCCAGCCCGCGCCGACGCTGTCGGGTGGAGAGGCGCAGCGCGTGAAGCTGGCTGCCGAGCTGCAGAAGCGCTCGACCGGTCGGACCGTGTACGTCCTCGACGAGCCGACCACCGGCCTGCACTTCGAGGACATCCGCAAGCTCCTGCTCGTCCTCGGACGACTGGTCGACCAGGGCAACACCGTGCTGGTCATCGAGCACAACCTCGACGTGATCAAGACCGCCGACTGGCTCATCGACATGGGGCCCGAGGGCGGCAGCCGTGGCGGCCTGGTGGTCGCCGAGGGCACGCCGGAGGATGTGGCGGCGCACCCCGACTCCTACACCGGGCAGTTCCTCAAGCCTCTGCTCGACGGGCGCGCAGCGAAGGCCCCCACGTCGGGCACCAAGCGTGCGAGGAAGACCGGGACGGCGAAGAAGGCGGCAGCCGCCAAGAAGCCGACGGCGAAGGTCAGGGCCTGAGGCGACCAGCCGGGAAACTCTGCGCGAGACGGGGGTCAGGCTTCAGACTGCCATCGTGACGATCACGCCGTTTCTCACCGAGTCCTGGCGGGCGGCCGCTGTGGAGGCCGGCCGGTACGCCGACGCATCCGTGACCATCCCCTCGGCCGGACGGGACCTCCTCGTGCCCGCCTTGAGGCGTAAGGGCGCCGCCGGAGCCGTGGTACCGGTGTTGAGCTCCATGCCGCTCGGCTGGGGTTTCGGCGGCATCGTCGCCGACGGGCCCGTGGACGGCGCCGACGTGCGCACGGTTGCGGCGGAGCTCGTCGGCTCAGGTACGTCGACCCTGCAGTTCCGGCCCTCGCCCCAGCAGGATGTCGCCTTCGCCGAGTCGGGAGTTCCCTGGACCGGGGTGAAGCAGAACCACTCCTATGAGGTGGACCTGACGCACGACTGGTCTGCCGTCTTCGGGGCGTTTGCCTCGTCGACTCGTCGGGCCACCCGGAAGGCCGAGAAGGCAGGGGTCCGCGTGGAGCGTCGTACGGACCCCGGGGCGGTGGCGGAGTTCTACCGGCTCTACCGGCTGTCGGTGAGCCGCTGGGCCCTCCAGAGCAGGTTGCCGGGGTGGCTGTGGCAGGCACGAGCCGGCTACGCCGAGCCGCTGCGGAAGTACCACGCCGTGGTGTCGCACATGGCAGACGACTGCGGGATCTGGCTGGCCCACCACGGTGGAAGAGTGGTCGCGGCGATCATCGTGCTGTCGCACGGAACCGAGCACGCCTACTGGCGGGGGGCCATGGACGCCGACCTTGCCGGTCCGGTGCGGGCGAACGATCTGCTTCAGGCCCGGGCGATCGAACACGCCTGTGCCCAGGGGGCGACGCGCTACGCGATGGGCCTCACCGGGCCCGGGTCAGGCCTGGCCCGTTTCAAGAGCGGGTTCGGCGCACAGCCGCGGGTCAGTCATGAGTACCTGCTCGATACGCCGTGGCGGTCTCGGCTGCGAGAGGCGGGGCACTCGGTCCGGTGGCGAGCGCTCGCGACAGCGACTCGTGCCGGTGGCTAGCCAGGAGGGCCGCCGCCAGCACGACGATCTCGGTGGCGAGCCAGGAGGCCGCCACTCCCTCCGACCCCGCGCCGAAGTGGAGGACCATCGCTGAGAGACCGAGCATCATGACGCAGGACAGCGCCTGGAGCTTGACCACGGTCGCTACTCGACGCTGGACGCGGAAGTCCGCCAGCCGGAGCAGCAGGAACAGTCTCGGCAGCGCCGCGACACAGAGCAGGACCACCGCCCAGCGCGCCTCGCGGTACTCCGAGCCGAAGATGCCGAGCACCGGGCTGGCGAAGACAGAGACGCCGATCACGACCGGGACCAGCAGCAGCGTCGCCCGACGGGCCGCTGCCTTGCGGTACCCGTCGACGGCATCCTGTCTGGCAGCGCCTTCGACGAGGAACGACGACGCCGTGCCCGTCGCGATGAAGTCGAGGGCATAGCTCAGCGTCCACGCAATGTAGAAGACGGCGTTCTCCTCCGCCCCCGCCATCGCGATGACCAGGAGCGGCAGTGCCGTGGTCGAGGCGTGCGAGAGCAGCGTCCCGACGTAGTCACCGCCCACGAACTTCGCCATGGTGCGTGGCGCGGGCATCTCGTCGAGCTCGGCCGTCGGGGGTCTCTTTCTCGGCAGCAGCCTGCGGAAGATCAGCCAGTTGACCGGGACCAGCATCACGATCATGGACAGCACCCAGGACCCGAGGATGCCCGAGGTCGCCGTCCCGACGAAGGCGACGAGCAGGGCCAGCTTGAACAAACCGAAGATGACGTTCTCGACTGGCACCCACAAGGTGGCACGGATGCCGGTGAGCACCGCGTCCTGGAGGGCGAAGACCACCCAGATGACGACGCCGAAGACGAAGAGCAACGAGAGGAACCCGGAGTCCGAGAGGAAGCGCAGCTCCTTGGACAACTGCGGTGCCACGAGAAGGAACACGCCCGCGATCAGGAAGCCCGCGCAGGCTGCGACCGCATAGGCAGTCACCACCAGACGACGCTCGTGGCCGCGGGAGACCGGGAGGAACCGCATGAGGCCGACGGAGAGGTTCAGCTGAGAGGCGTTGCAGACCAGAAGCATCGCGGAGACCACGGCCGAAGCGCGGCCGACGGTCTCGGTGTCGTAAAGCCTTGCGGCGGCGGCCCAGTACGCCATGCCGAGTGCGGACGTGAGAACTGTAGCCGCCATGAGCGCATAGGCGTTCCTAAATAAAACGCGGTTCCCAGTCATGTATGTATCGTGCACGTTGGGGTGAATTTCCGCGAGCGCTTTGCCGAATATGAGAGAAACCAAATTCGGTATCTGTCGGTTCGACCTTCATGTCGGTTTTTTATCGTTTCGTCATGGCCCGCCACGACCCGTCCGTCCGATCGCCCAAGTGGGCTGACGCCCCTGAACGGCAGCGATAGCCCAACCGTGCAAGGGTGTTACTCAATCTTGGGCAACTGCGTTCACGCCGCCCGAGCCCTCCGTGCACAGTGTCACAATCGATCTGTCCGGGTTATTGCAGGCGCACCGGTTTGGGGGAAACGAACCGACACCGGCAATTTCACGGTCGGCCAGTTAGTTGCATTGGGGGATTCACCGTGGAATCAATTAACGCTGCCACAAAACGCCATTCCGGCGTGCAAAGTATCGGCGACGTCATGGCCCACAGGCGCGCTCGACGCAACCTCGTGGCGCCCAAGGTCAGCGTCGTGGTGCCGACCCGTAACGAGGCCGGCAACTTACCGCTCGTCTTCAGCCGGCTGCCTGTGGACATCTACGAGGTGCTGGTCGTGGACGGCCGGTCGACCGACGGCACCGTCGAGGTGGCGCGCACGCTCCGCCCCGATGTCCGAGTCATCGAACAGCGCGGGAGAGGCAAGGGAGATGCCCTGGCGCTCGGCTTCCTGCATGCGAGTGGCGACATCGTCGTGACGCTCGACGCCGACGGCTCGGCGGACGCCGCCGAGATTCCGCGCTTCGTCGCCGCGCTTGTAGCCGGTGCCGACTTCGCGAAGGGCTCCCGCTTCCTGCACGGCGGCGGAAGCGCTGACATCACAGGCATCCGGAGCATGGGCAACAAGGCCCTCTGCGCCGTGGCGAACCATGCCTACGGTGCGCACTTCACCGACCTCTGCTACGGGTTCAACGCGTTCTGGCTCGACTGCCTGGACCACCTGAGTGCGCCGTGGCCGTGGTTCGGCGACGGGGAGGCCGGACCGGACTTCGGCACGGGCTTCGAGGTCGAGACCGTGATCAACGTGCGCTCGGTGAAGGGCGGTCTCGTGGTCTGGGAGGTGCCCAGCTACGAGTGCCGGCGCCTCCACGGTTCCAGCAACCTCCATGCCGTGCGGGACGGGCTGCGGATCGTGCGTACCCTCTGGCGAGAGAGCCCCGGGCGAGCCGCGAGGAACGCCAGGCCCAGTGGATCGCCGAAGGGCATGCGCGACGGGTTGCTTCCGACACATCAGGACGAGCTGGTGGCGGCAACACCCAGCGCGCCCTGGGCCGTCATTCCGGAGCAGTCGCGGCAGGAGTTCGCGCCGTTCGTGCCGGTCCGCGCGGAAGGTCCTAAAAGCGCGCCGCTGAAGTACGAGCCGGCTCGTGCCACGGCCGCTGCGGACGTGCTCGAGGCCACTGTAGGCGCCGACAATGCACGGTGACTCCAGTCCCAAGACCACCTCTGTCGTCATCTGCTGCTACACCATGGACCGCTGGTCGGATCTGACCGCCGCGGTCGCGGAGGTCCAGAGGCAGTCGCGCGGTGATACGGAGATCGTCGTCTGCGTGGACCACAACCCGGAGATGTTCCGACGGGCCAAGCGCGAGCTGTCCGACGTCACCGTGATCGAGAACGACCAGCATCAGGGACTGTCAGGGGCACGCAACTGCGCCGTCGAGCACGCGTGGGGCGAGATCATCGCCTTCCTCGACGACGACGCGGTTCCCGCACCGGGATGGTTGGCCGCGCTCACCGAGCCGTTCGCCGACGGACAGATCGCTGCCGTGGGGGGCAGCGCGACGCCGTCCTGGCCGGAGCGTCGGCCGGCGTGGTTCCCGTCGGAGTTCGACTGGGTGGTCGGGTGCAGCTACGTCGGCCTGCCGGTGCTCCGCGCCCCCGTCCGGAACGTGATGGGCTGCAACATGGCGTTCCGGCGTCACGTGTTCGCTTCGGGTCTCCGGTTCTCACCCATGGTGGGGCGGACGGGGAGCAACACGGCCGGATGTGAGGAGACCGAGCTCTGCATCCAGGTGCGGCAGCGCTGGCCCGAGGCGCAGATCGTCCTCGAGCCCCGTGCGGTGGTGCACCATCGGGTGCCCTCAGCCAGGTGCTCCTGGTCGTACTTCGCGCGGCGCTGCTACGCGGAGGGCAGGTCCAAGGCCCGTGTCTCGAGCCTCGTGGGTCGGCAGGACGCGCTGAGCAGCGAGTGGGAGTACACCCGGCGGACTCTGCCGAGGGGTCTCGGGCGAGGTCTGCGGGAGGCCGTGTCCGGCCAAGCCAGTGGGCTCGGACGGTCGGCTGCCATCGTGGCCGGCCTGGCGCTGACCTCGTTCGGCTACATCCGGGGCAGGTACGACCGATGACGCCGCTACCGATCCTCCTCTACCACTCCGTCGACGACGAGCCGCGGGCGGACTTCGCCCGTTGGTCGGTGTCGGTCAAGCAGTTCGAGGAGCACATGGCGGTCGTCCGGCGCGGCGGATGGACCACGGTCACGATGTCGACGCTGGTGCGGTTGCTCGGCGCCGGCGAGGAGCTGCCCGAGCGGCTGATCGCGGTCACCTTCGACGACGGTTTCGAGGACGTGCTCACCCGGGCCGTCCCCGTCATGGACGAGATGGTCGGCACGGCGTACGTGACCTCGGGCTACCTGAGGGACGTACCCGATCCACAGCTCGACCGTCCGGGCCGCATGCTCGCCAGCAGCCAGCTGGCCGCGATCGCGGACGCTGGGTGGGAGGTCGGCGTTCACGGGCACCGGCACGTCGCCCTTGACGCGGTAGGCCGCCTCACGGCGGCTCGGGACATCACCGAGAGCAAGCACCGGGTCGAGGACGCGTTGGGGGCGCCCACGACCAGCTTCGCCTACCCGTATGGCTATCACGACAAGTACGTGCAGAGCCTGGTGAGGGACGCCGGCTTCGCACACGCAGTGGCGGTCAAGAACCTCTACTCCCACGCACTCGACGACCCCTGGGGAATCGCCAGGATCACCATCGAGCGGGGGATGGACGCGGACTGGCTGGACCGCAGGCTGCACGAGACATCGCCGCGCACCGCGCCGCCGAGGGAGCGGTTGATCACGACTGGCTGGAGGGCAGCCCGTCGGGTGCGGACGGCGTTGCAAGGCGTCGGCTAGACGTCTTGACCAAGGGGGGCAACACACATGGGGAGCACGAACATGCAGTCAGAGACGTTGGGCGCACGCCTCGTTGTGCAGATCGACCTGGACAAACCGCTGCCGAGTCTTCCGGAGGTCACTCCGGCGGGCGAGCGCTATCGGACCGCACTGGTGACCGCGAAGATGCACGGCATACCGGTCGCCGTGACCGACGTGGAGGTGACACCGGGGGTCGGTATGGCCCCGATGCTGCTCGCAGCACTGCTGTGGCCAAAGGTTCGCCACGGTGTCAACAACCATCTACGGGAGGACGGCCTTGCGGAGGCCTCCGCCCTTGACCCGTGGCGAGGAGTCGGGCACGGCAGCAACGGCACCGGACCCGCATGCCATCGCTTCTCGACCTCGGGCCTGACCGGCTCGGACGTGACCGTGGTCATCCCCACGGTCGGAACCTCGCCGGTCCTCGGGCCGCTGCTCCGCAGCGTGCTGGACGGCGCGGCCCGACCACGGAGCATCGTCGTCGCCTTGAACGATCCCGCGAACAACTCGGTCGAGGCGCTGGTCCGGCAAGAGTTCGCGGAGGAGCCGGTCCGGCTCGTCCTGGCGCCGCGGCGGGGCGCAGCTCACGCCCGGAACACCGGGGCCGGCCAGAGCGACACCGCCATCATCGCCTTCCTCGACGACGACGTTGAGGTCGACCCAGGGTGGCTCCAGGGCCTGTTGCGCGGCTTCGGCAGGGACTCACGGGTCGGGTGCGTCACCGGACTGATCATGCCGGCGTCGCTCGACGCCCCGGCGCAGGTCCGGATGCAGCAGTTCGGTGGCTTCGACAAGGGGGCTGTGCCGCGTCTCTACGACCTCGGCGAGCACGCGGTGCCGCACCCTCTGTACCCATACCTGCCCGGCATGTTCGGCTCCGGCGCCAACTTCGCCATGCGCCGGGAGACCTTCTCCGAGCTCGGTGGGTTCGACGAGCGGCTGGGGCCGGGAACCACCACGCGAGGCGGCGAGGACATCGACCTGCTCATGCGCGTGGTTCTCGCCGGACGCACGGTGGCGTACGAACCGCAGGCGCTGGTGCAGCACCACCACCGGGTCGCGGACGAGGACCTGCGCCGGACCATGTTCGGCTACGGTCTGGGCCTCGGTGCCGTCATGTTGAAACAGACGGCGGACCGTGAGTCGCGGCGCGAGATCGTGCGCCGCCTGCCGCAGGGGCTTCGTTACCTGCTCTCGCCGTCGTCTCCGAAGAACGCTCGGACGCGAGGGGCGGGATACCCCCGGTCGCTTCGGATGGCCGAGCTCGCGGGGATCGTGTCGGCTCCGCTCGGCCTTGTCCGTTCGCGTAACTACTCCTCGATCGTGGCGTGAACCGTATGTCCACAGAACTGCTCCGTCAGGCTGCGGCCGAGCGCGCGGGCGCTCGGTCCCGCCCTGAGCTCGAGCGCGCTGTGGACCTGCAGCGGGATGGCAGATCCGCGGCTTCTCGGGGCGCACACGCCGCCACCCGCAAGACACCTGTCCTGCACTGGCTGGTCCTGGCCAGCTTCACGGCCGTGCCCTTCGTCGCGGCGGCGCTCGGCTACCTGAGCCTGCGCGCCAGCTCCTCGGCAGACATCGGCGACTACGGACTGATCGAGGCGCTGCGGCCCGGCTACTTCGTGGCGCTGGGGATGCTCACCCTCTTCTTCGTCGCCTACGTCCCGCGCGCGAGGACCGCGCCGTGGCTGGGTGCGCTCTATGTGCTCGTGTTCACGGGGCTGGTCGACGGTGCGCCGGTCGTGATCGAGGCAGGCCCCCGGTTCCCCGTCACCTACGTCCACGTCGGCTTCGCGGACGCCATCTTGCGGACCGGAGAGACGCTCCCGCTTCTGGACGCGCGGTTCTCCTGGCCTGGCTTCTTCTCGATGTTCGGGTACCTGACCTCGGCCGCTGGACTGTCCGACACGATGTCCCTTGCGATGTGGTTCCCGTTCGTCGCGAAGCTCTTGTGGCTGGCGGCAATATGGGTCGTCCTGCGCTGGGTCATCCGCGACATCCGAGCGTGCTGGCTGGCCTTGTGGCTCTTTGAGCTCATCGAGTGGAGCGGGCAGTACTACTTCTCGCCGCAGGCACTCGGGCTGCTCATGTACCTCGTCCTCGTGGCTGTCCTGGTGATCGCGATGGACCCTGTTCTCGAGCCCTCGGGAGGCAGCAGGGTGGCTGTCGCCGCGGCCCTGCTCATCTACGCCGCTGTCGTGGTCAGCCACCAGCTCACCCCGTTCATGGTGATCGTGGTCGCGGTGCTGCTCGCCGCGCTGAGGATGACGCGGGCCAGATCGCTCTGGCTGATCTTCGGGGTGCTCTTCGTCGTCTGGTTCAGCTTCGGCACCGAGACCTACTGGATCGGTCACATGAACGACCTGTTCGGAGACGCGGGGCAGGTGTCCAGCACGCTCAACGACAACGTCGCGGAGCGACTAGAGGGCAACGTCTCGCACGAGCGGATCGTCTACGCGCGTATGGCGATCAGCCTCCTTGCCTGGGCTCTGGCCGGCCTCGGGGTGTTCACCGCCTGGCGGCGCCACACCCTCGACGGCCGCATCATCGTGCTCGCGGTGGCACCGCTGCTCTCCTTGGGCCTGCAGAGCTACGGCGGCGAGGGCCTCATCCGGGCGTTCCTCTTCGTGCTCCCGGTGGCCGCGGGAGCGGCGGCTCTCTTCTTCGTCTCCATCGAGCGACCGCAGAGGAGACGCGCCGGCTACCTGGCGCTGGGTGCGCTGCTCGTGGCACTCCTGCCTGTGTCGTTGATCGCCAAGTACGGCAACGAGTCGTTCGAGTCCGTGACGGCGAGCGAGCTTCGCACGGCTTCCTGGATCCACCACCACGTCCGTGAGGGTGACCTGGTCGCCAGCATCGCACCGGCCGGTGAGCTCAGGTCCGGCCGCGTCGGCGAGGTCGACTACGTCCCGACGCTCGACGAGTACGAGATCGGGAACCTCCCGAGCGTCCGGAAGGCGATGCGTCAGTACGGCGGGAACCGCTACCTCGTCCTGAGCGCGAGTCAGTACGCCTACGTCAACCACGTGAGCGGACTGCCGAGGGGCTGGCAGCGCGACCTGCTGGCCGACCTCGACGCCTCGCCGGACTTCCATCTGGTCCACCGCGACGGCACCTCCGTGGTCTACCGGCTGGAAGGGGCCGAGGATGCGCCTGCGAACTGAACCCATCCACCCGGCCGTCGCCGCGGCGCTGCTGGTCGCCAGTGCGCTGATGTGCTGGGCCGCGGAAATGCCCTCCGGAGCGCGGTCGGCGCTCGTCATCGGCTACCTGCTGCTCGCTCCGGGCTACGCGGTCCTGCCGTCCTTCGGCTCCCGCTACCTGATGTTCCACGGCCTGCTGGCGCTGTGCATCGGTATCGCTCTCGCGGTCGGCCTCTCGACGGCCATGAGCGTGGCGGGATGGTGGCGCGTCGACCTCGCCGTCGCTGCAACCTGGCTCCTCGTCGTGGTCTCCGTCTCCTGGCGGGTCTGGCGCAACCGAGGCGCTGTCATCCGTCTGACTGGTCGTGCCTCATGAGCACGCTCATCGTCCTCGCGCAGACATGGCCGGAACGGATCGCGCCTGAGGCTGCGGGGGCCGCCGGTATCGGGCTGGCCCTGCTCACCATCGCCGTGCTCGTCGTCCAGCAGGTCCGGGCATCGTGGCAGGAGCGGACCTCGCCCGGCCCGGTCCCGGAGCGAGCCCCGGTACGGGAGCGCGAGTGGAGAGCCCTGTACTGGCCGATCGCTGTGGTGCTCGTCGCCGTCCTCGTTGTGCTCGTGATCGAGCGAATCGTGGTGCTGACATGACCACCGCATCGTTGACGAGGACGTTCGGAGCGCAGGCATCCGTCGGCGCAGCCACAGGCCTCGGCACCGCGCTTCTGGCCGCGGCGGCGCTGTCCCTTCTGGGCCACCCGGCGCTCAGCCTGCTTCCCATGGGCGCGCTGCTCCTGTGGGGAGTGGCCGAAGCCGGATCGCCGACCCGCCAGCGGCGCTTGACCGGCCAGGCCTCCGCACTTATCGCTCTCGGGGGCGTGCTCCAGGTCTCCGTGCCGGGGTTCTTGTCTCCTGCATCGGACTACCTGCTGCTGGTGACCTTGACTGCCGTCCCGCTGCTCGCGGTGGCGGCCGGGGCGCCTACGGCGCGGCGGGCCCTGTCCCTGCGACGCCCGCGACCGACCGACTTCCTCTGGCTGGTCCTCGGCTTCGCCGTCGCTCGCGGCGTCGTGGTCGGCACCGTCCACGGAGGCCCGAACACCGCGACGTCCGAGCTGCTCGCACTGACTGTCCTCGTGGTGCTGCTTCCGGTCGTCAACGAGGCGATCTACCGCGGCCTGCTGATGCGTGCGACCGGCGACTCGACGCTCGCCGTGGTCGGTGTGGCGGTGATCCAGGGACTGGCGGTCGTTCCTGCGCTCGGTCTCGCCGGCCTGGTCGGGGTCACGGTCCTCGGCATGGTGCTCGGCTTCGTCCGACGCACCACCGGATCTTGGCAGACGTCGCTGTCTGCACATTGGGGCATAGCGCTGGGACTCGCCGCCCCGATCCTCATGGCTACGGGGGTGGGCACATGACCGACATCGTGACGCAGCTCGAGACCGAATCGGGCCGGTGGCCAGTGCTCCGCATCCTCGAGGACGTCTCCATCCGGTGGGCCTTGCTCCGTCCGCCTCGCGACCATGACGACGACCTCGACCTCCTGGTCGCGTCGGAAGACCTCGAACGCCTCGTCGACGTACTCGGTCGGCACGGGTTCGTCGAGGAGCCGAGCTATGGGCGCGGGTCACACCGGTTCTTCGTCGGCTACGACGGACGCCGGTTCACCAAGATCGACGTGGTCACGACACTGGACTTCGGCCCGTTGCACGTCTGGCAGTCCGCGATGGCCGACGCCTGCCTGAGCGCGAGCGACATGGACGACCGCACGTACCGCGTCAGCCCTTCGGACGAGCTCTGGATCACGCTTCTTCACCTGCTTGCCGACGACGGCGCGGACCCCACCGAGACCCACCGGCTGGCACGGCTCTCCAAGCTCGCCGCCGCCGCAGGCGGCACGGACCAGAGCCACGGGTGGGAGCGCGCGCTTGCCACCATCCTGCCCCCGACGGTCACGGGGGAGCGGCTGTTCCAGGCACTCCTGAACGGTGACCAGGCGGAGCTGAGCGAGCTGATGGCGACCGCGAGGCCGTTGGTACGGCGCCGGTGCCTGCACGCGGGCCGGGTGCAGCGTGGCTCTGCCTGGTTCGTTCGCACCGCTTGGCTGCGTGTGACAGAGCCGGCTCGCCAGTGGCGAGGACGCCGAGGCCTGCTCGTCGCCGTGCTCGGGCCTGATGGCGCGGGGAAGTCCACCCTGCTCCACCTGGCCGGGCGGACGTGGCCGTGGGCGCATCAGCGGGTGTACTTCGGCCTCTGGCCGGACGTGCGCAACGGAAGCTCGTTCTCGGCGATGCTGTGGCCGCTGCGGCGGCCGTTCCGGGCGATGTTCCGGTACGGCATCGGACTGCTTGCGAGCGTCCGCGGGCGCCTCGTGCTGTTCGACCGCTACACGTACGACGCGGCCGCACCGCCGACGGGCCGGTTCCAGGGACTCAAGCGGATGTACTTCGCCGTCCTCCTGCACTGCGCTCCGGCGCCCGACCTCGTGGTGCTCCTCGACGCACCAGGTGAGCTGCTCTTCGCCCGGAAGGGCGAGATGGACCCGGCCACCCTCGACGCCTACCGGAAAGCCGTCTTCGGGCATGTGCTTCGCCTGCGGGGCCGTGCCGGGAGGCCGCAGGTCGTGACGATCGATGCGACGCAGGAGCCGTCGAGGGTCTCTGCCGATGTCACGGCGGCCATCTGGGAAATGGCTGCGGACCGGCTCACGCACAAGGGGAAGGGGGGACCGAGATGATCACCGCGACACGCGCCCTCGACACGGGGACGTTCGTCATCGAACGCATGCGCGAGCAACCCAGGCGCAGGCGGGAACGCGACGAGCTCGCCCAGACAGCTAGGCAGGCCTACCTGCTAGCGGGTGGGTCAGCCCCGACCGGGGGCGACTGGGTCTGGAACTCGCACCGGGCCACGTGGATCCGCAAGAACGCGGTCGTGAAGGTCGCCCGGGGGCCGTACGGCGAGACGTCCCTGCGACGCGACCTCGCCGTCCGCACGCACATCCACACCGACCCAGCCACGGCTTCCTGGAAGGCCCAGGTCGCCCGCACCTACTGGGCCGGCGACTGCCTCGGACGGTTCGCCGTGGTGGAGGAGCGGCTCCCTGGCGTCCCGTTGGTGGACCTGATGCACGACACCGGCGTGCTCTTTGCAGTCGCCGACGAGCTGGCGGAGATCAGGCGCACGACCACACACCAGGTGATCGCGGACGACCGGTTGTTCACCTGGTTCCAGGGCCCCGCCTCGACGGTCTCCGGCGTACTCCGGCGGTGGGGGGACCTACGCGCCGCCGACGCAGTCACGGCATGGGCGGCGGACGCCGCCGGCGCGATGCAGGGACGGACCTGCCGGGTCGCGCTCGTTCACGGGGACCTGTGGCCCGGGAACGTGCTGCTCCAGGGCGGCTCCGTGTCGGGCCTCATCGACTGGGACCAGGCGGCGTTCCACGACGCCGCTCTGCACGACGTACTCCATCTCACTGTCTTTCCGGCCGCGAAGGAACGGCGGCTGGATCTGGGCCTCGTCATCCGCGAGGTGCTGACCGACCGAACAACGAAGGGAGAGCTTGGCGGACTGTTGCGGGAGAGGGGAATCGATCACGACTGCCGAGATGTCGGCATGTCGCTCCGCAACGCCTTGATCTGGTACTGGCTGCGACACGTCGCTCGCATGGCTCGGGAGCCTGGGCATGCGAACAACCCTCGATGGGTCGCAAACAACGTTGTGGCCGTGGCCACAGCAATTGAAGAGGGGGATTACAAGTGAGGAAGCAGAATCGGCCACGTCCGTTGGTCCGAGTCGCCACCGCGGTCACCGCGCTGGTCGGCTTCGGCCTGGCGCCGCTGGCAGTCAACAGCACCGCAAACGCCGCGGGCGACCTCTCGACGGGAGGGGAGCAGTCCGGTGTGTCGTTCAACTCGTGGGTGCCGGCCGGAGCCACCTGGTGGGACCCGGACGACGCGCCAACGGCGTCGAAGCCGCAGAGCAAGCTCTGGTACGCCCAGGGCTCCTGGTGGGGCGTCCTTCAGAACACCAGCAACAACTACTACATCTACAAGTTCGACTCGACGACCCACAAATGGACCAACACCGGCGTGGTCGTCGACAGCCGACACAAGAGCCACCTCGACGTTCTGTGGGACGGCACGAACCTGTACACCGTCGGGGCGGTGGACCCGCCCCAGAGCGGCGGCACCGCTGACATGGCGATCAAGTTCAGCCGCTTCGTCTACAACGCAGCAACGAGCAAGTACGTCGCCCAGGTCTCGAACCTGCCGCTCAACGGCGGCGGTGTCGAGGCGCCGGTGATCGCCAAGGACGGCAAGGGTCGGCTGTGGGTGGCCTACACGGCACCGAACGCGGTGGGGACGACATCAGTCGCAAACGTCAGGTACGTGACCAGCGACAACTTCGGCACATCCTGGACGTCGCCGACCGCGCTGACCGACCCGAGCAGCGAGGGGCTCAACCCCGACGACATCGCCACCGTGGTCGGCTCGAGCGACGGCGCCGCCATCGTCTGGAGCGAGCAGGACGTGAGCACCGGCCCGTCCGACCCGAAGACGGAGCAGGAGTCCGTCCACGTCGCGACCTTCAGCCACACCAGCAACAGCTGGACGTTCAAGACGCTCGCCGAGGGTCTCTACACCGCCGACGACCACCTCAACATGAGCGTGGACGGAGACGGCGCGGGTCGGGTATTCCTGGTCCTGAAGACCGGAGCCAACGACCGCACTCCGAACGTGCAGAACTCCGACCCGCTGATCGAGCTGTGGGTCCGGGACACCAGCGGCAATTGGGGTGCACCCAAGACCGTGAACACGGTGGGCGAGGGCGGGACCCGGCCGATCGTCGTGATCGACAAGGACGCGAACAAGCTGCGCGTCTTCCTCACCGACCGCGAGACGGGTGGGTCGGTCATGGAGAAGACCACGCCGCTCGACAACCCTGGGACCTTCTCCACGGCGAAGCCGGTCCTCGACCTGGCCTCCGACCCGCACATCAACAACGTCACCACCACCAAGCAGAACGTGACCGTGGGCAACACCGGCCCGGAGCTGCTGATCCTGGCCTCGGACGAGCTGACCGGTCACTACGTGCAGAACTACAGCGCGGGTGGCCGCCCCGGCGGCGGTGGCACGCCGACGCCTAGCCTGACCGTGCCCAAGGTGGTCATGAAGTCCACGGGTCTGTCCTACGCCTCCTCGCGCACCGTGACGGCGTCCTGGCGCGACGCAGCGGGGTCCGACGTGGCCGGCACCTACAACGTGGTCGTGAACGCGATCGGCACCGGGCGAGCACCTGCCTGGAGGCGCTCCGTGCTCCAGATGGGCCCGAAGACCTACACCTCGTTCACCGGAGCTCCAGGGACGACGTACTGCATGCAGGTGCGGGGCCAGAACATGGCCGGCATGGGTCCGCTGTCCGGTGAGCGGTGCGTCAGCATTCCGCTGGACGACCGGCAGCTCGCCAAGAAGGGCGCCTGGAAGAAGGCCTTCTCCAAGAGCGCCTACCTTCGGACGCTGCTCAAGACCACGGCGCGGGGGGCCTCGGTGACCAGCACGGTGACCGGCAAGCGGGTCTCCTTGGTCGTCACAAAGCTGCCCAAGGGCGGCAAGGTGTCGATCTACAAGGGCAAGCGCCTGGTCAAGCGGGTCTCGCTCAACGCCACGAGGACGCGGACGAAGGAGTACATCCCGATCCTCAAGAGCACGCGGGTCACGACCGCTCGGTACCGCGTGGTGGTCACCTCGAAGGGCGCGCCTGTGCTCATCGACGGCCTTGCGGTCTCTCGGAAGTAGCAGCCGATCACCGGCGTCGCGGGGGCACGCCACCACACGTGCCCCCGCGACCCCACCGACCGATCGACCCAACGCACCACCGACCGTCGCACCATCCAGCAGGAGAACCCAGTGAAGAACCCGCTTTCCCAAGTGTCTCGAGGTCAGCTGTCCAGGGCCGTCGCGTGCGTGGTCCTGGTCGGGGCGGCGATGCTGCCCACTGGTGCCTCGCAGGCCGCCACCGGCGACGTCGGTTACCGCGACTTCGCCTACGGAGCAGGGTCGGGCTCCGGCTGGGTCGACCCGAACCTCTCGCCGACGGCCTCCAAACCGCAGAGCAAGCTCTGGTACGCCCAGGGCAAGTGGTGGGGTGTCCTCAACGACCCGTCGTCCAACGACTTCCACATCCACTGGCTGGACACCAGCACCCAGACGTGGCGGGACACCGGCGTCGTCGTCGACACCCGCAACGGCAGCCACTCGGATGCACTCTGGGACGGCCAGCACCTGTTCATCGCCTCCCACCTGAGCTCCGGCACGGGGAGCGGCAACGCGGTACAGGTGACCCGCTACACCTACAGCGGCTCGAGCTACGGCCGCGACAGCGGCTTCCCGGTGACCATCAACGGTGCCGGGGTCGAAGCAGCCGTCATCGACGAGGACAGCACGGGTCGAATCTGGGCGACGTACACCCAGAGCAGCAAGGTCTACGTCGTCGTCAGCCAGCCGGGCGGACAGTCCTGGGGCTCGCCGTTCACACCCGCCGTCTCCGGGACGAGCGTGTCGTCGGACGACATCTCGACGATCGTCGCGAACCAGGGCGAGGTGACAGTCGTCTGGAGCAACCAGAACGACGACTCGATCTATGCCGCCACCCATGCCGACTCGGCTGCCCTCACGAGCTGGCAGGTCTCGAAGAAGGTCCTCACCGGCCCCAACGAGGCCGACGACCACATCAACATCAAGAGCGTCGCAGGCGACGCGGCCGGGCGGCTCTTCGTCGCGGCCAAGACGAGCCAGAACGACGTGCCGAACAACGCGAACGCGCCGTTGATCAAGATCCTCGTGCTCGGCACCGACAACGTCTGGCGCCAGTACGTCCACAGCCGCGTCAGCGACGGGCTGACCAGGCCGATCGTGCTGATCGACACCACCAACCGGATGCTGCGTGTGTTCGCCTCCGGACCGGAGTCCGGCGGAGTGGTGTACCAGAAGTCCTCGCCCCTGAACAACATCTCCTTCGCCTCCGGCAAGGGGAGCCCCTTCATCCAGCTGTCGACCGACAAGAACATCAACAACGGGACCTCGACCAAGCAGACCGTCAACGCGACCAGCGGGCTGGTCGTCCTCGCCTCGGACCAGGTGACGGGACGGTACGTCCACAACACCATGTCCCTGGGGACGCCGCCGCCGTCACAGGCACCCACGGCCGCGTTCACCGGGACGCCAACGTCCGGGTCGGCGCCACTGAACGTGAGCTTCACCGACCAGTCGACCGGGTCGCCGACCTCGTGGAGCTGGACCTTCGGTGACGGGGGGACCTCGACGGCGCAGAACCCGACGCACACCTACAACCAGGCGGGGACCTACACGGTCTCGCTGACGTCCACGAACAGCTCGGGGAGCAACACCGCGACCAAGACCGGGTTCGTGACCGTCGGCAGCACGCCGCCACCGCCGTCGGGCAGCTACCAGTCGACCGTGACCGCGGACACCCCGGCCGGTTACTGGCGCATGGGCGGCACCGGTTCCAGCGTCCCGGCCACGGTCGGTCCTTCCGGGACGACGGTGGGAGGAGTTACCTCGACCAGCGGGGCGATCGCCGGCGACACCGATGGTGCCCGGGCCTTCGACGGCTCGTCGGGATACGTCTCGGTGCCCAGTGCGACGGCGCTCAACATGACCGGTGACCTGACCGTGGAGGCCTGGGTGAAGCCCACCGTCGTCCAAGGCGGCGTCGCCGTCCAGAAGGGCGGCTCCAGCGGTTACTCGGTCTGGCAGTACCGGCTGGGCATGACGTCCGGGGGACAGTGGCGGGGCACGGTCTTCGTCGGAAGCAGCGCCTACGCCGTCACCGCACCTGGGTCGGCAACGCTGAATGCCTGGACTCATCTAGTCCTGACCCGGAGCGGGGGTACCCTGGCGATATACGTCAACGGAACCCGCGTCGCGACCGCCTCGGGAGCCGGAACATTGAACACGACAACCTCCATCCTCGGCATCGGCCGAAGTGGAGCGAGTGCGACCAGCTACTTCCGCGGAAGTATCGACGAGGTCGCCGTCTATGCACATGCCCTCTCCGCCCAGGCGGTGGCAGCCCACTACGCATCGGGTGGAGGGAGCCAATAGGGAAGAGCTTCATCTCTTGAAGGAGGGATGAGAAGGACCCGGTCTGTCGTCCGGAAGACAGACACCCGCGAGGTGCCCCAGTACCCACCTCGCGGGGGGTGGCTAGCAGCGCTCACTGCTCCGCGTCTCCCCCAGCGCGGGCGCCCAGGGAGCGCTGCGAAGCCATGTTTGGGGCTGTTTCGGCGGACCGCCCCGTTTTCGGCGCGGCGCTAGCGTGGTCGTACGCATCCGGTGCCTGTCGAGGAGAGCCATGACCGAGCAGAACGAGTCCCAGGTGGGTCCGGCCGCGGGACGTGACGTCGAGCGACGTGCACTCATCCGTGGTGTAGCCGTAGGCGGGCTCGCTCTTCCACTGCTCGCCGCGTGCGGCTCGGACGGCGGGGGCACCGGCTCCGCTGCGCCGTCGGGCTCGCAGTCGGGCTCCGGCGATGGTGGGGCCGCCGGCGGCGGTACGACGGTCGCGGCGTCCGACGTACCCGTGGGCGAGGGCAAGATCCTGTCCGCCGAGAAGGTCGTGGTGACTCAGCCCAGCAAAGGCAGTTTCAAGGCGTTCAGCGCCGTCTGCACGCATCAGGGCTGCATCGTCCAGACGGTCACCGACGGCCGGATCACCTGCCCGTGTCACGGCAGCGCCTTCTCCGTGAAGGACGGATCCGTCATCAACGGTCCCGCGACGCAGCCCCTCGAGTCCCTGTCGGTGAGCGTCAAGGGCGACCAGATCACCGTGAGCTGACTGTCCGCGGCACCACGTAGGGTTTGAGCCGTGGCCGACCCGACGACCTACCGCCCCGCGCCGGGGTCCATCCCGACTTCACCAGGGGTCTACCGCTTCCGTGATGCGCACCGCCGGGTCGTCTACGTCGGAAAGGCGAAGAATCTCCGGGCCCGCCTGTCGTCGTACTTCCAGGACATCGCGAACCTGCACCCCCGCACGGCCACCATGGTCACGAGCGCGGCCTCCGTCGAGTGGACGGTCGTCAACACCGAGGTCGAGGCGCTGCAGCTGGAGTACTCCTGGATCAAGGAGTTCGACCCGCGCTTCAACGTCAAGTACCGCGATGACAAGTCCTACCCCTGGCTCGCCGTGACGGTGAACGAGGAGTTCCCGCGGGTCATGGTCGGGCGGGGGGCAAAGAAGCGGGGGGTCCGGTACTTCGGTCCGTACTCCCACGCGTGGGCGATCCGCGAGACCGTGGACCTGCTGCTGCGCGTCTTCCCGATGCGCTCGTGCTCCAACGGAGTCTTCAAGCGCTCCCAGCAGATCGGGCGGCCCTGCCTCCTCGGCTACATCGACAAGTGCGCAGCCCCGTGCGTCGGTGACGTCAGCGCGGAGCAGCACCGCGAGATCGTCGAGGACTTCTGCGACTTCATGTCCGGGCAGACCACCGGCTTCGTGAAGCGCCTCGAGAACCAGATGTACGAAGCGTCCGCCGAGATGGACTTCGAGCGGGCGGCCCGGCTGCGCGACGACATCGGCGCGCTCAAGCGGGCGATGGAGAAGCAGCAGGTGGTGCTCGGCGACGGCACCGACGCCGACGTGATCGCCTTCGCCGACGACCCGCTCGAGGTGGCGGTGCAGATCTTCTACGTCCGCGGCGGTCGGATCCGCGGACAGCGCGGCTGGGTCGCCGACAAGACCGAGGACGTCGACACCGGTGACCTCGTCGAGCGCTTCCTGCTCCAGCTGTACGACGGTGAGGCCGGTGACGCGATCCCGCGTGAGGTGCTCGTCCCCGCGCTGCCCGACGACGCGCCGGCTCTCGAGGAGTGGCTCACCGGTCTACGTGGCTCCCGGGTGGCCGTGCGGGTGCCTCAGCGTGGGGACAAGAAGGCGTTGCAGGAGACGGTCGCGCGCAACGCGCTGCAAGCGCTCGGGCTTCACAAGACCAAACGCGCCAGCGACCTGACCACCCGCAACCGCGCTCTCGAGGAGATCCAGCTGGCCCTCGAGCTGCCCACGGCACCACTGCGCATCGAGTGCTACGACATCTCCAACCTCCAGGGCACGGAGGTCGTGGGCTCCATGGTGGTCTTCGAGGACGGCCTTGCGCGCAAGAGCGAGTACCGCCGGTTCGTCATCCGCGGGGTCGAGGGGCAGAACGACGTCGCCTCGATGCACGAGGTGATCACCCGGCGGTTCCGCCGCCTGCTGGACGACAGGGCTCAGGAGCCCGACCTCGGCGACGGGACGGAGGACGACGGCCCGATGCTCATCGACCCCGAGACCGGCCGTCCCCGCAAGTTCGCCTACGTCCCCGGGCTCGTCGTCGTCGACGGCGGTCCGCCCCAGGTCGCGGCGGCGCAGCGCGCCCTCGACGAGCTCGGCATCGACGACGTGCCTGTGTGTGGTCTTGCGAAGCGCCTCGAGGAGGTGTGGCTGCCCGGCCAGGACGACCCGGTCATCCTGCCGCGGTCGAGCGAGGGCCTGTACCTCCTGCAGCGCATCCGCGACGAGGCGCACCGCTTCGCGATCACCCACCACCGGTCACGGCGGTCCAAGAGCATGGTGGAGAGTGCTCTCGACGGCGTGCCCGGCCTCGGCGAGGTGCGTCGCAAGACGCTGCTGCGACACTTCGGATCATTGAAACGGCTCCGGGCTGCCACGGCGGAGGAGATCGCGGCTCTGCCGGGCTTCGGGTCGCGGACGGCCGAGGCAGTCGTCGCCGCACTCGCGGAGGAAGAGCGCAGACCGACCGTGTCGGTGAACACGGCGACAGGTGAGATCGAGGAGACGTGATGGGAGAAAGACCCGCCCAGCGGGGTGAGCTGGTCGTCGTCACCGGCATGACCGGGGCCGGCCGCAGCACGGCGGCGAAGGAGCTGGAGGACCTCGGCTTCTACGTCGTGGACAACCTGCCGCCCCAGCTGGTGCCCGACGTGGTCCGCCTGGTCGACGAGTCCCAGGGCGAGCTGCAACCGATCGCAGTCGTCGTCGACGTCAGGTCCGGGTCGTTCTTCGGCTCGCTCCAGGAGGTGCTGGCCCAGGGCAAGACCGGACGCCGCACCACGCTGCTCTTCCTGGAGGCCAACGACGACGTCCTGGTGCGCCGGCAGGAGGCCGCCCGGCGCCCGCACCCGCTGCAGGAGGGCGGCCGGCTCCTCGACGGCCTGCGCCGCGAGCGCCAGGCGATCGCTTCCCTGCGCGGTGAGGCTGACGTGGTGATCGACACCTCGAACCTCAACGTCCACCAGCTCACCGACAAGGTCGCCGAAGCGTTCGGCACCGAGCACTCCACCTCCCTGAAGGTGACCGTCGTGAGCTTCGGCTTCAAGTACGGCATCCCGGTCGATGCCGACCTCCTCGCCGACATGCGCTTCCTGCCCAACCCGCACTGGGTGCCGGAGCTGCGGCACCTCTCGGGCCGCGACAGCGAGGTGGCGGCCTACGTCAAGGACCGCCCCGAGGCGAAGGAGTTCCTGGAGAAGTACATCGGGCTGGTGGAGACGGTCGGGGAGGGCTACCTGCGTGAGGGCAAGCGCTTCATGACCATCGCCGTGGGCTGCACGGGCGGGAAGCACCGCAGTGTCGCGATGACGGAGGAGATCGCCGCGCGGCTCCGCGAGCGCGGCATGGACGCAAGGCCGATGCATCGTGACCTGGGACGGGAGTGAGCTGAGCCCGCCCGACCTCGCACCACTCAGCGTGGTGGCACTCGGGGGTGGGCATGGGCTCTCCGCGTCGCTGTCGGCGCTGCGGCGCGTGGTCGAGCACGTCACCGCGGTCGTCACCGTGGCCGACAACGGCGGTTCCTCGGGACGGCTCCGGGAGGAGTTCGGCTGCCTACCGCCGGGCGACCTCAGGCAGGCCCTCGCCGCACTGTGTGGTGACGACGACTGGGGCAACACCTGGGCCCGAGTGCTGCAGCACCGCTTCGCGAGCACCGGCCCGATGCACGAGCACGCGGTCGGGAACCTGCTGATCGTCGCGCTGTGGGAGCTCCTCGGAGACCACGTCAACGGGCTGGCCTGGGTCGCGCGTCTGCTCGGGGCGCAGGGCACGGTTCTGCCGATGTCGGTGGCGCCGATCGACATCGAGGCGGAGGTCAGGGGCGTCTCCGCTTCCGAGCCCGATGCCTTGACGACGGTTCGTGGCCAGGTCGAGGTGGCCTCCACAGCGGGACAGGTGGTCTCCATCGACCTGTCACCGGCCAACCCGCCTGCCTGTCCCGAGGCCCTCGAGGCCGTGGCCGAGGCCGACTGGATCGTGCTGGGGCCAGGCTCGTGGTTCACCAGCGTGATCCCGCACCTCCTGGTGCCCGACCTACGTCGGGCGATCGTCTCGGCGCCGGCACGAAGGGCTGTCACCCTCAACCTGTCCCCCCAGACGGGGGAGACCGACGGGTACTCCGCCGAGGCGCACCTCGAGGTGCTCGGCAGCTACGCGTCGGAGCTGAAGCTCGACGTGGTGCTGGCCGACGAGCGGGCTGTGACCGACGTCGCCCGGCTGCGCTCGACCGCGGCGTCGTTCGGCGCAGACCTGGTGATGGCCGATGTCGCGGCCGATGACGGGACTCCCCGTCACGACGCTGTGAAGTTGGCCAATGCCTATGCGTCTTTCCTGCGCGAGGCATAAGGTGTCGCAGTCCGGCTGAGCAGGTGACACGGGGGCCGCACCGGGCCCCGTAGACCTGTCCTCCCGGTGACAGCAGCATTCGTGGAAGGGGCCCAAAAGTGGCAGGATCGGACACATGGCGATGACGGCACAGGTCAAGGCAGAGCTGGCCAACACCACGGTCACGAAGTCCTGCTGCCGCAAGTCCGAGGTCTCCTCGATGCTCCGGTTCGCCGGCGGCCTGCACATCGTCAGTGGCCGCATCGTGGTCGAGGCAGAGCTCGACACGGGTGCCGCGGCGCGGCGGCTGCGCAAGGACATCGCCGAGATCTACGGCCACTCCTCCGACGTGGTGATGGTCTCGGGCAACGGCATCCGCAAGGGCAGCCGGTACGTCGTCCGGGTCGTCCGCGACGGCGAGGCGCTTGCCCGCCAGACCGGCCTCCTCGACGGGCGCGGCCGCCCGGTGAGAGGCCTTCCGCCGCAGGTCGTCTCGGGAGCTGGCTGCGACGCGGTCGCCGCCTGGCGCGGGGCGTTCCTCGCCCACGGCTCACTCACCGAGCCCGGCCGCTCGTCCGCCCTCGAGGTCACCTGCCCTGGACCCGAAGCCGCGCTGGCGCTGGTCGGGGCGGCGCGACGTCTGGGCATCTCCGCCAAGGCCCGCGAGGTGAGGGGCGTGGACCGCGTCGTGATCCGCGACGGCGACGCCATCGGAGCGCTGCTCACCCGTCTCGGGGCCCACGAGTCGCTGATGGCCTGGGAGGAGCGGCGGATGCGCCGCGAGGTCAGGGCCACCGCGAACCGCCTCGCCAACTTCGACGACGCCAACCTGCGCCGTTCGGCCAGGGCTGCCGTCGCGGCCGGCGCTCGGGTCGAGCGGGCGCTCGAGATCCTCGCGGACGAGGTCCCCGACCACCTCAAGATGGCCGGCGACCTGCGCCTCGAGCACAAGCAGGCGTCGCTCGAGGAGCTCGGGCAGCTGCACCAGCCGCCGCTGACCAAGGACGCAATCGCCGGACGCATCCGGCGCCTTCTCGCCATGGCGGACAAGCGGGCCCAGGAGCTCGGCATCCCCGACACCGAGGCCAGCCTCACCCCCGAAATGCTCGCCGAGCAGCAGTAGGCCAAAGCCGTAGAAGCGGGACCTTCGGTTACTCGCACGTAGGTCGGATGACCTGTTCTGGCCTCTCGAGACAGGCGGTAGGGTCGAGGACGTGGCGCCCCGACGGGGTGTCCCTCCGAACTGAATGCTGACCTAAGGGGAGTGTCCTCCGTGACTGTTCGCGTAGGCATCAACGGCTTCGGCCGCATCGGCCGCAACTTCTTCCGCGCCGTGCAGGCGTCCGGCGCCGACATCGAGATCGTGGCCGCCAACGACCTCGGCGACATCAACACGATGGCGCACCTGCTCAAGTACGACTCGATCCTCGGGCGGTACCCCGAGGAGGTCTCGGTGACCGACGAGGGCATCAAGATCGGCGACAAGGTCCTGAAGATCCTGGCCGAGCGTGACCCGGCGCAGCTTCCGTGGAAGGACCTCGGGGTGGACGTCGTCGTCGAGTCCACCGGCTTCTTCACCGACGCGACCAAGGCGAAGGCCCACGTCGACGCCGGCGCCAAGAAGGTCATCATCTCCGCGCCTGCGAAGAACGAGGACATCACCGTCGTGATGGGTGTCAACCACACCGACTACGACCCCGAGGCGCACACCGTCATCTCCAACGCGTCCTGCACCACCAACTGCCTGGCGCCGATGGCCAAGGCCCTCAACGACGAGTTCGGCATCGTCAAGGGCCTGATGACGACCATCCACGCCTACACCCAGGACCAGAACCTCCAGGACGCACCGCACAAGGACCTGCGCCGCGCTCGCGCCGCCGCGCTGAACATGGTGCCCACCTCGACCGGCGCCGCCAAGGCGATCGGCCTGGTGCTGCCCGAGCTCAAGGGCAAGCTCGACGGCTTCGCGATGCGGGTCCCGCTGCCGACCGGCTCGGCGACCGACCTCACGTTCGAGGCCGGACGTGAAACGACGGTCGAGGAGGTCAACGCCGCGGTCAAGGCGGCTGCAGAGGGACCGCTCAAGGGCTATCTCACCTACACCGAGGACCCGATCGTCTCCACCGACATCGTGACCGACCCGGCCTCCTGCATCTTCGACGCGGGCATGACCAAGGTCATCGGCAACCAGGTCAAGGTGATCGGTTGGTACGACAACGAGTGGGGTTACTCCAACCGGCTCGCGGACCTGATCACCTACGTCGGCGAGACTCTCTGACGCATGAAGCACATCGACGACCTCGGTGACCTCCGGGGCAAGCGGGTCCTGGTCCGCTCGGATCTCAACGTGCCGCTCGACGGTGACGTGATCACGGATGACGGGCGCATCCGGGCCAGCGTGCCGACGATCTCGAAGCTGGTCGAGAAGGGTGCGCGGGTCGTCGTGACCGCGCACCTGGGCCGGCCGAAGGGATCTCCCGATCCGAAGTACTCCCTGGCGCCCGTGGCCTACCGGCTCGGCGAGCTTCTCGGGCAGGACGTCGTGTTCGCCACCGACACGGTCGGCGAGAGCGCGAAGGCGACGGTCGACGCGCTCGAGGACGGCCAGGTCGCCGTCCTCGAGAACGTCCGCTTCAACGAGGGGGAGACCAGCAAGGACGACGCCACCCGTGGCGCGTTCGCCGACCAGCTCGCCGCCCTCGCCGACGTCTTCGTCAGCGACGGCTTCGGAGTGGTGCACCGCAAGCAGTCGTCGGTGTACGACGTGGCACAGCGACTGCCGCACGCCATGGGCGACCTGGTTGCCGCGGAGATCGACGTGCTACGTCGCCTCACCGAGGACCCGGAGCGGCCCTACGTCGTGGTGCTGGGCGGGTCGAAGGTCTCCGACAAGCTCGGCGTGATCGACAACCTGCTCGGCAAGGCCGATCGGCTGCTCATCGGTGGCGGCATGGTGTTCACCTTCCTCAAGGCCCAGGGCCATGAGGTCGGCAAGAGCCTTCTGGAGGAGGACCAGGTCGACACCTGCCGCGAGTACCTTCGCCGCGCCGAGGAGTCCGGGGTGCAGATCATGCTGCCGACCGACATCCGGGTGGGCGACGAGTTCCCGAGCGACGCGTCGGCCACCGCGACCGTCGTACCCGCGGACCAGATCCCCGCGGACAAGATCGGGCTCGACATCGGTCCGGAGTCCGGCAAGGCGTTCGCTGGCGCGCTCTCCGATGCACGCACGGTGTTCTGGAACGGACCCATGGGCGTGTTCGAGTTCGCGGCGTTCGCCGGAGGTACCCGCGACATCGCCGAGGCGCTGACCAAGGTCGACGGGCTCTCGGTCGTCGGCGGTGGCGACTCCGCCGCAGCGGTGCGCACACTCGGCTTCGACGAGGCGGCCTTCGGTCACATCTCGACCGGTGGCGGCGCGAGCCTGGAGTATCTCGAGGGCCGGGACCTGCCCGGCATCGACGTACTCTCCTGACCCCTCCCCACTCACACAGAAGGACCCTCGTGGCTGACTCGAAGGCGGGGCGCGCCCGCGTGCCCCTCATGGCCGGCAACTGGAAGATGAACCTGAACCACCAGGAAGCGGTGGTGCTCGTGCAGAAGCTGGCGTGGACGCTGTCGGACAAGAAGCACGACTACGCGAAGGTCGAGGTCGCGGTGCTGCCGCCGTTCACCGACATCCGCTCGGTGCAGACGCTCGTCGACGGTGATCGGCTGCAGATCAAGTACGGCGCCCAGGACGTGTCGCAGCACGACAGCGGCGCCTACACCGGCGAGATCTCGGCCGGGATGCTCGCGAAGCTCGGCTGCTCGTACGTCGTCGTGGGTCACTCCGAGCGACGGGAGTACCACGCCGAGAGCGACGAGCTGGTGAACGCCAAGGCGAAGAAGGCGATCGCGGCCGAGATCACACCGATCGTCTGTGTGGGGGAGGGCCTCGACGTGCGCAAGGAGGGACGCCAGGTCGAGTACACCCTCGCCCAGCTCGACGGATCACTCGCGGGCCTCACGGCCGAGCAGGTCGGGGACCTCGTCATCGCCTACGAGCCGGTGTGGGCGATCGGCACCGGCGAGGTAGCCACCCCGGACGACGCACAGGAGGTCTGTGCCGCGATCAGAGGTCGGGTGGCCGAGTCGTTCTCCGACGACGCGGCCGCGAGGGTGCGTGTCCTCTACGGCGGCTCGGTCAAGGCCGCGAACGTCGGTGGGATCATGGAGAAGGCCGATGTCGACGGCTGCCTGGTCGGTGGTGCGAGCCTCCAGGCCGACGAGTTCGGCGGCATCTGCCGGTTTTACGACATGCCAGTCATCTGACAGGCCAAGCGTGAGTTAGGCTTTCCCACCGTGACTACCGTCTTCACCATTCTGCTCATCCTGTCGAGCCTGCTGCTCATCCTGCTCGTGCTGTTGCACAAGGGCCGGGGCGGCGGGATGTCGGACATGTTCGGCGGCGGTGTCTCGAGCGGCCTGGGAGGGTCCTCCGTGGCCGAGCGGAACCTGGACCGGATCACCATCGGCGCGGGCGTCATCTGGTTCGCCTGTGTCGTGGCTCTCGGGCTACTGCTCAAGAGCGGCGCCTGACCGGCGCCCGCTTCGACTCGACCGAGGAGTACTCAGCGTGGCAGGTGGAGGAAGCGCCATTCGTGGCAGCCGTGTCGGCGCCGGACCCATGGGGGAGGCGGAGCGCGGTGAGTCCGCTCCCCGTCAGCGGGTCGTCTACTTTTGTGCCCGTGAGCACGAGTCGGTGATCACCTTCGCCGTCGAGGCGCAGATCCCGGACTCCTGGGACTGCCCGCGGTGCGGCCTGCCGGCGAGCCTTGACTCGGACAACCCGCCGCCGCCGCCGAAGATCGAGCCGTACAAGACCCACCTCGCTTACGTGAAGGAGCGGCGCTCCGACAAGGAGGCGGCCGACATCCTCGACGAGGCGATCCAGAGCCTGCGCGACCGCCGCAAGCGCGGCGAGATCGTCTTCTGAGCCAGCGGTCGGTCCTGGAGCCGGCCGGCTAGGAGCGCGGCAGGAGGGACGCCGCGTCGCTGTCGACCAGCCACAGCGTGCGTCGGTGCCCCCGCGGTCCTGCGGCCGGCACCGCGTGCACGTCCGTGCCTCCGAGTGCGTCGTGCACCGCCTTGGCCTTGCCGTCTCCTGAGACGACGAACCAGACCTCCTGGGCCCGGAGCAGGACTTCCATGGTCAGCGAGATCCGCTCCGGCGGGGGCTTGGGGGAGTTCCGGACCCCGACCGCGAGCCCGCCGGCGTGCACCTCGTCGTGCCCGGGGAACAGCGACGCGCAGTGGCCGTCGGGTCCCACTCCCAGCAGGAGTACGTCGAACCGGCCGTCGACTCCGAGAGCGCCGCTGACCTCCTCGGCATAGGCCCTCGCCGCGGCATCGACGTCCTCGCCGTACTCGCCGTCCGACGGGGGCATCTCGTGCACCCTGGCCGGGTCGACTGGCAACGCGGACAGGAACGCCTCGCGTGACTGGAGGGCGTTGCGGTCGGAGTCGGCGGCGGGGACGAACCTCTCGTCGCCGTACCAGAAGTCGACGCGCGACCAGTCGACCGAGTCCCGGCCGGGCATCTCGAGCACCTCGCGGTAGATCTCGTTGGCGATCGTGCCGCCGGTGAGGACCAGGGACGGCACTCCGCCGTCGGCCTGGAGGTCGACCAGCTTCTGCACGAGTCGCTCCGCCACGGAGCCAGCCAGCTCCCGGGCGTTGCCGTGGACGACGACCTCGGGTTCAGCCGGCGCGCTCATGACGACTTCTGGGCCCGAGCCTTGGGGCGCGCTGACGTTCCGGCCTTGTCCAGACGGATCATCCTCTTGACGGTCTCGGCGTACACGTCGTCGGGGTCGAGGTGGCGCAGCTCCTCCGCCAGGAGCTCGTCGACCTCGCGGCGCTTGAGCGCGACCGGGCGGTCGGGCTGCTCGGGGACGGAGAAGGTCGCGAGCTTCCCGTCGTGGCGGACGATCTTCACCGGCCCGTCCTTGGTCTCGAGGACCACCGCCGTGATGCCCGGGCCGGGGGAGGTGGTCCGCTCCACCTTCACCTTCAGCCGGTCCGCGAGCCAGGCGGAGAGCAGGTCGGCGCTCGGGCTGATCCGCTCTGCGGCGACGCTGGCGGCCGTCACCTTCCCGGGGTGCTGGTCGAGCGCGGCGGCGAGCAGCGCGCGCCACCCTGTGATGCGGGTCCAGGCGAGGTCGGTGTTGCCTGGCTCGTAGGCGTGGCACTGGGTCAGCATCGCCCGGGCCTTGTTGCGGGACACCCCTGCCGCATCGGTGATCCGTCGGCGCGCGAGCCGGCCGAGGGGGTCCTCGGCGGGGTCGTCGGGTGCTTTGGTGGGCCACCAGACGACGACGGGGGAGTCGGGGAGCAGCAGCGGACGGACCACCGATTCCGGGTGCTTGGTCACCTCACCGCGCAGCCGGATCATCGCCGACTCGCCCGCCCATCCCGCGCCGATGCCGACCTGGGCGTCCACCCGGGCCGCCCCGCGGGCGTCGCCGAGGATCACGCCGAGCACTCGGGCAGGGTGCTCGCGCGAGGCGGCCCGGGCAGCCTTCATGGCCTCGTCGGACTCCTCCTCGTCGACCACGAAGACCAGGGTCATGACCATGCCCATGGCAGGGCTGCCGGCGCGCCGCCGAGCCCGGACGAACTCCGCGGCGATCTCGGCCGCAGTGATGTCGGTCAGCTCGATCATCAGGGCCGCCTCCAGGCTCGTCCGTCACGCGCCAGCATCTGGTCCGCCGACGGCGGCCCCCAGGTCCCGGAGGCGTAGGTGTCGGGCTTCCCGTGCTCTGCCCAGTACTCGACGATCGGGTCGAGGATCTTCCAGGACAGCTCGACCTCCTCGTGGCGGGGGAACAGCGGCGGCTCGCCGAGCAGGACGTCGAGGATCAGCCGTTCGTACGCCTCCGGCGACGACTCCGTGAACGAGCCGCCGTAGGCGAAGTCCATCGTCACGTCGCGGATCTCCATGGCAGTGCCGGGCACCTTCGAGCCGAAGCGCATGGTGATGCCCTCGTCGGGCTGTACCCGGATCACGAGGGCGTTCTGGGTCAGCATCTCCGTGGCCGTCGCGGCGAACGGCAGGTGCGGTGCCCGCTTGAACACCACCGCCACCTCCGTGACGCGCCGCCCGAGCCGCTTCCCGGCACGCAGGTAGAACGGGACGCCGGCCCAGCGTCGAGACTCGATGTTGAGCTTGATGGCGGCGTAGGTCTCGGTGCGGGAGTCGCCCGGGATGTCCTGCTCCTCCGTGTAGCCAGACACCTTCACACCGCCGGACCAGCCCTCGGTGTACTGGCCGCGGGCGGTGGTGAGGTCGAGTCGCCGGGGGAGCTGGACCGACTCGAGCACCTTCTGCTTCTCGAGGCGGAGGTTCTTGGCGTCGAAGGACGTCGGCTCCTCCATGGCGATCAGCGCCATCAGCTGGAGCAGGTGGTTCTGGATCACGTCACGCGCCGCGCCGATGCCGTCGTAGTAGCCGGCGCGGCCGCCGATGCCGATGTCCTCGGCCATCGTGATCTGCACGTGGTCCACGTAGTTGGAGTTCCAGATCGGCTCGAACAGCGTGTTCGAGAACCGCATCGCCAGGATGTTCTGGACCGTCTCCTTGCCGAGGTAGTGGTCGATGCGGAACACCGAGCCCGACGGGAAGACCTCGTTGATCATCGCGTTCAGCTCGCGGGCCGACTCCAGGTTGTGGCCGAAGGGCTTCTCCACAACGACCCGTCGCCACGAGCCGTCGGTCTGGTCGGCGAGGCCGTGCTCCTTGAGCTGACCGATGACGTCGGGGAAGAACCGCGGCGGGATCGACAGGTAGAAGGCGTGGTTTCCCCCGGTGCCGCGGGCCTTGTCGAGCTCCTCGACCGTACGTCGGAGGGCGTCGAACGCCTCGTCGTCGTTGAAGTCACCAGGCACGAACCGGAACCCCTCGGAGAGCTGGCGCCAGACCTCCTCACGGAACTCCGTGCGGGAGTGCGCGCGCACCGAGTCGTGCACGATCTGCGCGAAGTCCTGGTCGGCCCAGTCCCGCCGGGCGAACCCGACGAGCGAGAAGCCCGGAGGTAGGAGGCCCCGGTTGGCCAGGTCGTAGACCGCCGGCATCAGCTTCTTGCGGGCCAGGTCGCCGGTGACCCCGAAGATGACCAGGCTGCAGGGACCGGCGATCTGAGGCAGCCGGCGGTCCTGCGGCTGCCGCAGGGGGTTGCTGCTCGACTCAGCCGATCCTTGCTGGACGATGTTCACGCGAGCGCCTCCATGACCTGCCGCAGGCCCTCCTCATGTTCGGTCACGTGCAGGCGGAGCACCGGACGGCCGTGGTCGGCGAGGACGTTGGCGTCGCCGGCGGCCTGGGCGGCCACGAGGGTGCCGAAGCTGAAGTCACGTCCGGGGACGGGGAGGTCCTCGCGCGGCTCGTCGGTGACCTGGATGAACACGCCGACCGGAGGGCCGCCCTTGTGGAACTGCCCGGTCGAGTGCAGGAAGCGGGGGCCCCAGCCGAAGGTGACCGGGCGCCGCGTGCGGACGGCGAGCGTACGGCGGACGTCCTCGAGCTCCGGGAGGGCGGGGCGGTCCAGGTAGGCCATGACGGCGAGGTACCCGCGCTCCTCGTCCAGCTGCGACAGCAGGGCCCGGACGGCACCACGGAGGTCGCCGGCGTCCTGGAGCCAGGAGCTGTCACCGGGGGCTCGGACCTCGACCGAGCCGTCGGTGAGGAGCGCGGGCTCCTGCTCCGGCGTGCCCTCGAGCAGCGAGCGCGCGGCCTTCTTCGCGCTTTCCACGTCGGGCTGGTTGAACGGGTCGATGCCCAGGACCTTCCCGGCGACGGCGGTGGCGGCCTCCCAGAGCAGCATCTGAGCGCCGAGGCTGCCGCTCACCCACACGTCTGCGCCGGCGGTGGCCGCGTGGGTCTCTCCGGCCTCGGCGTCCGGCGCCGGCTCGTCGGCTCTCTCGGTGTCACCGGTCAGCCGGACGACGGTGACGTCCGGAGGCGGCAACGTCACCTCGGGCGCCGTGGTGTCGGCGACGACCACGGGAAGCAGCCCCGAGCCCTCCTTGCCGGTGCTCTCCGCGACGAGCTGCTCGGCCCAGTCGGGGAAGCCGGCCAGACCGGAGCCCTCGTCGACGAGGACGAGCTTGTCGCGCAGCGGCTCGGTGCCGGCGAGGGCGGCGCCGAGGCGCAGGGCGGGGTTCGCATCGTCGTCGGCCGACAGCAGGTCGGAGACTGCGTCCGCCTGGTCGAGGAGCGCCTCGATGTCCGCGCCCGCCAAGCCACTGGGCACCAGCCCGAAGGCGGTCAGCGCCGAGTAGCGCCCGCCGACGTACGGGTCGGCGTTGATGACGCGGTAGCCGCCGTCGCGCGACTGCTGGTCGAGCGGACTGCCGGGGTCGGTGACGACGACGATATGGCGGGTCGGGTCGAGGCCGGCGGACCTGAATGCTTCCTCGAACGCCCTTCGCTGTGAGTCGGTCTCGACTGTGGAGCCGGACTTGCTCGAGACGACGGCCACGGTGCTCGCGAGGCGGTCGCCGACGGCGGCCCGGACCTGGTCGGGGTGCGAGGAGTCCACGACGGTCAGCTCGACGCCGTGAGTCGCGCAGATCACCTCAGGCGCGAGGGAGGACCCGCCCATGCCGCACAGTGCGACGTGGTCGATGCCCTCGTCGGCGAGCTCGCTGCGCAGCGCAGCGATGGCGCCCAGGAGCGGACGGGACGTCCGGTGCAGGCCGACCCAGCCGAGCCGGACCGCCGCCTCGGCCTGGGCTGCCTCGCCCCACAACGTGGAGTCCTGGCCGAAGAGCCGGCTGGCGAACTGCTCGCTGACGAGCTTCGGGACCCAGGACGAGACTGCCTCCGCTGCGGCGCCGGTGGCCGCGACCTCGAGCGCGTCGCTCACTTGCCCGCACCCTCCAGGCTCGTGCGGACCGTGGCGACGAGCTCGTCCCAGGAGGCGACGAACTTCTCGACGCCTTCGCGTTCGAGAGTCTCGATCACGTCGTCGTAGTGCACGCCGACGGCCTCCAGACGGTCCATGACCTCCTGGGCGTCGTCGTACATCGTGGTGATCCGGTCGCCGTGGACCTCACCATGGTCCGCGAAGGCGTCCATGGTCTTCTCCGGCATGGTGTTGACGGTGTTCCGGACGACCAGCTCCGTGACGTACATCGTGTCGGAGTAGGCGGGGTTCTTGACGCCGGTCGACGCCCACAGCGGGCGCTGCTCACGCGCACCCCGCTGCTTGAGGGCCACGAAGCGGTCGCTGCTGAAGAACTCCTCGAACTCCTGGTAGGCCAGGCGCGCGTTGGCGATGCCTGCCTTGCCGCGAAGGTCGTCGACGCCCTCGGCCCCGCTGGCGTCGAGCCGCTTGTCGACCTCCGTGTCGACGCGGCTGACGAAGAACGAGGCGACGGAGTGGATCGTGGACAGGTCGATCCCGTTGGCCTGCGCGCGCTCGAGCCCCTCGGCGTACGCGTTCATGACGGCCTTGTAGCGCTCGAGGCCGAAGATCAGCGTCACGTTCACGTTGATGCCCTCGGCGAGGACGGTGGAGATCGCCGGAGCGCCCTCGGTGGTCGCCGGGATCTTGATCAGCAGGTTGGGCCGGTCGACGGCCGACCAGAGCTGCCTGGCGGCGGCGATCGTCGCCTCCGTGTCGAAGGCGAGCCCGGGCGGCACCTCGATGGAGACCCGGCCGTCGACTCCGTCTGTCTGCTTCCAGGTGTCGAGCAGGATGTCGCACGCCTGCCGCACGTCGTGGGTGGTCAGCTCGAAGACGGTATCGTCGAGGCCGGCGCCAGCCTGGGCGAGCTGCCGGACCTGGTCGTCGTACCTCTCGCCGTTGGCGAGCGCCGCGGCGAAGATCGTCGGGTTCGTCGTCACGCCGACCACCGAACGGTTCTCCACGAGGTCGGCGAGGTTGCCGGTCTCGATCCGCTCCCGGGACAGGTCGTCGAGCCAGATGGAGACTCCCGCCTCCGCTAGCGCCTTGAGTCGTTCGGACATCTGTTCCTCCCGGTTGGCTTCTTCAGGTTTGCGTCTGTGCAGTAGTAGCGCTGAGTCCCTGCGGGGCGTTACCCGTTGGCTGCCCGGATACTCTCTTCGGCGGCCTGGACGACGGCCTCCGCGGTGATGCCGAACTGCTTGAAGATCGTGGCGTAGTCGGCGGAGGCGCCGAAGTGCTCGAGCGAGACGATGCGGCCGTGGTCGCCGACGATCTCGCGCCAGCTCTGGGCGACGCCGGCCTCGACGCTGACCCGGGCCTTGACGATCGGCGGGATCACGCTGTCGCGATAGGACTGCTCCTGCGCGTCGAACCACTCACGGCAGGGCATGGAGACGACGCGGGCGGAGACGCCCTTCTCCGCGAGCGTCCTGCGTGCCTCGACGGCGAGCTGCACCTCGGAGCCGGTAGCGACGAGCACCACGTCCGGCGTACCGCCGTCGGCGTCGAGGAGGACGTAACCGCCCTTGCTGACGTCGTCGGTGGTCGCCCAGTGCTCACCGTCGGCGTCGGTGCCTCGGGGGAACGTCGGCACGTTCTGGCGGGTCAGCGCGAGGCCGGCCGGTCGGTCGCCGTGCTCGAGGATCGTCCGCCAGGCGGCCACGGTCTCGTTGGCGTCGGCGGGGCGTACGACGTCCAGGCCGGGGATCGCACGCAGAGCGGCGAGGTGCTCGACCGGCTGGTGCGTGGGGCCGTCCTCACCGAGGCCGATGGAGTCGTGGGTCCACACGTAGGTGACGGGCAGCTGCATGAGCGCGGCGAGGCGCACCGCGGGGCGCATGTAGTCGGAGAAGACCAGGAACGTGCCGCCATACACACGGGTGCCGCCGTGCAGCGCGATGCCGTTCATGATCGAGCCCATGGCGTGCTCGCGGATGCCGAAGTGCAGCACCCGGCCGTACTTGTTGCCGCTGAAGTCCCTGGTCGAGCGCTCTTCGGGGATGAACGAGTCCGCACCCTTCGGCGTGGTGTTGTTGGACTCGGCGAGGTCGGCGGAGCCGCCCCACAGCTCAGGGAGCACCGGCGCGATCGCGGAGAGCACGCCACCGGACGCCTTGCGCGTGGCCACGCCCTTGGGGTCTTCCTCGAACGTCGGCAGCGAGTCCGCCCAGCCTTGGGGGAGGGTCCGGGTCTGCATCCGGTCGAGCAGGGCCTTGCGCTCGGGGTTGGCCTCGGCCCACGCCTCGAACGACTTCTGCCAGGCAGCCTCGGCGGCCTTCCCGCGCTCGACGGCCCCGCGCGTGTGCTCGAGCACCTCGTCGGAGACCTCGAAGGTCTGCGCCGGGTCGAAGTCGAGGATCTTCTTGGTCGCCGCGACCTCCTCCTCGCCTAATGCCGACCCGTGAGAGGCCCCGGTGTCCTGGGCGTTGGGGGCGGGCCAGGCGATGACCGTCTTGAGGACGATCATGCTGGGCTGCTCGGTGGCCTGCTCAGCGGCGTCGAGTGCGGCCCAGAGGGCGTCGACGTCCTCGACGTACTCCTTGCCGCCGTTGGTCCAGTCGACGGTCTGGACGTGCCAGCCGTAGGCCTCGTAGCGCTTCGCGACGTCCTCGCTGAAGGCGATGTCGGTGTCGCCCTCGATGGAGATGTCGTTGTCGTCGTAGATCAGCGTGAGGTTGCCGGGCTGCTGGTGTCCCGCGATGGACGAGGCCTCTCCGCTGACGCCCTCCTCGAGGTCGCCGTCGCTGCAGATGGCGTAGATCTGGTGGTCGAAGGGGCTCTGTCCTTCAGGGGCGTCGGGGTCGAGGAGCCCGCGCTCGCGTCGGGCGGCCATCGCCATGCCCACCGCGTTGGCGACACCCTGTCCGAGCGGTCCGGTGGTCGTCTCGACGCCGGCGGTGTGTCCGTACTCCGGGTGTCCGGGCGTCTTGCTGCCCCAGGTGCGCAGTGACTTGAGGTCGTCGAGCTCGAGGCCGAACCCGCCGAGGAAGAGCTGGGTGTAGAGCGTGATGCTGCTGTGGCCGGCGGAGAGGACGAACCGGTCGCGGGCGCTCCAGCTGGGGTTGGCCGGGTTGTGGCGCATCCGCTTCTGGAAGAGGGTGTACGCGACTGGGGCAAGCGCCATCGCGGTGCCGGGGTGGCCGTTGCCGACCTTCTGCACCGCGTCCATGGCAAGGACCCGAGCCGTGTCCACCGCCCGCCGGTCCAGGTCGGTCCATTCCAGGGGGCTGTGGGCAGTGCTCACGTGCAGGTGTTCCTCTCGAGGCAGTACGGGTTCCATACGAGCCTACTCAGGACGGGTGAGCAGATGCACATCCTCCCCGTGCCTCCCGATGAGTCCGATCGGGCGGTGGCCCACTAGACTCGGGCCTAGCCTGAGGGCTTCCCTGCAATCGTCGAACTCGAGGTTTTCGTGACGGCCGTCCATCCCCACGTCTCCACGCAGACGCCGGAGACGGGCCGCGCGAGGCCACGTGACGTCGTGGCCGCCTACGTCGGCCTGATGAAGCCCCGGGTCATCGAGCTGCTCCTCCTGACCACCGTGCCGGTCATGTTCTTCGCCGATCGCGGTGTGCCGGGGCTCGCTCTGGTGGTCGCCACTGTCATCGGGGGGACGCTCTCCGCGGGAAGCGCCAGCGCGCTGAACTGCGTGTACGACCGCGACATCGACGAGCAGATGCGGCGGACCCGACGCCGGGCGCTGCCTCGGCACATCGTCAGCGCGGGGGCGGCGACGGTGTTCGGACTCGCCCTTGCGGTCGTGTCGACGCTCGTGCTCGGGTTCTTCGTCAACTGGCTCTCGGCCACCCTGGCGCTCGTGGCGAACGCCTTCTACGTGCTCGTCTACACGATGGTGCTCAAGCGCCGCACCACGCAGAACATCGTGTGGGGCGGCCTGGCGGGGTGCTTCCCGGCGCTGATCGGGTGGACCGCCGTCACCAACGAGCTCGCGTGGGCCCCCGTGATCCTCTTCCTGGTGGTGTTCTTCTGGACGCCGCCGCATACCTGGGCGCTCGCGCTTCGTTACCGCGAGGACTACGCGAAGGTCGACGTGCCGATGCTGCCGGTGGTGGCGCCCGCCCGCTCGGTGGCCCGGCAGATCGTGCTCTACTCCTACGTCATGGTCGCGACGTCGCTGCTGCTGTGGCCGGTCGCCGACACCGGCTGGTTCTACCCGGTCGCCGCCGCGGTGCTCGGAGGCTCCTTCCTCGTGGAGGCGCACCTGATGCAGGTCCGGGCCACGCGAAGTGACAACCTCAGCGACGTGAAGCCGATGCGGCTGTTCCACTGGTCGAACATGTACCTCTCCCTCCTGTTCGTCTCGGTGGCCCTCGATCCACTCCTGACCCGCTGAGCATGAGGCCGACGCCGGCCGAGCTCGACGCAGCGCGCGAGCGCACCATCCCGGACGTCGTGGCGCCGGGGCTCCGTGTGCTGTTCAGTGGGATCAACCCCGGCCTGTGGTCGGCCGCGACGGGGCTGCACTTCGCGAGGCCGGGCAACCGGTTCTGGCCGACCCTCCATCGCTCGGGGTTCACTCCCCGGCAGCTCCGGCCCGCCGAGCAGCGCGAGCTGCTGCCGATCGGCCTCGGGATCACCAACGTGGCAGCGCGGGCGACCGCCAAGGCCGACGAGCTCACCCGGGAGGAGCTCGAGGCGGGTGGTGAGATCCTGCGCGAGAAGGTGCTTCGGCTGCGACCGGCCTGGCTCGCGGTGGTGGGCATCGGGGCCTACCGCACGGCCTTCGGGCGACGGGACGCCGTCGTGGGCCCTCAGGAGGAGCGGGTGGGGGAGACCCGTGTCTGGGTCCTCCCGAACCCCAGCGGCCTCAACGCGCACTGGCCTGCCGCGGCGCTCGCTGAGGAGTTCGGCCGGCTCCGGGAGGCCGCCACCCCCTTGTAACGCGGGGTTATGGACCGTCTACAAGCGAAATACCGCGTGGGATGCGTCCACAGCCCTTGGGGAGTCGATGCTCAGACGACGGGGCGGTCGCGGACGCCGACGAGCAGCCAGGCCAGCCCTGCGGACACCAGCGCTGACCCGAGCAGGTGGAACCCGACGAGCACGACGGGCAGCCCGGTGAAGTACTGCACGAACCCGACCAGCCCCTGGGCGAGCTCGATCACCAGCAGCGTCCCCGCCGCGCGCACCGCACGGTCGGGAGCGCTGACGGCCCGCATCGCGAACAGCGAGCCGACGGTCAGCCCGACCAGGAGGAAGACCGCGTCGGTGTGCAGCTGGCTCAGCGCAGCCGGGTCCAGCCCGTTGCGGGGAGCGTCGAGATCACCGGCATGGGGACCGCTGCCGGTGACCACGGTGCCGAGGTAGAGCACGGCCCAGCCCGCCACGAACGTCGTCCGTGCCAGCCAGACGAGCGGGGCCGGGACCGTGGACACGGGAGCGCCGTCGCCTTCTCGCAGGCGGCGGAGGAGTATCACGGCTGCCTGGATCATGGCCATGGACACCAACAGGTGGAAGGCCACGATCCATGGGTTCAGGTCGGTGAGCACCGTCACCCCGCCGACCAGTGCCTGCGCCGGGACACCGAGCGCCAGCACGACCGACAGACGTACGACGGACCTCCGTCCGTACTTCAGCGCCGCCACGAACGTGGCGATCGCCACCGCGGCGAGCAGGAAGGTGACCATCCGGTTGCCGAACTCGATCGCGCCATGAAGCCCGAGCTCCTGGTGCGGGACGAACGACTTGTCGCTGCATCGCGGCCAGGTCGGGCAGCCGAGACCCGAGGCTGTGAGCCGCACCACGCCACCGGTGACCACGATCAGGATGTTGACCGCGAGGCTGCTCACCGCGAGCGGGTACATCCAGCGTCGCGCCCAGGCCGCGGGCGGTTTGGTGGTCTGCGGGCTCTGGACAGTCACTCCCACTTGAACGTCCTCGAGGTCAGCACGGTTCCGACGGCGGTCCACACACCCAGCACGAGAAGGGGTACGACGGGCATGGCGCCGTCCATGAGGGCGGCACGGAGGCCGTTGCCCAGTGCGCCCGACGGCAGCAGCGCCGCCACGTGCCCGAAGGCGCCGTAGTCGGTGGAGGGAATCACCACCGCCCCTCCTGCCAGGAGGAGGAGGTAGACCAGGTTGGCCGCCGCGAGAGTCGCCTCCGCGCGGAGTGCGCCCGCCAGCAACAGTCCGAGAGACGCGAACGCGGCAGTGCCGAGCAGCACGACGAGCACCGCACCGACGGCACCGACCACACCCGGGGTTGGGGACCAGCCGAGGACCGCTGCTACCGCACCGATCACCGCGAATTGGAGCACCTCGACCGCGAGCAGCGACCCGACCTTGCCCATCAGCAGGCCCGAGCGCGGCAGCGGCGACGCGCCGAGTCGCTTGAGCACGCCGTACCTTCGCTCGAACCCGGTCGCGATGGCCAGTGAGGTGAAGCTCGTGGACATGACCCCGAGGGCGAGCACACCCGGCGTCAGCGTGTCGACCGGTCCTGCCGGGAAGCTCAGGCCGATGTGCTCGGCAGCCAGCACGCCGCCGACCAGCACGATGACCGGGATCACGATCGCGAGGAGGAGCTGCTCGCCGTTGCGCAGCAGCAGCTTGGTCTCCATCCTGGTCTGCGCGAGGACCTGGGTGGCCAATGGCGCGGCGCCGGGCTGCGGCGTGAACGTGCCGGAAGTGTGCGGCGAGGCGGTCATTTCGTGAGCTCCCGTCCGGTCAGCTGGAGGAAGACGTCCTCGAGCGTTCGCTGTCCCAGCGAGAGGGACTCCGGGAGCACTCCGTGCTGCTCACACCACGCCGAGACGGTGGCGAGCGTGGACGCGTCGGCGGGCCCGGTGATCAGGAGGCTCTGCTCGTTGACGGCGTGGACCTCCGTCAGCGGTCCCAGCGAGTCCTGGAGGGACGCGGGAGCCCCGGGCGGGAACGGCTCTGTCACGACGAGCCGGATGGTGCTGCCGCCGGAGGCCCGAGTCAGCTCGAAGGGCGTACCCGAGGCGATCAGCCGTCCGTGGTCGATGACGTGGATGGTGTCGGCGAGCCGCTCCGCCTCGTCCATGTAATGGGTGGTCAGCACGATCGTCACCCCGTCACCACGGAGCTCCTCGAGCAGCTCCCAGGTGGCCCGCCGCGCCTGGGGGTCCATGCCTGCCGTCGGCTCGTCGACGAAGACCAGCTCGGGCCGGCCGATGACGGCCATCGCGAGCGCGAGCCGCTGCTGCTGCCCCCCGGAGAGCCGGCGGTACGGCGTGCGCCCGCACGAGCCGAGGCCGAGCCGGTCGACGAGCATGTCGACGTCGAGGGGATGGGCGTGAAGCGTCGCGATGTGTCGCAGCATCTCGACGGCCCGGACGCCGGACCAGGCTCCGCCGTTCTGGAGCATGACGCCGATGCGCGGGAGCAGTGACCGCCGGTCGGCCTGGGGGTCGAGCCCGAGCACCCGCACCGAGCCCTGCTGGGGCCGGCGGTACCCCTCACAGGTCTCCAGTGTGGTCGTCTTGCCTGCGCCGTTGGGCCCGAGAACCGCCGTGATGCTTCGCCGGGCGACCTCAAGCGAGAGGCCGTCGACGGCGAGAGTGTCGCCGTACCTCATGGTCAGGTCGTCGACCACGACGGCGGGTTGGTCCTCGGCACCCGAGGGCGAGGACGGTCCGGGGGAGGGGAAGGGCACCCCTGGATTCTAGGTTTCGGACCGTCACTTCCCCCGGCCGGGTGATGGAACCGACACCGACCCTGTGGGTAAGGGCAGCCTTATTTGAACCCGAGGGACTAATAACGGCACACTGGTGTTGTGGAAATCGAAGCCACGACTATCGAGGCACCGCACAGCGGGGACGCACCGACCCGTGAGCGGGTGGCCCGCTCGATCCTCGAGAACGGGCCCAGCACCGCCGCAGCCCTCGCCGAGCGGTTGGACCTGACCCCGGCAGCCGTCCGTCGCCACCTCGACCACCTCATGGCCGAAGGGGCCGTCGAAGCACGCGAGCCGCGCACCAACGGCATCCGCGGCCGGGGCCGGCCAGCGAAGGCATTCGCGCTGACGGAGGCAGGTCGCGACCGGTTCGACCAGCAGTACGACGATCTCGCCGCCCAGGCGCTGCGCTTCCTCGCCGAGACCGGTGGGGAGGCCGCGGTCAAGGAGTTCGCCCGCCGCCGGGTGGCAGGCCTCGAGGACGACTACAACAAGGCGCTCGACCGCAACCCCGAGCTCACCGCCGCCGAGGCGGTGGCAGAGGCGTTGACCGAGAGTGGCTACGCTGCATCGGTTCGCGAGGGCCCGGTGGGCGAGCAGCTGTGCCAGCAGCACTGTCCTGTGGCTCACGTGGCCCACGAGTTCCCGCAGCTCTGTGAGGCCGAGACCGAGGTGATCAGCCGCCTCCTCGGGCGTCACGTCCAGCGGCTGGCCACCATCGCCCACGGCGACGGGGTGTGCACCACCTGCATCCCGGCCGGCCCGACGGGCACCACCCCGAAGTTCCCCCGCACGTCTGTCTCGTCAAACGAGAGGTTGAGTAGATGACCACGATCGACCAGCGCAATCCCGAGCTCGAGGGCATCGGCCGTTACGAGTTCGGCTGGGCCGACCGCGACGACGCCGGCGCTGCCGCGAAGCGTGGCCTCAACGAGGAGGTCGTGCGTGACATCTCGGAGAAGAAGAGCGAGCCGAAGTGGATGCTCGACCTGCGGCTGAAGGGGCTCAAGCTCTTCGACCGCAAGCCCATGCCCACGTGGGGCGGCGAGCTCGACACGATCGACTTCGACAACATCAAGTACTTC
>DATGYO010000034.1:0-17010 GCA_035297905.1 Nocardioidaceae bacterium
ATGACGTACGTGACCTGCCCGATCGTTCGCTACCACCCCGCCGTGGTGGCGCAGAAGGCGGCGACCATCGGCATCCTCAGTGACAACCGGTTCATGCTCGGGCTGGGTTCGGGCGAGAACCTCAACGAGCACGTGGTCGGACGCGGATGGCCGCCGGTCAACGTCCGCCACGAGATGCTCGAAGAGGCGACGATCATCATCAAGGCACTCCTCGACGGCGGCTACGTCAAATTCAAGGGCGACCACTTCCGCGTCGACTCCGCCAAGCTCTGGGACCTCCCCGAGGAGCGCGTCGAGATCGGCATAGCAGTGTCGGGGGAGCAGTCCATCAACACGTTCGCCCCGCTCGCGGACCACCTGGTTGCCGTCGAGCCGCAGGCGGCACTGGTCGAGCAGTGGGACGCCGCCCACGGCGAGGGATCACGCAAGATCGGCCAGCTCCCGGTCTGCTGGGACACCGACCGGGACCGTGCCGTGCAGACCGCCCACGAGCAGTTCCGGTGGTTCGGGGGAGGGTGGAAGGTCAACGCCGAGCTGCCGGCGCCGGCCGGGTTCGCCGGGGCCACGCAGTTCGTGCGTGCCGACGACGTCGCGGAGTCGATTCCCTGCGGCCCGGACATCGAGGCGATCGTGAAGGCCGTGCGGCAGTTCGAGGAGGCCGGCTTCACCGACGTGGCGCTCGTGCAGATCGGCGACGAGCGGCAGGAGGAGTTCCTGCGGGTGGCCCAGAGCGAGCTGCTTCCGGCTCTGCGCGGCTGAGCCGCCGCGCCGCTGTACGCCACCCCGGCTCAGGTCTCGGCGGACTCCTGGTTGACGCTCGGGATCCAGAGCCAGTCGGTGATCTCGGGCATGTCCGCGCCGGTCTCGTTGACGTAGGCCCGGTGCTTCGTGCGCAGGTCCTGCATCTCCTGCCTCAGCACTGCCGCGCGCTTGGCGAGCCCGGGAACGCGGTCGATCACGTCGATGACCAGGTGGAACCGGTCCATGTCGTTGCGGACCACCATGTCGAACGGTGTGGTCGTCGTACCTTCCTCCTTGTAGCCGCGCACGTGCAGGTGCTCGTGGTTGGTGTGGCGGTAGGTCAGCCGGTGGATCAGCCAGGGGTAGCCGTGGTAGGCGAAGATGATCGGCACGTCGGTGCCGAAGATCGCGTCGAACTCGCGCTCGGGCAGCCCGTGCGGGTGCTCCGTGTCCGGCTGCAGCCGCATCAGGTCGATCACGTTGACCACGCGCACCCGCAGATCGGGCAGCCGTTCGCGAAGGATGCGGACCGCGGCCATCGTCTCGAGCGTGGGTACGTCGCCGGCACAGGCCATGACGACCTGGGGGTCGCCTTCGTCGTTGCTCGCCCAGTCCCAGATGCCGATGCCGCGCCGCGCATGGAGGGCGGCCTGCTCCATGTCGAGCCACGTCGGCTGCGGCTGCTTGCCGGCGACGATGACGTTGACCAGGTTCGTGCTAGCGAGGCAGTGGTCCATCGTCCACAGCAGCGTGTTGGCGTCCGGCGGCAGGTAGACCCGGATCACCTCTGCCTTCTTGTTCACCACGTGGTCGATGAAGCCGGGGTCCTGGTGGCTGAACCCGTTGTGGTCCTGCCGCCACACGTGGGAGCTGAGCAGGTAGTTCAGCGACGGGATCGGCCGGCGCCAGTCGAGGTGCCGGATCGTCTTCAGCCACTTCGCGTGCTGGTTGAACATCGAGTCGACGATGTGGATGAACGCCTCGTAGGAGGTGAACAGGCCGTGCCGGCCCGTCAGGTTGTAGCCCTCCAGCCAGCCCTGGCACGTGTGCTCGGAGAGGATCTCCATGACCCGGCCGTCGGGTCCGAGGTGAACGTCGGTGGGGTACCGCTCGAGCTCCCACGTCTTGTCGGTCACCTCGAGAGCGGCCGTGAGCCGGTTCGACTCGACCTCGTCGGGCCCGAACAGCCGCATGTTGTCCGGGTTGGCGCGCAGCACGTCGCGCAGGTAGTTGCCGGTCAGGCGGGTCGCCTCTGCAGGGGTGCTGCCCGGTTCGTCGATGGCGACGCCGTACTCCCGTGGGTCTGGAAGTCGGAGCGGCCGCATCACGAGTCCTCCGTTGGTGTGCGGGTTCGACCCCATGCGTCGTGACCCGGTGGGTGCCCAGGAGAGCAGCCGCTCCACGGGCGAGCCGTTGTCGTCGAAGAGCTCCTCGGGCCGGTAGGAGCGCAGCCACTCCTCGAGCTTCTCGCGGTGCTCGGCGTTCTCGCGGACGGTGGCCAGCGGCACCTGGTGGGAGCGCCAGGTGTTCTCGATGGGCACGCCGTCGACCTCCTTCGGGCCTGTCCAGCCCTTGGGCGTGCGCATCACGATCATCGGCCACCGAACGTGTCCTGGCGCGCCAGCATCGCCGGAACGTGCCGCGGCCTGGATCTCCATGATCCGCGCGACACAGTCCTCGAGCGCTGCCGCGACCTGCTGGTGCACGTCGGCCGGGTCGTCGCCGGCAACCAGGACGGGGTCCCAGCCGAAGCCGCGCAGCATCATGTCGAGGTCGTCCTCGGGGATGCGCGCGAGAAGGGTCGGGTTCGCGATCTTGTAGCCGTTGAGGTGCAGGATCGGCAGCACCGCGCCGTCGCGGCGGGGGTTCACGAAGCGGCCGCCGTTCCACGAGGTGGCGAGCGGCCCGGTCTCGGCCTCGCCGTCGCCGACGACGGTGGTGACGATCAGGTCCGGGTTGTCGAAGGCGGCGCCGAACGCGTGCGTGAGGGAGTAGCCGAGCTCGCCGCCCTCGTGGATCGACCCCGGGACCTCCGGCGCGACGTGGCTCGGGATGCCGCCGGGGAAGCTGAACTGCTTGAACAGCCGCTGCATGCCGCGCTCGTCCATGGTGGTGCCGGGGTAGGTGTCGGTCCACGAGCCCTCGAGCCAGGTCTGCGCGACGATCGCCGGGCCGCCGTGGCCGGGCCCGATCACGTACATCATGTCGAGGTCCTGCTCGCGGATCAGCCGGTTGCAGTGCGTGTAGATCAGGTTCAGCCCCGGCGTCGTACCCCAGTGACCGAGCAGGCGAGGCTTGATGTGCTCCGGCTTCAGCGGCTCCCGCAGGAGCGGGTTGTCGAGGAGATAGATCTGCCCGACCGAGAGGTAGTTCGCCGCACGCCAGTACGCATGGGACAGCTCCAGCTCTTCATCCGACAGGGGGCGGGTGTCGACGGTGCGCATGGTTGATGCCTACCCCAGGTCATGTGCGACATGCCAGGGTCGGGTGACCTCCGTCTTGGTCGGCTTTGTCGCCTTGGGAGGATGGCTGCGTGAGCGAGCAGGCAGGTAGGTACCAGAGGTCGGCGGCCGGCATGGTCGGCGCCATGCTCGTGCTCGTCGCGGTGGTCTTCGGGTTCGTCGTGCTGCGCGACCTCAACCGCAACGACCCCCAGAACCCGGTGAAGCCCGTCGACTACCAGGAGACGCTGAAGCTCGCACGCGGCCAGGCAGAGTTCCCGCTGCTGGCGCCGGCGTCGCTCCCGAAGGGATGGCGCGCCACGAGCGTCAGGTTCGTGCCGCAGCCGACACGCTGGCACCTCGGCGTTCTCACGAACAAGGACGAGTACGTCGGCCTCGAGCAGTCACAGACCTCCGTCGGGGACATGGTCGAGACGTACGTCGACCAGGCGGCCGTGCGAGGCGGGACCGTGCAGATCGTCGGGGAGTCATGGCGGACCTGGACCGACGCGGGTGGGGACACCGCGCTGACCCGGGTGCAGAAGGGTGTCACCACGCTGGTGGTCGGAACCCCCGGGCGGGACGTGCTCGTCGACTACGTGAAGAGCCTGCGCTGAGGCTTCGCACCTCCGGCCTTGCCGGCCATGCCGGCTAGGACCGGTCGTCCTCGGCCGCGATGGCCGCGTCGAGTCGCTTCTTGGCGCCGTCGAGCCAGGACTGACAGATCTGGGCGAGCTTCTCGCCGCGCTCCCACAACGCGAGGGAGTCCTCGAGGTTCGTGCCTCCGCCCTCGAGGCGGCGCACCACCTCGACCAGCTCTTCGCGGGCCTGCTCGTAGCTGAGCTGCTCGGACGGCGCCTGCTGCTCGGTCATGGACGTTGCTCCTCTGAGGATCGCTCGGGGGACTGCTCGGGCGATGTGGCGGACACGGTGACGTGCACGCGGCCGTCGCGGACCCGGACGTGGAGGTTCTGGCCGGGGTGTGCCTGGGTGGTGCTGGTGAGCACGTGCCCCTCGTCGTCCTGGACCACGGCGTACCCACGCTCCAACGTGGCCAGGGGTGACAGGCTCCGGACCCGGGCGATCTGGTGCTCGAGGTCGTTGTGGGCCCGGTCGAGCTTGTGGTGCAAGGTGCGTCGGGTGCGCGCGCACAGCTCCTCGATCTCCCGCGACTTGTCGTCAATCCCGCTGCGGGGGTTGGCGAGGCTCGGGCGTGCGCGGATCGCGTCGAGCTGGTGCTGCTGCTGGGCGAGCCAGCCGCCCAGGACGCCGCGGATGCGACCGCGCAGATGGTTGATCCGGTCGATCTCCTCGGCGACGTCGGGGACCACCATCTTCGCCGCGTCGGTTGGAGTGGACGCGCGGACGTCCGCGACGAGGTCGAGCAGGGGGGTGTCGGGTTCGTGGCCGATGGCGGAGACGACCGTCGTACGCACCTTGTGGACCGCGCGGATCAGTCCCTCGTCCGAGAACGGCAGCAGGTCCTCCACCGACCCGCCACCCCGGGCGATGATGATGACGTCGACGTCGGGGTCACGGTCGAGAGCGCCGAGCACCTCGATCACCTCTCGTGCCGCGTTGGTGCCCTGCATCGATGCGTGACGCACCTTGAACTGCACAGCCGGCCAGCGCCGGCGGGCGTTCTCGAGCACGTCGCGCTCCGCGGCCGACTGTGCGCCGGTGATCAGCCCGATCATCTGGGGGAGGAACGGAAGGCTGCGCTTCAGTTCCCGCGCGAACAGGCCCTCGGCGGCCAGGAGCTGGCGACGCCGCTCGAGCCGGGCGAGGAGCTCACCGAGCCCCACCATCCGGATGTCGGTGGCGTACAGGCTCAGCGTTCCGCGGTTGGGGTAGTAGGACGGCTTGGCGAAGATCACCACGCTGGCGCCCTCGACGACCGGCGGGTTGAGCGAGTCGAACACCTGACGTGAACAGGTGACCTGGACCGAGATGTCGGCGACCGTGTCGCGCAGCGTGAGGAACACGGTGTTCATCCCCTGGCGACGGTTCAGCTGCGCGATCTGGCCCTCGACCCACACGGCGCCGAGCCGGTCGATCCACCCGGAGATCGCGCTGGCGATCTGCCGGACTGGAGCCGGGTGCTCGGGAGAGGTCTGCATGGCCACGCCTGGAACCCTAAAGGAGAGCACCTACCATTGAGCCCATGAGCACTGACCTGGGGATGCCCCCTGTCCTGAACTCCGAGGCGGCCGACCGTGCGGTGCTGCTGGCCGCGCCCCGCGGCTACTGCGCGGGCGTGGACCGGGCCGTCATCACGGTCGAGAAGGCGCTGGACCTCTACGGTGCTCCTGTCTACGTGCGCAAGCAGATCGTCCACAACAAGCACGTGGTGGCGAACCTGGAGTCCCGCGGCGCGGTGTTCGTCGAGGAGCTCCACGAGGTGCCCGAGGGTGCGACGGTCGTCTTCTCCGCCCACGGGGTCTCGCCCGAGGTGCACCGTCAGGCCGAGGAGCGGTCTCTGAAGACCATCGACGCGACCTGCCCGCTGGTGACCAAGGTGCACCACGAGGCACGCCGCTTCGCCGGCGAGGACTACGACATCCTGCTGATCGGTCATGCCGGGCACGAGGAGGTCGAGGGAACGGCGGGCGAGGCCCCCGGTCACATCCAGCTCGTGCAGAGCCCGGAGGACGTCGCGAACATCGAGGTGCGCGACCCCTCCAAGGTCGCCTGGCTCTCGCAGACCACCCTGTCCGTTGATGAGACGCTGGAGACGGTAGCTGCGATCAGGGAACGCTTCCCGCTGCTGCTGGACCCGCCGTCGGACGACATCTGCTACGCCACCCAGAACCGCCAGATGGCGATCAAGGAGATCTCCCACAACGCCGACCTCGTGATCGTGGTGGGCTCCGGGAACTCGTCCAACTCCGTCCGCCTCGTCGAGGTTGCGCTCGAGGCGGGCGCCAAGGCCGCCTACCGCGTCGACGACGCGAGCGAGATCGACGAGGCGTGGCTCGACGGCGTGGAGACGGTCAGCGTGACATCGGGAGCCTCGGTCCCCGACGACCTCGTCGAGGGCGTGCTCTCCTTCCTGGCCGAGCGCGGCTATCCGGACGCCAAGGCCGTACACACGGCTGAGGAGTCCCTGATCTTCGCGCTTCCGCCGGAGCTTCGACGTGACATGCGGGCGGCGGAGCAGACCGGCCGCTGAGGCCGATCGTCGCAATTTGCAATCTCCACACGAATTCGGGCATATCGCCCACCCGCCTGGGTATCAGGTGATGCGGTCAAGCAACGGCCGCTCGCACCATGTGAATGACAGGTCCTCCCCATGTCTGTTCAAGCCCCGGCCTTTCCTGTCCGCTTCGCGGAGACCCTCAACAGGGTCGGCTCCACCCGGGTCGAGCGGAGCCGCGTCGGTGACGACGACGGCCACCTCGCCCTCGTCACGCTCGGTGAGCGCTCGTTCGTCGCTCGAACTCACGGTGAGCGCGTCACCCGACGCGGTCGTCAGACCCTCGTCTCGGTGCACGGTCGTCTCACCTGGATCGCCACTCAGCGCGTTCAGCCGCTGCACGAGCCGGCAGCCTGATGGTCACCGGCGCGTCTGCGGGCCTTCCGCGAAGTCGTTCTCAGGCGAAGCGGCGAAGGCGGCCGGCGTTGCGTCGGGCCACCTGACGCAGGGCGAGGACGGCGAGAGCAACGGAGTAGCCGGCGACGAGCCCGCCCGCGCGGTGGGCCAGGCCTGACACCACCGCCTGCACCAGGTTGTCCACCTCGTCGGCGACCGATGCGCGGAAGAAGGCCGCCAGCAGGGTGATCGTCCCGAGCATGAGCAGTGGGGGCAGCATGCCGACCACGAAGAAGTCTCGCGGCCGGACCGCGAGCGCGGCAGCCAGGCAGACGGCTGCGAACACGAGGTCGAAGTAGACCGACAGCTCGTCGGCGAGCCCCACGTTCGCACCGGCGGCCGCAAGCACCGTGGCCGTGGACAGCGCGACGACCTGACGGCCGGGACGGCGGCCCTCCTCCCACAGCGTGCGGGCATGCCGCGCCGGTCGGCGTCGAGGTTGAGCGCGCGTCTGGCTCACGCGGCTCACGCTAGGGCCGCCCTCAGGCTGATTGCACGCGACGCGCCGGGGCGTCTGCCAGTCCGGGTTCGAGCTCCGGGCGCTCATCGACGACCGCATCGAGCAGCTCTGCGGCCGTGAGCGGGCGCGCCGCCTCGGTCACCGGCGCGGGCGAGGTGAGCTCGTCGGGGGAGACCTCCATCTCCTGGAACTTCCGTGCCGAGACGAGGACCCGAGTCTCCAAGGAACCCACCGCCTTGTTGTAGCTCGTGACCGCGCTCGTCAACGACCGGCCGAGCCTGTCGAGGTGACCGCCCATGACGCCTAGCCGGTCGTACAGCTCTCGTCCGAGCGTGTGGATGTCCTTCGCCTTGTCGGCGAGGGCCTCCTGCGTCCAGGCGTAGGCGACCGTGCGCAGTAGCGCGATCAGGGTCGTCGGCGTGGACAGGACGACCTGCCTGGATGCGGCGTACTCCAGAAGGCTCGGCTCGGCCTCGAGGGCTGCGGACAAGAAGGACTCGCCCGGGACGAAGAGCACGACGAACTCCGGCGTGGCGGGGAGAGAACGCCAGTAGGCCTTCGCACCCAAGGTGTCGACGTGCTGGCGCAGCTGACGAGCGTGCCGCAGCAGGTGCGCGTCACGCTCCTCGTCGGAGTCCGCCCCCGTGGCGTCCAGGAAAGCGTCGAGCGGGACCTTCGCGTCGACGACCACGCTCTTGCCGCCGGCGAGGTTCACCACGAGGTCAGGGCGGAGGAGACCGTCGTCGTTGCGGACCGAGACCTGCTCGGCGAAGTCACAGCGGGAGACCAGCCCCGCCACCTCGACTGCCCGCCGCAGGTGGAGCTCGCCCCACCGGCCGCGCACCTGCGGCTTCCGGAGGGCTGTGGAGAGAGCGGCCGTCTCGCGACGAAGGGTGTCGGTGGAGTGGCGGACATCCTCGACCTGCTGGCGTAGCTGGCTCTGCCAGGAGATCCGGTGCTGCTCGAGGTCACGCATCTGGTCGTGCAGGCGCTCGAGCCCTTCCTTCACCACGGCACGGTCAGCAGCGCGGGCCTCGAGCGCGAGCCGTGCCGTGTCGTCACCGGCCGCGCCGCGGGTGCGGGTCCAGAGCGCCCCCACCAGGGCGCCGAGCAGGACGCCCACGACGAGCATCAGCAGCAGTGAGAGGACGGTGGTGATCTCCATGCCCGATATGTTCACGGAGACCACCGACAGTTTCAGCGGCGACAGGCCGGGCTCCCGGCGAAAGGCAGGCTGGGCCGAGCCCAGCGGCGGTGGTCAGTCGAGGTCGACGATCACGGGCGCGTGGTCGCTCGCTCCGGAGCCGGCCCGCTCGTCCCTGTCGATCGTTGCGCCGGTGACCCGTTCGGCCAATGCGGGGGAGCCCAAGATGAAGTCGATGCGCATCCCGCGGTTCCGCTCGAACCGCTGCCGGTAGTAGTCCCAGTACGTGTAGACGTCCGGGCCGGGCGCATGCGGGCGCACCACGTCGACGTACCCGGACTCGAGGAAAGCGCGGAAGGCGGCGCGCTCCTCGGGTGTCACGTGGGTGCTGTTCACGAACCGGCTGATGTCGAAGACGTCCTCGTCGAACGGCGCGATGTTCCAGTCACCGGTGAGGGCGATCTGCGCTGCCGGGTCCTCGGTGAGCCATCCGGCGGCCGCGGTGTGCAGGCTCTCGAGCCAGGCCAGCTTGTAAGCGAAGTGCGGGTCGCGGGGCTTGCGGCCGTTGGGGACGTACAGTGACCAGACCTGCACTCCTCCGCAGGTCGCGCCGAGCGCGCGGGCCTCCGAGCTCAGCGGCTCCCCCCACTGGGGCATGCCTTCGAACCCGCACCGTACGTCGGACAGACCCACACGGCTGGCGATGGCCACACCGTTCCACTGGTCGTACCCGTGGGTCGCGACCTCGTATCCCATCGCCTCGAGGCCCATCATCGGCCACTGGTCGTCGCGAGCCTTGGTCTCCTGGATGGAGAGCACGTCGATGTCGTGCCGTTGGAGAAGGGCCTCGACGCGGTCGATGCGAGAGCGGATGGAGTTGACGTTGAAGGTGGCGATGCGCACCGGCCCACTCTAGGAGGCTGCCTCCGACTGCGGTCGGTAGCCCGAGCAGACGATGCGCAAGTACGTGAGCTGACCGCCGTCCACGCGGTAGTAGGCCTGCTGCTCGACCGTGCTCCGGCCGTCGGCGTTGGTGATGTCGAACCGGTAGCCGACTCGAGTGAGCCCCCGGAAGTCGACGTCCGGAGTGAGAAGCCGCATGAGTGCTGTGGAATCGTGCTCCGCGATCGCAGCGACAAAGCCTTCTGCGAGTGCGTCGGTGAGTGTGTCCGTCATGTGCGGCTCCTCCGGTGTGCCCCCAGGCTAGCGTCGGCGCTGCTGCGAGTCCTGGCGATTCGGCGGTGCGTACTGCGCCGCCTAGACTGTCCGCCCGTGGCTCTCACCATCGGAATCGTCGGTCTCCCCAACGCGGGCAAGTCGACCCTCTTCAACGCCCTGACCAAGAACAACGTGCTCGCTGCGAACTACCCGTTCGCGACGATCGAGCCGAACGTCGGCGTCGTCGGGGTCCCGGACAGCCGGCTCGCGAAGCTCGCGGAGATCTTCGACTCGGCCAAGATCCTGCCCGCCACAGTCGAGTTCGTCGACATCGCAGGCATCGTCCGCGGCGCCTCCGAGGGGGAGGGCCTGGGCAACAAGTTCCTGTCGCACATCAGGGAGTCCGCGGCCATCTGCCAGGTGACCCGGGTGTTCCGCGACGAGGACGTCACCCACGTCGACGGTGAGGTGAACCCCGCCAACGACATCTCCACGATCCAGACCGAGCTGATCCTCGCCGACCTCCAGACCGTCGAGAAGGCGCTGCCGCGGCTGGAGAAGGAGGCCAAGGGCAAGAAGGAGCTTGCGTCGGTGGTCGCCGCGGCCAAGGAGGCCAAGGAGGCACTCGAGTCCGGTACGCCGATCATCGCAACGAGCATCGACAAGGGGCTCCTGCGTGAGCTCATGCTCCTGACGGCGAAGCCGTACATCTACGTGTTCAACTGCGACAGCGACGAGCTCGGTGACGAGGGGCTGAAGCAGAAGATGCGCGACCTCGTGGCGCCCTCAGAGGCGATCTTCCTCGACGCCAAGTTCGAGGCCGAGCTGGTCGAGCTCGACGACGAGGACGAGGCTCGGGAGATGCTGCACGAGATGGGCGTCGACGAACCCGGACTCGACGTACTCGCTCGCGTCGGCTTCGACACCCTCGGCCTCCAGACGTACCTGACCGCGGGTCCCAAGGAGACGCGCGCCTGGACGATCCCCAAGGGGGCAACGGCTCCCGAGGCGGCAGGCGTGATCCACACCGACTTCCAGCGAGGCTTCATCAAGGCAGAGATCGTCTCCTTCGATGACCTGGTCGAGGCGGGCTCCATGAACGCCGCCAAGGCTGCCGGCAAGGTGCGCATGGAGGGGAAGGACTACGTCATGCAAGACGGCGACGTGGTGGAGTTCCGCTTCAACGTGTGAGCAACTCTTCGACAATGTTGGCGAGCTCCTCGACCGGTTGACGACCGTCGAGCTCCACGGTGGCTCCGCGCCGCAGGAGTGGCTCGACCTCGCGGGCGTAAGTGCGGATCTCGGCTTCGTGCTCAGGTCGGCGGCCGTAAGGGTTGTTGATCCGGCTGCGTACCCGTGGGAGCAGAACCTCCACCGGCGCGCTCAGCAGAACGACGTCCTCAAAGCGGTCGTAGAAGCGGACCTGGTTCTCGACGGTCCCCGATACGGCGATAGCGGGGTGCTCGTCGAGCAGACGATCCATTCGCGGCTCGTCCCAGAGCCCATCTGGCAACGTCCAACCGTCGTAGTCGGTGTCCACAGTGGCGTATCCGCGCGCGGCCAAGGCGTGGAGCAGAGTCGTCTTGCCTGCGCCCGACATACCGGTGACCAGAACCCTTGCCATGATCTGGCTCAGGCTAGAGCAAGCGAATACCTCGGTCCTGCGAGACGCCTGTCGAGCCAGTGGCTCGGTGGCGTCCCGCTTCGCCGTCGCTCCCGATGGTCGGGGCTCAGGCGGTCCCGGGCGAGAGGATCGCGGCGATCGCCGCGTCCAGGTCGAGGTGCTCGGACTCGGTGCCGGGCGCGACTGAGTCGGTGGTCCGCTCCATGAATTCGGACAGCTCTCCGGTTCTGGCCTGGAACAGCGCCTCACCGTCGGGCGAGCACAGCTCGATGGCCACCGCAGCGTTGCCGTGGGCGTCGAGGCAGGGCCAGACGTGGACGTCGCCCTCACCGGTGGGCTGGTGCAGGCCTGAGCGCAGCAGGTCGCGGCCGAAGGTCCAGCGGACCTGGCTGCCGCCGGTCATGAAGACCGTGGTCACGGCGTACGGCTGGCAAGGGTCGTACTGGAGCTCGGCCGCGACGGGGGTCGCGGTCCCGGTCTGGTCGATCAGGTCGAGTGTCACGGCTTGGGACAAGATGGGTGGTGTCGTGTTCCTCGAGTGCTGCATTGAACGCCTTCCGCAGATGGTTCCAGTAACACGGACAGGCTTTCCGGGTTGGGGCAAGCTGAATCCTCATCCGCGATCTCATCGGCGTGGCGCTCGTCATGACGCGTGGAGTGTCCGGCTCTGGGGCGGAAGCGGCGCGCGAGCTGTTTGGACCACGTCCGGCTGGAGTTGACGAACTCAACGCGCGCAGCCAAGCGCGTGACTCTTGCCGGGCGCAAGGTTCAACGTCCCGGCCCGGCAGTGACGCTCCTCAGCCCCAGACCTCGCGAGCGGTTTCGACGATCAGCTGCAGCTTGGCCATCTCGTCCGCGACGCTGAGGACGTTGCCCTCTACCGTCGACGAGAAGCCACACTGAGGAGAGAGACACAGCTGCTCCAGAGGTACGAACTTGCTGGCCTCGTCGATTCGCCGTTTGAGCGTTTCTTTGTCCTCGAGCTTGCCCGACTTGGTCGTGACCAGACCGAGGACCACCTGCTTGCCCTCCGGGACGAAGCGCAGCGGCTCGAAGCCACCGGATCGCTCGTCGTCGTACTCCAGGAAGAAGCCGTCGACATCGAGGTCGGAGAACAGCGCCTCGGCGACGAAATCGTAACCGCCCTCTGCCGCCCAGGAGGACCGGAAGTTACCCCTGCACATGTGCGTCGTGACATACATGCCGCTCGGACGGTTCTTCAGTGCGGCGTTGATGTTGCGGATGTACTGCTCGTGCTGGTGCTCCGCATCGGCGCCCTGCTCGGCGATCATCGCCCGCTGCTTGGGGTCGTTGAGGTAGGCCAGGCTCGTGTCGTCGAGCTGGAGGTAGGTGCAGCCGAGCTCGCCGAGTCGGCGTACCTCTTCGGCATAGGCGGCGGTGAGGTCGTCCCAGAACTCCTCGAGCTCCGGGTAGATCGCCTTGTCGATCGCCGCCCGGCCGCCACGGTAGTGGACCATGCTGGGTGACGGGATGGTCAGCTTGGGCGTCGTCCCTGGCGTCACGGTGTCGCGCAGGAAGCCGAACGCGTCCGCGAAGATCGTGTCGCCCAGCCGTACGCGGTCGTGCACGCTCAGGGCAGGGGACTCGAAGTCGAGATCGCCCTGCTTGTTCTGGAAGTGGACGCGCAGCTTCTCGTCGGTCTTGTCGATCCCGTCGAGCTGGTAGATGAAGTCCATGTGCCACGAGGTACGACGAAACTCGCCGTCGGTGGCGGACTGGAGACCGATGTCCTCCTGCATGCGTACGACGTCGCGGATGCTGCGATCCTCCACCTCGCGAAGTGCCTCGGCGCTGAGCTCCCCGGCGGCGTTCCGCTCTCGTGCAGCGAGAAGATCCGGAGGGCGTAGAAGGCTGCCTACGTGGTCGGCACGAAACGGGGGAGCGTCTCTCCAGCTCATCGGTCCTCCTGCGAGTAGGCGGCGATCGTTCCAACCTTGGTACCACGACACCGCCGACCCATTCGTGACGTCGCGAGGGTGAGGTCGCCTTCCCGCAGCGTCACGGCACCAGCGTGGCCGCCGTCAGCTGGCGGAGGATCACCCAGCGCGCCACCAGGTAACCGAGAGATCCGGCGTAGAGCCCGAGCACCGTCGCGAACGCGACGAACGACATGCCGGACAGCCCGAGAGCACCGAGCAGCCACAGCACGAACAGCGCGATGACAGCCGCGCCGGCGCCGAGCAGCAGGCCGAGCACCCACCCATTGGCGGGCAGCCTCGAGAGCAGACTCGCCTCGTGCGGGTGAGGGGCCGTGCGGATGTCATGCCCTGCCTTGAGCTCTCGCCGTACGCCGCTCGCCGCGAACAGCGCCACCAGGAGGGAAAGGATCACCGACGACGTGGCGAAGCTCGCCATCATGTCCGCCACGGGCACGAAGTCCATGTTCCGGTTTCCCAACCAGGCGAAGACAGGGTTCAGCACCAGGTTGAAGATTGCGGCGATCGTCGCCTGCTTCTGGACGTAGGAATCATCGGCCATGCCCATCGCCTCCGTTCGCCCGCGGCAACATCCACAGCAGGAGGGCTATCCCCTCAGGGTCGCGCGGTGGCCTCGGCGAAGACAGAGGCCAAGGTCCCCAGCGGTTCACATCCTGCTCAGTTGTGGCGGCTGCGTCTCCGAGCCCGAATCGCCGCGGGGCACCGGGCGACTGACATGGGGCGTGCGCTGGACCAGCCTCAAGGTGTCGTCACCTGGTGCCGATGACCAAGGTATGAGAAGACACTTCTGCCGGGTGTGTGCTCCTAAGTCCTCGAGCAAGGCCAAGGTGCGGTAGATGGGCACCAACTCCGCCCCTGCGGCGCCCGACGTCGATCGGGTCCGCCACGTGGTCTGTCCCGCATGTGAGAGCGCAGAGTCCGTGAGCTACCGGAACAAAGAGGGCAGCTGGTACTGCAGATGCCTCAACTGTGCCTGCAGGTTCTGGGCGAGCTGACCCCGAGGGTGGTGGAGCCGGAGCCACCAGCGTCTCTGGTTTTCGGTTAAGCCGGTTCCGGGAGGACTAGGACAAGCGGGACGTTGGTCCCTTGCCGGGTGAGACCGGCAAGAGGAACGTGCCGGACATGACTGTGATCTCATGCTTTGGCGGTTTGCGCCGCCGCTTGGCCATCGCCGGCACCGCAGCTGCAGCCGCAGCACTGACCGCAACGCTGGCGCCGGCCGGGGCTGCGCTTGCAGCAGCCCAGCCCGCGCCGCTGCCCGTGGCCTCGCAGGCCGCCGAACCGAGGCACACGGCCGACGTCATGACGCGAAACCTCTACCTCGGCGCCAGCCTCGACAACATCATTGACGCGCTAACCGAGAATCCGTCCAATATCGTCTCTGCGGCGACTACGACGTGGGCAGAAGTCCAGGCCTCTGACCCGGAGCAGCGGATGGCTGCGGTGGCCGACGAGATCGCCGCGGGGCGTCCTGCCGTCGTCGGCCTGCAGGAGGTCACGAAGTGGTCGACGTACGCGGCGTACAACCCGCTTACTCAGCAGCCGGTCGGCGACCCGACCGTGGAGTATGACTTCCTGGACCTGCTGCTCAAGGCGCTGGCTGAGCGAGGAGTCGTCTACCACGAGGTCTCAGGCGCCACGTCCGACAACTTCACCTCGCCCCCGATTCCGGTGGTGGCCGACGGGACGCTCAAGGCGGTCATGCTTGCCGACCGCGACGTGATCCTGCGGCGGGACGACGTCGATGCATCGAACGGTCACAGCGGCAACTTCGAGCACATCCTGCAGTTGGGCGCTCTTCCAGTAGCCCGAGGCTGGGGCTCTGCCGACGTGCAGACCAGGTCCACGACCTTCCGGTTCGTGAACGCGCACACCGAGGCTTGGGGATCGGAGGACATCCGCATCGATCAGGTCGACGAGCTCTTCGCGGCTCAGGCCGCGATTACCCAGGAGGACGGTGAGCTGCCCACCGTGTACGTCGGTGACTACAACTCTGCAGCGCCGTCCGGCGGTGCGTACCAGGAGCTGACGAGTCAGCTCGGTGACGCCTGGGCGAAGACTAACCGCAAGGCGTCAGGCTTCAGCTGCTGCCAGGCGCCGCTGTTGAACAACACGACGTCCGACCTCGACCAGCGCATAGACCTGGTCCTGACGACCAAGGACGTCACTGCGACGCGGAGCTACCTGACCGGGACTTCTCCGGTCGATCTGCCAGGGGACACCTGGTGGGCGTCCGACCACGCAGGAGTGGTGGCCCGTCTCGTGATCCACTGAGCCGCCCGCCGGATCGAGCCTCCAGGGCGGCAGTCTCAGACCTGCGCAACGACGGCCCCCGCCTAGTCGGCGGGGGCCGTCGCACATTGGCTTCTTCCACGCCCTGCGGGTGGTCCAGACCATCGCTGCGGCCGATTGACGCTGTGACGTGCGCGTTCTTCCTCCGGGGCCAGCCGGGCTCATCACAGTCCCTGCACAAACGTGTGAAAACGCCCGTTGCGGGCAATGTCTTCCCGCACAGGTACTGGGGGGTGCCACGGAGGGAATCCAATTGCGGACCGAAGAGTCCTGCTCTTCGTCTGCTGCGGCCTGCCTGGACGGCCGAGGGGGCGAGATGGCGCAGTCGTGCGAAAGCACCACGGTGCCGATCGTCCTCGGGTGGCATCCATTCAGTCTCGGGACTGTAGGGAGCACATGCATGAACAAGCGAAGAAGTCGAACAGGGCTGGCCGCCGCGCCAGCGGCAGCCGTTCTGGGTGTCGTCGTGTCGCTGGGTACGGCGCCGGCGTTGGCGTCAGCGCACTCTCAGGAGAGCGACGGCTCGCGACACACGGACCATCGATCGGACTTCGACGAGTCTGTGCGCGCGAACCAGCACTCCTCGAACGCTGAAACAGAAGGCGACTCGAGAACAGAAGGCGACTCGAGCCATCGGACTGACGCGGATTCAGGGACGGACGCTGAGGCAGGGGCGTCCGTGGCGGGCCGTGAAAAGACGAGCGCCACCGGCTCGGGGGGTGGCAAGCACCGCGCCTCATCTGCAATGGCGGACGACCACGACGCAGTTGCTGGAAGTCGCACCGACGGCAGGCACGCGAAGCGGAGTGGGGATCGAGCGTCGGCTGCGGTGAGCGCGCAGGCCGAGGGCCGCCACCAGCCTTGCCCTGAGGACTCTTCGACGGAAGCCGGTGGGCACGGAAGCGGAGATGCCACCTTGCACGGTGGTTCGGACGTCGAGGGGCCCAGCGCAGCGGCCACAGCGAAGGACGTCGAGTTCTCGGGGGACCACGTCAAGCTGGCGGTGAACGGTGTCGCGCACGCTTATGCGTACGGGCACGCCAACCAGCAGGACGACTCGGCTGGGGAGCACGGCCATGTCGTCTCTCACGCCCATGTGCATGGTGAGAGCGGGGCCGCCGGACACGGCGTCTTGACTGCCGGCGCACACGCGCAGGGCGGCTCCGTCGGTGTGGGGACACTCACCGCGGCCGCGCACGCCGGCAAGGTCGTCGGTCAGGGGACCATCACGGCCGCCGAGAGTGGCGGTCAGGCCGGTGGCGAGAACGGGACCGGCTCCGAGAGCGGGAGCGAAAGCGGCACCGGCAGCGAGAACGAGACCGGCAGCGGCAGCGAGAACGGCTCCGGCTCCGAGAACGGGACCGGCTCCGAGAACGGCACCGGCTCCGAGAACGGGACTGGCTCCGAGAGCGGCACTGGCTCCGAGAGCGGCACTGGCTCCGAGAGCGGCACCGGCTCCGAGACCGGGACTGGCTCCGAGACCGGGACTGGCTCCGAGGGCGAAAGCGGCACCGGCTCTGAGACCGGGACCGGCTCCGAGGGCGAAAGCGGCACCGGCTCCGAGAACGGGACTGGCTCCGAGAGCGGCACTGGCTCCGAG
>DATGYO010000035.1:0-63851 GCA_035297905.1 Nocardioidaceae bacterium
CGCCGTGCCAGCGGCGCGAGGTCGGCGACTCCCACGGGGCCGGCGGTCCCACCTGGCGCGTCGGTCATCTGGGTGCTCCCATCCATTGGCCGCGGTCGACGAGGACCTCTCGCAGCAGGTCGGTTCGGTCGGTCATCAGGCCGTCGACACCCAGGTCGAGCAGCTCGTGCATCTGGTTCGGGTCGTCGACGGTCCACACATGGACGTGCAGGCGCAGAGCGTGGGCGCGCTCGATGAGACCGCGGGTGAGCACCGTGATGCCCTTGCGCCGGTGCGGCACCTGGAGCGCCACGGCTGCCCGGCGCCGGAGCATGTCGACCAGTCCGGCCGCTGGTAGCGCACGGAACAGACCCACCTCGATCGGGGCGGCGGCCGTGGCTACTTGTCGGCCGACCAGCCGGCGGAAGGCCGAGATGCGGCGTTCGGAGAACGCCCCTACGCAGATCCGGTGCTGCGCCCCGGTGGCCCGGACCAGATCGGCCAGTGGCTCCACGGCCGCGTCCGACTTGATGTCGATGTTGAACCGGACCTCAGGGAACTCCTCGAGCAGCGAGGCCATCGTGGGAATCTGCTCGCGGCCGCCGATCAACACGCGTCCCACCTCGGCCGTGGTGAGCTCTGCCACGGCTCCGCGCTGCTCGGTGACCCGGTCCAGAGCGGCGTCGTGGAAGGCGAAGAGCCCGCCGTCGCGGCTGGCGTGGACGTCCGTCTCGAGGTAGGTGTAACCGAGGTCGACAGCGTGCCGGAACGCCGTGAGGGTGTTCTCGAGGCCCTCGATCTCGGGGTGGTAGGCCCCTCCGCGGTGAGCGAAGGCCAGGACCGCCTCGGGCCGCTCGCAGACCAGGTCGAGGTACGGGTAACCGGTTCGGGGGCGAGTCACGTGAGCAGTATCCACGGTGTGGTGGCCACTGACCGGCATTGGCGGGGCATGCGTCCATCGTCGTCGCGTGGGAGGCGTGCCGCATCCGTCGGGGTACTCAGGTCTACACAGATCCGAGAGCGGTGACCTGCCAGGTTCCCGGACACGGACGGGACCTCGGAGTACCGTCGAATCCGTGGACGAGATGACCTGCCCCAAGTGTGGAACCGGCATGGAGTCGCGCACCTTCGGCGAGGCCGAGGTGGCGCGCTGCAAGGCATGCGAAGGCATCTTCCTCGACCGTGCGGACCTCGGAAGCCTCATCGAGGCGGAGGTCGACTGGCACCGGAACGCCGGCATCCACCACACCGAACCGCTGCCCCGGATCACCGCGGACATGACCGCCCCGCCGCCGAGCAGGCCGCGGGCCCGCTCGTTCATAGAGACGCTCTTCAGCTAGCGGGCGTCAGGCCCCGCGGTCCGGCCGACCCACTGGCCTGCCGTCGAGGAAGTCGATGCTCAGATGTCCCGGAAGGTCTCGATGCGCGCGCCAAGCGAGTTCAGGCGCGTGGCGAGGTCCTCGTAGCCGCGGTTGATGACGTAGACCGAGCGGAGGACCGACGTACCCTTCGACGCGAGCATCGCGAGCAGGATGACCACCGCGGGCCGCAGCGCCGGCGGGCACACGATCTCCGCGCCCGACCAGCGGGTCGGCCCCTCGATCATCACCCGGTGCGGGTCGAGCAGCTTCACCTGGGCGCCGAGCTTGGTGAGCTCCGTGAGGTAGATCGCCCGGTTCTCGTAGACCCAGTCGTGGAGCAGCGTCTGTCCCTGGGCGACCGCCGCGATCACGGCGAAGAACGGCAGGTTGTCGATGTTGAGGCCAGGGAACGGCATCGGGTGGATCTTGTCGATGGGTGAGTGCAGCTCCGAGACCTTCGTCGTGATGTCGACGAGCCGGGTCTGGCCGTTCGCGGCGACGTACTCCTCGCTGCGGTGGTAGTTGAAGCCCATCTCCTCGAGCAGCGCGAGCTCGATCTCCAGGAACTCGATCGGCACGCGTTCGATGGTGATCTCGGACTCGGTGACGATCGCTGCGGCGAGCAGTGACATCGCCTCGATCGGGTCCTCGGAAGGGGCGTAGTCGACGTCCACGTCGATGTCCGGCACGCCGTGCACGGTCAACGTCGTGGTGCCGATGCCGTCGATCTGTACACCGAGCTTCTCGAGGTAGAAGCACAGGTCCTGGACCATGTAGTTCGGGGAGGCGTTGCGGATCACCGTGACCCCGTCATGGCGCGCGGCAGCGAGCAGGGCGTTCTCCGTGACGGTGTCGCCACGCTCGGTCAGCACGATCGGCCGCAACGGTGTGATGGCCCGGTTCACGGTGGCGTGGTAGCTGCCCTCGGTCGCTTTGACGTCGAGGCCGAAGGGTCGCAGAGCCGCCATGTGCGGCTCGACCGTGCGGGTCCCGAGGTCACAGCCTCCCGCGTAGGGCAGTTCGAAGACGTCCTCGCGGTGCATCAGCGGTCCGAGGAACATGATGATCGAGCGAGTACGACGGGCCGCCTCCGCGTCGATCTTCGAGAGGTCGAGCTCGGCCGGCGGGATGATCTCGAGGTCGTTCTCCTCGTTGAGCCAACGGGTCTCGACGCCGATGCTGTTGAGCACCTCGAGGAGCCGGTTGACCTCCTCGATGCGGGCGACCTTGCGGAGCGTCGTACGCCCACGGTTCAGCAGGGACGCACACAGCAGCGCGACACCGGCGTTCTTCGAGGACTTGACCTCGATGCTGCCCGAGAGCGTCGTGGGCCCGGACACCCGGAGGTGGGTGGGGCCGCCACCGAGCGATACGATCTCGGAGTCCAGAGCCTCGCCGATCCGCGCGAGCATCTCTAGACTGAGGTTCTGGTGGCCGCGCTCGATCCTGTTCACCGCGCTCTGACTCGTGGAGAGCACCTCGGCGAGCTGTGACTGGGTCCAGCCGCGGTGCTTGCGGGCATCGCGGATCAGGTTGCCGATCCGGCTCAGGTAGTCCTCACTCATAAGCGGCACTATATCTCATATATGAGATATGTCTGACAGCGACACGAGCTCCTTAGTCAGATCTCGGCGTAGGTCGTCGTGCTGAGGCCCGAGCACGGTGTGGGGGAGAGGGGAGCCCCAGCGCTCGATCGGATGCAGCGCCACCGGCCGCCAGACGTCGTTCCGCACGGCCTCAGCCAGCATCTCGGCACCTGCCAGGAAGGCATGTCTCCGGGCGCGCGGAAGGTCGGTGAGCCGGTCGACGCCAGGCGTGTCGGTGATGAAGACGCAGTAGCCAGGCAGGAACTGCACGTCTCCCATCACGGCGAACCCTGCCTCGAGCCGCGCCAGTACTGTCGGGTTCTCGCCGCGGAGCGCAGCCCCGACACGGTCGCGTTTCCATTCGTCGGTCACGGAGGCGGAGTCTGCCGTATCTGCGCACCGGCGACCGCCCCTCAGGCGCATTGGGTCCTGGAGTCGCGTGACAGGATGCTTGGCATGCGAGTAACCACGATCCACGGCACGAAGGACATCAGGCTCGAGGACCGCCCGGTCCCGACCATCGACGCCCCGACGGACGCCATCATCAAGGTCGTCGCGGCCTGCATCTGCGGCTCTGACCTGTGGCCGTACCGCGGGGAGAACGACATCACGGCCGGCGACCCGATCGGGCACGAGATGGTCGGTGTGGTCCAGGAGGTCGGCTCCGAGGTGAGGTCGTTCAAGGCCGGCGACTTCGTGATCGTCCCGTTCTGCCACAGCGACAACACCTGCGCGCACTGCCGTGCGGGAATGACCTCCGCCTGCGAGAACGTCGGTGTGACGAAGGGCGGCCAGGGCGAGTACGCCAAGGTGACCCAGGCCGAGGGCAGCCTGGTGAAGACAGAGGGCATGCCGGACGAGTCGCTGGTCCCGTCTCTGCTCGCGCTCACCGATGTGATGGCCACCGGCTGGCACGCCGCCGTCGCGTCCCAGGTCGGGCCCGGCTCGACGGCGGTCGTCATCGGCGACGGCGCGGTCGGCCTGTCCGGCGTCCTGGCTGCTGCCGAGCTCGGCGCGGAGCGCGTCATCGCGATGTCGCGTCACGAGTCCCGCCAGAAGCTGGCCACCGAGTTCGGTGCGACCGACATCGTGGAGGAGCGTGGCGAGGAGGGTGAGCGGCGGATCCTCGACCTGACCGACGGCGTCGGCGCGGACTCCGTGCTCGAGTGCGTGGGGACCGACCAGGCCATGCGCACGGCGTTCTCCATCGCCCGTCCCGGGTCGACGGTCGGCTTCGTGGGCGTTCCGCACGGCGTCAAGCTGCCGGTCGGGCGGATGTTCTCGAAGAACGTGGGCCTCGCCGGCGGAATGGCACCCGTGAGGGCCTACCTTCCTGACCTGCTCGAGCGGACGCTCTCGGGGGCGATCGACCCGGGCAAGGTGTTCGACCTGACGCTCCCGCTCGACGAGGTGGCCGAGGGCTACCGCGCGATGGACGAGCGCCGCGCCATCAAGGTGCTGCTCCAGCCCTGAGTGACGGCGTTTGAGGGCGTCTGAGTCATGTCAACTATATCAGTCTGATGCTGCTGTCGGAGCGGAGCGAGTATGGCGATCAAGGCGGTCGTGTTCGACATCGGCGGGGTCTTGGAGCGGGTTGACGATGACGCGTGGCCCGAGACCTGGATCAGCCGTTGGGAGACCAAGATGAACCTGGCTGCCGGGCACGTCGCGTCGTCGGTCGGCGAGCACGAACCGCCCGGCGAGCTGGTGCTCGGCGAGGTGTCTGAGGCGCAGATACGTCAGATGTACGCCCGCACGCTCGGGCTCGACGACGACCAGGCCGACGAGATGATGCGTGAGCTGTGGGACGCCTACTGCGGCCAGCTCGACGTCGAGCTGCGCGACTTCGCGGCGTCCCTGCGTCCGACGTACACCACCGCGATCCTGAGCAACTCTGCAGACGGCGCGCGCCGTGAGGAGCAGCGAAGGTACGGGTTCGAGGACCTCGTCGACGTGATCATCTACTCCCACGAGGTCGGCCTGGCAAAGCCCGACCCGGCCATCTACCGGCTCGCCGAGCAGCGCGTCGGCGCTCAGCCTCACGAGATCGTCTTCCTCGACGACCGTGAGTTTGCCGTGGATGCGGCACGCGTGCTCGGGTGGAACGCCATCTTGCACAAGGACACGGCAGAGTCGATCCGCGCCATCCGCGCACTGCTCGCCCCTCAGCGTGGCTGACTCGGCAGTTGCGCCTGGTCTCGCAGCCGTTGCTGCAGCCGTGTCTTCGCTCTAAAGGCGCGCTTGGCCGTCGAGCGCAGCACGTCGCGTGTCTGGATGAGCGGCAGCTGCTCCACGGTGTACGTGGCGTAGGGTGCCGGTGAGGCTCCGAAGCCCGCCTTGAACTTCCAGAGCCCCGTGTCAGGGTTGCTCCGGCCGAGCCAGTACTGGTCATGACCCCGGGTGCACGCCTCCTCGATGGCGAGCTTGTGCAGCAGGTCGTTGGCGCGTACGCGCCCCGCCAGGTCGAGGTCCATCGCGCCGTGCCAGTAGTGACTGTGCGTCCCCTGGGTGAGCACGATGATGCTGGCCGCCGGTGCGCCGTCGACGAATGCCATCCAGGTCACGCACGACTCGCCCATCGAGGTCGCCAGGCCGCGGAGCTTGTCCAGCGACTCGCGGCGCGCGGCCCTCCACAGGGCTACGGCAGGCGGAAGGCCGCTCTGCTTGGCCCACCTGACCACGGACTTCTCGTAGAGCTCGTGGAACTGCGGCAACAACTGGGCCGTGGTGTCGCGCACAACGTTGATGTCACTTCGTTCGGCCTTGCGCACGGCCCGGCGCACCGAGCTGCTGAACCGCCGCGACCAGACCTCCTCGAAGCCACCCGAGAGGTCGACGACCTGAGCCCACTTCCGCTCGATCGATGACCAACCCTCGGCTTTGTCGTAGTGCTCGCCCATGTGTGAGTTGGGGGTCATCACGATGGAACCACGAAGTTCACGGCCGAGGTCGGTGAGAACCGCGGTCACGTCATGGTGCGTCAGGAGCCCGCCCTCCGACACCAGTCCGCCGTATGCGGCCGGCAGCGACCTCTGACTACCGAGGGGGCCCGGTCGACCCTTCCTGCGCACAAGGGGAAGCACCAGACGGCCTCCGTCTGGACGTCTGTAGAGCCTGGAGACGTCGACGTACGGCCCGGTGGCACAGATCCCGGCCACCCAGGCAGGCGTCTGCATGGGAAGAGCCGCGGGATCGGTTGCGACGATCTCTTCCCACTCGCCCCGTGAAGCTGGGGCGACGTACTCCCAGCCACCTAGCGAATGCATGGTGTCATTCAGTCCCCCCGCCATGCGCCGACTTCATCACGACGCCGTGCAACACGGAGACGATCGCGAAAGTTTTGCCTTCATCATGCCGCTCCAGCCTCAGGTATTGTGGCATTTGTCAGGTTTGCGACAATGGCCGCACGACCAGCGGCGGAGCGCGCCGGCGACACTAGGCCTCGTCGTGAGCCGTCGCCTCAGCCTCCTCGCCCTCGTCGGTCCGCGCCAGGAGCAGCCCGTAGACGGGGGAGCGGGATGCCGCCGCCCGCACGCTCGCGGCCGTCGCGGAGAGGTAACCCTGCGAGGTGGACAGGGACCGGTGGCCCAGGAAGTCCATCAGCTCCACGGCGGTTGCGCCGCGCTCCACCAGTCGGGTGGCGGCCGTGTGACGCAGCGCGTGCACCAGAGCACCGCGGGCTCGTGACGCGTTGACGCCCGCATCCCGGTAGACCAGCTCCACCAGGTACTGGAGCGCACCGATCTGCATGCGTTCCCCGGTGCGGTCCACGAACAGCGGGTCGGTCTTGCGCCACCACGCCCAGGGATCGTCGGGTTTGGTGACGCCGCGTTGACGGGCGGTCCCCGGGAACCTGTCCCGGCGGCTGTCCAGGTAGGTGGCCAGGATCTCGAGCAGGGCCGGCTCGACCGGCACCGAGCGCTCCGCCTCGCCCTTGCCAAGGACCCGGACCCGTTCATTCCCGCTCGAGCGCGTGACGTCGCCGATGTCCACAGCGAGCAGCTCCGCGGCCCGCACCCCGGTGACCATCGCCGTCAGCACCACCGCTGCGTCGAGCTCCGGCCACGGGTCGCGACGACGAACGGAACAGTCGGTGAGCACCCGCACGATCCTGGCCGCGTCGTCCTCCGCGAACGGTTTCGGGAGACGCCGCGGGGTCTTGGGCTTCGCCACGCCCGGCATGGGGGAGCCGGCAAGGTGCTCCTCGGAGACGAGGTACTCGAAGAAGCCGGACCACGTCGAGTGAGCCCGGCGGACGGTCGCAGCTGCTCGTCCGGCTGACCACGCCGCAAAAGCGTTCCGCAGCACACGCAGGGTCAAGTCGCCGACGCGCAGCTCGTCGACCGGGCGGCCCAGGTGAGTGGCGGCCGCCTGACAGATCGCGGCCAGGTCGCGCTCGTACGCAGCCCGGGTGTGCGGAGAGTCCTTGCGCGGGGCCCGTGCGAGGAACCAGCCGTCGATGGCTTCGATGACCAAAGGGGTGTGCTCCACGCAGCGGACGTTATCTGCGGGCACCGACAGGAAATCACAGCAGTGACATTTGCTGCATAATCCCCGGTATGCGGCAAACATGGCGGTGCGTGACAGAAGAGGGGCCGGGAGCCCGTCAGTCCTGAACTCCGCCCGAGGACTGGGCCACGCGACCGCATGCGCGATTCTGTCAGAGCGATTCTGAGGGACTCACGTCGCCGTTCCTCGTCGGATTCCTCGAGTGTTCCGTCAGGACCGCCACGCATCTCGACATCGACGATCCCACCGGTCATCCAGTCAGGAGTCAGGTCACCAGAGCAGCCGACCTGTGTGACGCCGCCGAGGCGATGTACCTCCGGCGACGCTTCCGTGACGTAGCTCAGAGAGCGCCAGGCCACCGCTCTCCGCCGCCACCGCAGTTCGCCGATAAGCGACATTATGTCAACTAACGAAGAAGGCTCTCCCGAGAGGGGCTATGCCGCGCTCCCCCCATCACTTCACGCTCGGTCGGTGCGTCCGACACTGCATCTGGGCGATCTGGATCAGGTTGCCGCACGTGTCGTCCAACACCGCCGTGGTGACCGGTCCCATGCTGGTGGGCCCCTGGGTGAACTCCACGCCGAGGCCGACAAGCCGTGCGTGCTCCGCCTCGATGTCGTCGACGGCAAAGCTCGCCGCCGGGATGCCCTGGGCTCTCAAGCCCTGTTGGTACACCTTCGCGACCTCGTTGCCGTTCGGCTCCAGCAAGAGCTCCACGCCATCCGGATCGGCGGCCGATGCCACCGTGAGCCACCGCGCCTCGCCGAGCGGCACATCGGCCTTCTTCACGAACCCCAGCACGTCGGTGTAGAACGCCAGCGCCTTGGCCTGGTCCTCGACGAAGACGCTGGTGACGACGATGCGCAACATATTATTGTCCTCCTGATATTTAATCTCGGGAGCGGCGGCGGAAGGCGCCGAGAGCCAGGGGTGCGAAGACCGCGGTGAGCAGCAGCGCCCATCCCACCGACATGAGCTCGGCGTGCTGAAGTGGCCACGCAGCGTCGGCGGGCGCCGCCGGCGCATTCCCCCACAACTCGCGGCAGGCCTGGGCGAGAGCCGACACCGGGTTCCACTCCGCGACCGTCCGCAGCCAGCTCGGCATGTTCTCGGTCGGCGCGAACGTGTTCGCCACGAACGTGAGCGGGAACATCACCGTGAACATCAGGCCCTGGACCGCCTCTGGTGTTCGCATCATCGAACCGACCCAGATGCCGAGCCAGATCATCGCGAACCCGAAGAGCAGCAGGAGCAGGAAGCCGAGCGTCGCGTCCACGACCCCGGTACGGATCCGCCACCCGACGAGCAGTCCGGTCACCCCCATGACCGCGATGCCGATGCTCGAATGGATCAGGCTCGAGATGCTGCGACCGACCAGGACCGACGCCCGCGAGATCGGCAGCGACTTGAGCCGGTCGACGATGCCCTTCTGCAGGTCATTCGTGAGGCCCATGGCGACGATGGCGGACGAGAACACCATGGTCTGCACCATGATCCCGGGCAGCAGGAACTCCCGGTAGCTCGAACCCGAGACGGCGATGGAGCCACCGAACACGTAGGCGAACAGCAGCACGAACATCACCGACTGCACCGTGACGTCGAGGAGCAGCTCGGGCATCCGCTTGATGTGGATCAGGTTGCGCCACACGATCGTCGCCGACGCCCGCGCCAGCGAAGGCGGGGTGATCACGGGCCTGGCCTGAGGAATGGTGGTCATCGCACTGCCTCCGCGAACGTCTCGGTCGCCGCCACACTTTCCTCATCGGTCGGCGTCGTCTCCGGACCGCCTTCCGCCCGGTGTCCGGTCAGGTGGAGGAAGACGTCGTCGAGGCTGGGTCGCTTCAGACCCAGGTCGTCGACGTGGATCCCGCTGGCGCCGATCACCTCACCGATCCTCGCCATGTCCGCGAGGCCGTCCGCCTGGGCGGTGATCCGCCGAGCCGACGGCTCGACATGCACCTCCGGGGAGCAGGAACGCACGAGCTCGGTCGCCCGCACCAGGTCCGTCGAGTCGCTCAGGGTCACCACGACGCTCGCGCGGCCGGCCCGGTCCTTCAGCTCGGTCGGCGTGCCGGCGGCGATCACCCGGCCCTTGTCGATCACCACGATGTCGTCGGCGAGCTGGTCGGCTTCCTCGAGGTACTGCGTGGTGAGAACCAGGGTCGTGCCGTCACGGACCAGACCTCGCAGCACGTCCCACAGCTCGGTGCGGCTCCGCGGGTCGAGCCCCGTGGTCGGCTCGTCGAGGAACAGCACCGGTGGCGCTGCGATCAGGCTCACCGCGAGGTCGAGCCGTCGCCGCATGCCTCCGGAGTAGGTCTTGACGGTGCGATTGGCCGCGTCGCCCAGCGAGAACCGCTCCAACAGACTGTCGGCAACCTGTGCGACGTAGCGACGAGACAGGCCCGAGAGCCGTCCGATCAGACGGAGGTTCTCGCGGGCCGTGAGCAGCTCGTCGACCGTGGCGGCCTGTCCGGTGAGGCCCATGCTCCGGCGTACCGCGTCGGGCTTCTCCACGACGTCGTGACCCGCCACGCGGCCGGTGCCCGCGGTCGGCACGGACAGCGTGGTCAGCATGCGCACCGTGGTCGTCTTGCCCGCTCCGTTGGGACCCAGAAGGCCGAGAACCGTGCCCTCCGGGACGGCGAAGCTGACGCGGTCGACGGCGGTGTTGTCCCCGAAGCGTTTCACGAGATCGATGGCCTCTACGGCCGGCTGTGACGACATAGGCTCCACCCTAGGATTCAGGACCGACAGTTTCGAAAGGTTTTCCTGCATGCCCTCTTCTGACCCGGGCCGCCGTGAGAAGTCATCGCTCCCCTCTCCCCCGGGCCTGGTGATCTTCGACTGCGACGGCGTCCTGGTGGACTCCGAGCGGATCTCCGTGGCGGTAGAAGCGCGTGTGCTGACCGAGCTCGGCTTCCCGCACACCGAGGAGGACGTCGTACGTCGGTTCGTGGGACGCACCAGCGCGTACCAGCTCGCCGCGCTCGAGGAGCTCCTCGGCCCGGAACAGACGAGGGTCTTCGACGAGCTCACCACGCAGGAGATCCACGAGGCCTGGGACAGGGAGCTTGCGGCCGTACCTGGGGTGGCGGAGCTCGTCCGGCGGCTCCACGAGCACGGCGTGCCGACGTGTGTCGCCTCGAGCGGTACACATGAGCGGATGCGCAAGACCCTCGGGCTCACCGGGCTCGACGAGCACTTCATCGGTCGGATCTACAGCGCCACCGAGGTCGAGCACGGGAAGCCGTCGCCCGACCTCTTCCTCCATGCCGCGCGCAGCATGGGCGTCGACCCGAGCCGCTGTGTGGTCGTCGAGGACAGCGTGTACGGCGTCGAGGCGGCCGTCGCTGCCGGCATGACCGTCTACGGCTTCACGGGCGGCCTCGTCGACGCGGGGGCGTTGGCCGAGGCAGGAGCCGTCCTCTTCGACACGATGACCGACCTGGCCGACGTACTCCTGTCGGACAGCTAGGCGCTCTGCCGGCCGTCCTGGTCCGCGATCCGAACCTCGACCGGCGTGCCGATCTCGACCGTACGGCTGACGCTGCACAGGCGGTCGTGGGACTGGTGGACGGCGCGCTCGAGGACACCGCGGGCCGCGTCACCGCCCTCACCCTCCGGGAAGGCGATGTCGAACGTGAGCGAGATCCCGGAGACCGCGTTCTTCCCGGTCTCGTCGCGGACCTTCTCCCCCTCGATGTGCATGGTGAAGGAGACCGGCTCGGACCGCTTGCTCGTGATGAAGTCGACGTCGATGCCGCTGCACCCGGCGATCGCCGTGAGCAGCAGCTCTACCGGCGTGAACGTCTCCGCGCCGTCATGGCTGAAGACCATCTTCACCCCGTGGCGGTTGACCGCCTCGTAGACGCCCCTGCTGGTGCGGGTGATGTCGACAGTGCGCATGTTCTCCTCGATCATGGGTGAACTCTGTCATAGCGCTCGACACCTACCATCGTCGTCATGCGCACCGACTTCTTCGTCGACGACCCCGAGGTGAACCCCTACCGGCTGCTGACCGCTGTGGTCGTCCCCCGCCCCATCGCCTGGGTCTCCACGGTGTCGGCCTCGGGCGTCGTGAACCTTGCGCCGCACTCGTTCTACACCGTGGCCTGTGCTCGACCTCCGATCGTGCAGTTCACATCGGTCCGGAAGAAGGACACCTTGCGCAACGTGCTGGAGACCGGCGAGTTCGTCGTGAACCTGGCCCCCGCTCCCCTGCTCGCCGAGGTGAACAACAGCGCTGCCCGCTTCGCGCCGGACCAGAGTGAGCCCGACGCGCTCGGCATCGCCATGGAGCCCAGCGCCACCGTGCGGCCGCCGCGGGTGACGGCCTCGCCTGTCGCGATCGAGTGCACGCTGCACAGCACCAACGAGCTCGGCGACTCGACCCTCGTCCTCGGTGACGTGCGGATGATCTCGGTTGCCGAGGAGGTTCTCGTCGACGGCCATCCCGAGTACGCCCGACTGGACCCCCTGGCACGGTTGGGCAAGGAGGAGTGGGCGCTGCACGCCGAGGTGGTCTCGGTCGTGCGCCCGGTGCGCCCCGAGGACATCCGTAGCTGACCGGGCTGGGAGGATTGTCCGCATGAGCCAGACGACGCACCAGATCCGCCTCGTGTCCCGTCCCACAGGGTGGCCGACCCAGGAGAACTTCGAGCTCGTGGAGGTCGACGTACCTCCGCTGCAGCCCGGGCAGGTGCTCGTCCGCAACACGGTGATGTCGGTCGACCCGTACATGCGCGGGCGGATGAACGACACCAAGTCCTACGTCCCTCCGTTCCAGATCGGGGAGCCGCTCGACGGCGGAGCGGTCGGCGAGGTCGTGGCGTCCGAGTCCGACGCGGTGGCTGTCGGCGACGTCGTTCAGCACCAGCTCGGCTGGCGGGAGCACGCGGTGCTCGACGCCCATCACGTGCGACGCATCGACACCTCATCGATCCCGGCTTCGGCCTACCTCGGTGTGCTCGGCATGCCCGGCCTCACGGCGTACACCGGGCTCGTGCGGATCGCAGAGCTCCGGGAGGGCGACAGCGTGTTCGTCTCCGGAGCCGCCGGCGCAGTGGGCAGCATCGCCGGGCAGATCGCCCGGAACCTCGGCGCCAAGCAGGTCATCGGATCCGCCGGCTCGACGGAGAAGATCGCGTACGTCGTCGACGAGCTCGGGTTCGACGCCGCATTCGACTACCACGAGGCGTCTGTCGCGCGACAGCTGCGCCGCCACGCGCCGGACGGCATCGACGTCTACTTCGACAACGTCGGCGGCGACCATCTCGAGGGCGCGATCGCGAACATGAACGACTTCGGCCGCATCGCCTTGTGCGGTGCGATCGCCAGCTACAACGCCACGGAGGCCGCACCCGGTCCCCGGAACATGTGGCTGCTCGTCACCCGGCGCCTGAAGCTCCAAGGCTTCATCGTCACGGACCACAGCGACCTGGCGAAGGAGTACTTCGCCGCCGCGTCGGGCTGGATCCGCGACGGCCGGCTCGAGTTCCGGGAGACGTACGTCGACGGGCTCGACCACGCAGTCGACGCCTTCTTGGACATGCAGCGGGGTGCCAACATCGGCAAGATGCTCGTGCGTCTCTGACGCCGGCAGCCTCAGTGATCCGTCATGGCCTGCAGGCCGTCGCTGACCGGCCGTAGGTCCCCACAGAGCCACTCGCGGTCCTCTGCGAGCAGCCGCCCGACCTCGTCAGCGGTCTCCGGACGGCTGAACAACGGCCCCTGGGCGACGGCGCAGCCTAGGTCTACGAGCGCCTCGAGCTGGCTGATCCTTGCGACACCCTCGGCGCCGACGCGGATGTCGAGCGCACCGGCCATCGCGGTCATGGCATTGACGATGTCGGCCGCGCCGGGGTCCGTGCCGAGGTCGGAGACGAAGGACCGGTCGATCTTGAGGCAGTCCCACGGGATGCGGGCCAGCCTGGTCATCGACGACCACCCGGCGCCGAAGCCGTCGAGCACCAGCCGGACGCCCAGCGCGTGGAGCTGGTTGAGCGAGGCGACGCTCAGGTCGTCGAGCGACGTGTTCTTCGTGACCTCCAGGCACAGGGCGTCTGCCGGCGCACCCGACTCGGCGAGTGCCTGGATCACTGCGTTGAGCACTCCCCCCGCGGAAAGCTGCACGGAGGAGACGTTCACGGAGACGCTCAGCCGGCGCCCGGTAGCCTCCAGCCACTCCCGCTGGGCCTGCAGGGACTGCTTGATCACGGTTGCGAACAGCCGGTCAGCCCAGCCCACGGACTCGACGGCGGTGAGGAAGCGTTCCGCGTCCAGGAGGCCGAGCTCGGGGTGCCTCCAGCGCACTGTCGCCTCGACCCCGGCCAGTCGGCCGGTGGTCAGGTCGATCACGGGCTGGTAGTAGCAGACGAGCTGACCGTCCTCGAACGCCGTGGCCAGGTCGTCCTCCGTACGGATCTGGGCACGCGCCTGCGTCCGGAGGGCGTGGTCGGCGAGGACCACCTGGCCGCGACCGCGGCGCTTTGCCTCGTAGAGCGCCGCGTCGGCGACCTGGAACAGCCGGTCGGCGCCCTCCCCCGGCTCCGCCACGGCAGCGCCGACAGAGATCGAGGGCCGCACCGCGCGGCGGTGCTCCAACAGCACCGGGTGCGACACCGCATCGACCACGCGGCGCGCGGCGCGGCGGGCCGCGGCTGCGTCGACGTCTCGCAGCATGATCACGAACTCGTCGCCACCGATGCGAGCGACAAGGTCGCCCGGCCGGACGCTGTCGCGCAGCCGGGCGGCCACCTCGACGAGGAGCTCGTCGCCGCCCTTGTGCCCGACCCGGTCATTGACCGCCTTGAGCCGGTCCAGGTCGCAGACGAGGAGGCCTGTTGACCGGGTGCTCCCGGTCGTCGACGCACAGGCCCGCTCCAGGGCCTCAGCGAGCCGAAGCCGGTTGGCCAGACCGGTGAGCGGGTCGTGCGTGGCCTGGTGCCTGAGCACGTCCTCGAGCTGACGACGGTCGCTCAGCTCGCTGACCAGGGCAGCCAGGAGCAGCGCGAACGTCACCGTGACAACCAGGAAGACCTGCAGCAATGTGACCGCGGCGATGTCGTGACCTGCTGCAAGCGCGAAGGGGCCTTGCCCAGCTGCGTTGAAACCGCTCGCGACGGCCGTCACGCCAAGTGCCGTCCACGCCGTGCCTCGCGTCCCGAAGCGAACCGCCGCCCAGGCGAAGAACGGGATGAGCAGGTAGGGCATGGTGACCATCCACGGACCACCGACCGTGCTGAACACCGCTGTGGAGGTCAACCCCGTGGTCGCCACGAGTGCGACGAGCTCCTGGAGCGATCTGCCGCGGGCACCGCCGGTGCCGAGGACCATCGGTGCCACCGCGAGCACACCGAGGGCGTCACCGAGGAAGAACTGCACCCAGGCGTCGGGGAACGTGCCTTCGCCCGACAGCGCGGATGACGTGGCCGCGACCGTCGCGCCGACAAAGGGCCCCGCGAGGACCGCGAACCAGAGGAAGCGGAGCAGCGGCCGCAGCGGGACGAGGTCTCCGGCGGGGTTTCCGAACCGGCGCAGCAGCATGGCGCCGACGAGAGGCTCGAGCGTGCTGCTCAGCGTCCAGCCGATTGCCGCTCCGAGCGGGAGGTTCCAGGCGAGGTCGCCCGCGAGCTCGCCGAGCGCGATCGCGCCCAGCGCCCATCCCCACCGCCGTGTGGGCACCAGCATCAGGACGGCGAGGCTCAGCCCTGCCGCGGGCCAGAGTCCCGCCCTGTTCGGGGACGGGCCGTCGAGCCACATCACGGCCTGGGAGAGTGCGAGATAGCCCAGAGCCACTGCGACGAGCAGCATCGCGCCAGGGGCGTCGGCGAGCTGCCCGGCCACCCACGAGGGTGCCCGCCTGCGCTCCTCGGCGCCTCCCGCCCCCTGTGTGAGGGCGGCTCTCTCCGTGCTGGACATGCCTGAGTATCGGAGCCCGCGAGCCCCGCCTTGAGCCTTGGCGGGACAAATGTCCGTCCGGACCGTCCTCCTCACCTAGGGTGTCCCGCATGCCCAGCCTCTCCCTCGACGAGTCCATCCGCCGCGCCCAGCACGTCGCTGTGACGTCGTACGACGTCAGCCTCGACTTGGACTGCGGCGAGACCACCTTCAGCTCGACCACCAGGATCCGGTTCACCGCTCACGGACCCACCGACACGTTCGTGGACCTGAAGCCGAAGCAGCTCGTCTCGGCGCATCTGAACGGTGCACCTCTGGACGTCGCCGCCCTCGACGACGGGCGTCTGCCCCTGCGCGGCGTCGACGGCGAGAACGAGCTCGTCGTCGAGGCGGTCATGGGCTATCGCAACGACGGCGAGGGTTTGCACCGCGCGGTCGACCCGGCCGACGGCAAGCAGTACACCTACGCGATGTCCTTCCTCGACGCCGCGCCGAGCATATTCGCGTGCTTCGACCAGCCAGACCTCAAGGCGCCCTACACGTTCCACGTCCGCGCACCCAAGGACTGGGTCGTGGTCGGCAACGGGCGGGCAGAGCAGGTGGAGCCCGGCCAGTGGGAGCTGGCCACCACACAGCCGCTCTCCACCTACTTCGTCACCCTGGTCGCGGGCCCGTACCACGTGGTCCACCACCAGCACGACGGCATCGCCCTCGGCCTCGAGTGCCGGGCGTCGCTGGCTCCGCACCTGGACCGTGACGCCGAGGAGATCTTCACCGTCACCACCCAGTGCTTCGACGAGTTCCACCGGCTCTTCGGGGTGCGCTACGCGTTCGGTGACTACCACCAGGCGTTCGTGCCGGAGTTCAACGCAGGCGCGATGGAGAACCCCGGTTGCGTCACGTTCCGCGACCCCCTGGTGTTCACCTCCAAGGTGACCCGCGCCGAGCGCACCCAGCGCGCTACGACGATCGCTCACGAGATGGCACACCAGTGGTTCGGCGACCTCGTCACACCGCGCTGGTGGGACGACCTGTGGCTGAACGAGTCCTTCGCTGAGTACATGGGCAATCGCGTCACGCACGACGTCACCGAGTTCACCGGCGCGCACGTCGACACGGCCTTCGGCAGGAAGCGCTGGGGTCTGGAGGCCGACCAGCGGCCGAGCACCCACCCGATCGCGGGCAACGGCGCGACCGATGCGCTCGCGGCGCTCCAGGACTTCGACGGGATCAGCTACGCCAAGGGCTCGGCGGTGCTCAAGCAGCTCAACAGCAACCTCGGCGACGACGTCTTCTTCGCCGGGGTGCGGGATCACTTCGCGCGCCACCGGTTCGGCAACGCCACCATGCACGACCTGTTCCAGGCCTGGGAGGATGCCGGTGCCGGCGACCTGTCCACGTGGACGACCGGCTGGCTGCGCACGGCCGGGGTGGACCTGCTCAGCGTCGACCGCAGCAGCGAGCCTCCGTCCGTGCTGCGCACGCCCCCGGCCCAGTACCCCGCGGAGCGCAGTCACGCCCTCACCGTCGGCGTGTACGACGGACAGGGCGGGTGGACCCGGGAGGCCCTCACCGTCGGGGCGGAGCCGGTCCGCCTCTCCCCCGCGGCGGCCGCTGCGCCCGTCGTACTCGACCCGCTGGACCAGACCTGGGCGAGGCTCGAGCTCGACACTGTCACCCTCGAGTCGCTGCCGGAGCTGCTCGCGGGGATGGACCCACTCATGCGGGCCTCGGTGTGGAGCGCCGTGCGGGACCAGGTCTCCAACGCCGAGCTCGACCCTGAGACGGCGCTCGTCCTCTTGGAGGCCGGCCTGCCCCACGAGGACCAGGACATCGCGGTCGGCGCCTTGACGACCTTCGGGCTCGGGACGCTGGCCGACCGGGTGCACCCCGCCCGCGAGGGCGCGGCGAGCAGGTTCCACGCCGCCGCCGTCGGTCGACTGGCAACCGCGAACCCTGGCTCCGGCGTGCAGCTGGCTGCTCTGCGGGGAGCGATCGCCTCGGAGACCTCGCCGGACACGCTTCGCGCCTGGCTGCAGGGAGGCGACCTGCCTGAGGGGATCGAACCCGACCTGGACCTACGCTGGCGGATCCTGGTCAGGCTGGCAACGCTGGGCGCGGTGGACCGGCCGGAGCTCCACGAGTGGCTGGAGCGGGAGCGGACGACCCAGGCTGCGGTGGATCACGTGCAGGCTCTGTCCGCGATCCCCGACGCCGAGGCGAAGGCGTTCGCCTGGGCCCACTTCACCGGCGAGAAGGACGCCTCGAACTACGAGATCGAGGCTGCCGGCCGTGGAATGTGGCGCATCGGTCAGGAGTCGCTGACGGACCCATACGTCGAGCGCTACTTCGCCGAGCTGCCGGGGACGGTCGAGGTCAGGGCCGGATGGGTCCTCGCCGACGCTGCTCGTGACTTCTTCCCGCGCCTGGCTGTGGCCGAGGAGACCGTGCAGCGGGCGGTGGCACTCACGGACTCCGGCTCGCTCGACCTCAGCCTGCGGCGTGCGCTCGTCGACTCGACCGACGATCTCGTCAGGGCGCTGCGCGTCCGCGAGAGGTTCTGGGCCTGACCGCGGCGGCGATCTCCCGCAGGCCCTCGCGGAGGCCGTCACGGCCCCCGCGGGCCAGCACGTGCGCGGGGACCATGCGGTCGACCGTGGCGGTGAGCTCGAGGACGACTCCGCCGATGAGCAGTCCTGCCACCAGGTCGGCGAACCAGTGCCAGTTCAATGTCAGCGAGGTCACGACCATGGTGACCGACAGGCAGCCGACCGCACTCCACATGAGCACCTTGAGCCGGTGGCTGGGCGAGGAGTACGTGCTCAGCAGGTACGCGATCAGGCCGTACACCAGCACGATGTTGGCGCTGTGTCCCGAGGGGTAGGCCATCCCGCCGGTGAAGAAGGACGGGTCCGCGGTCCTGGGGAACGATCGCCCGAAACCCAGCTTCAGGACGAGCACCAGGAGGTTGAGCGCGAACACCGACGCCGCAGCCACCGCCACGGGTCGCCACGACCGGGTGCGGCGGTAGATCCAGAACACGATGGCAGCGAGGATGGGTACGGCGATGGCTCGCTGCCCCACCCGGTCGAGGACATGGAGGAACGGGACCCATGACCGCGGAGGCGGCGCGAGGCTGAAGTAGGTGTCGTACCTCACCAGGGGCCCCATCGCCAGGAGCGTGAAGGCGATGAACACGACGAAGAGGAAGCCGGCGAGCGCGAAGCCCGACGCGACGGCTGAGGTCCAGCCGTCGGAGTCTTCCCTCCCGCGCGCGATCACTCGTGTCCTCTCTCCGCCCCGGTCACTCAGCACGCCCCCACGGCCGGTGCCGAGGCACCCACCCGTGACAAATATAGGCTGACGGGTGTGACCCTCAGTCGTCGTCCAGGACCGTCCCGCCGAGTGCGCGTGCGCGAGGTCACAGGTGGCGCGTCGCGGGAGCGGGAGGATCGGCTCGCGACCGAGGAGCCTCTGGAGATCCGGCTGGCGTGGCCGGGGCGTGCAGCGGAACGTCTCAACGTCACCATGCGCACCCCAGGTCACGACTTCGAGCTGGCCGCTGGGTTCCTCTTCGCAGAGGGCTTCATCTCTGGTGCTTCAGATGTACATACGGTTGCGTATTGCACTGACCATACGCTAGCGCCTGAGCAGGAGTTCAACGTCGTCACCGTCGAGCTCGACCGGCCCCCTCGCAGGGAGCCCGGAGGCCGGTACGACGGTCCGACCGCCGGATCGTCCGCCTGTGGTGTCTGTGGCAAGCAGAGCGTCGATGATGTCCTCTCCGCGGCCTGCGCCGCGCCCCTCCACCTACCCAGAGCCGAGGCGTCGACCGTGCCGGGGGATGTGATTGCCTCGCTTCCCGAGCGGCTGAGGCAGGCGCAGAAGGTGTTCAGTGCCACGGGAGGCCTGCACGCTGCCGCGCTGTTCGAGGCGGACGGCTCCCCTGTCGTGGTTCGCGAGGACATCGGACGCCACAACGCCGTGGACAAGGTGATCGGGAGCCGGCTGCTCGGCGGCCTCTCGACGGACCTGGCGATGCTCTGCGTGAGCGGGCGGATCGGCTTCGAGCTCGCCCAGAAGGCGGTGGCCGCGGGCGTCGGGGTCATCGCCGCGGTGGGCGCGCCTTCGAGCCTCGCGGTGCAGCTAGCCGAGCAGGCCGGCCTCTGCATGGTCGGTTTCGTCAGGGACGACCGCTTCGTCGTGTACACGGAGCCCGGCCGGATCGGCGTGTGATCACCGCTATTGTCGGTGCTCCCGCCTAGCGTTCCGGTGTGCGCATCCTCCACACCTCCGACTGGCACCTAGGCCGGTCCTTCCACCGCGAAGGACTGCTCGACGCCCAGGCGATCTTCGTCGACCATCTCCTCGAGACCATCGACGCCGAGGCCGTCGACCTGGTGGTCGTAGCCGGGGACGTCTACGACCGCGCACTGCCACCGGTGGACGCCGTGGAGCTCGCCGACGAGACCTTCGCCCGGCTCGCTTCCTCCCGCGCCAAGGTCGTGGTCACCAGCGGCAACCACGACTCCCACGTCCGGCTCGGCTTCAACTCCCGCCTCGCAGACGCGGCCGGCATCCACTTCCGCACCCGGTGGCAGCAGGTCGGGAGCCCGGTGCTCCTCGAGGACGAGCACGGCCCCGTCGCGGTCCACGGCCTCCCCTATCTCGAGCCCGACGCAGTCCGGGGCCCATGGGAGCTTCCGTCTCGGACCCACGAGGCGGCGCTGACCGCGGCCATGGCGAGAGTGCATGCCGATCTCGACGCCCGCCCCGGCACACGGTCGGTCGTGATGGCGCACGCCTTCGTCGCAGGCAGTGCCGAGTCGGCCTCCGGCATGGCCAGCGACAGCGAGCGCGACATCTCCGTCGGAGGTGTCCAGATCGCCCCTACCAGCCTTTTCAACCGGGTCGACTACGCCGCACTCGGCCACCTCCACGGTCGTCACACGCTCGCCGAGACCATCCGCTACAGCGGCTCCCCACTGGCGTACTCCTTCTCGGAGGCAAGCCACGCCAAGGGGTCCTGGCTGGTCGAGCTCGGCGCCGACGGCGTGGAGCGCACGGACTTCGTGCCGGCGCCCGTCCCCCGCCGCCTCGCATCCCTCCGGGGCCGGATCGAGGACCTCCTGGTCGACCCGCGGCACGCGCAGGTGGAGGACGCCTGGCTCCAGGTGACCCTCACTGATCCTCAGCGTCCGACGCACGCCATGGACCGGCTCCGCGCCCGGTTCCCTCACGTGCTGATCCTCTCCTTCGACCCCGAAGGCGTGACTCGCGACCGGGGCCCGGTCATGCCACACGTCGACGGCCGTAGCGACATCGACGTGGCGCTCGGCTTCGTGGCAGAGGTCCGGTCGATCGAGGCGACGACCGAGGAGGCACTCCTGCTGCAGCTGGCATGCGACTCGTGCCGGATCAACGAAGAGGCGGACCGGCCCGTCCGGATCGAGGAGGCGGGCTGATGCGGCTGCACCACCTGACCGTGTCCGCGTTCGGGCCCTTCGCCGGCGAGGAGCACATTGACTTCGACGAGCTCTGCGACGCCGGGCTGTTCCTGCTCACCGGTCCCACCGGTGCCGGGAAGACCACCATTCTCGACGCGGTGTGCTTCGCTCTCTACGGGTCTGTGCCGGGGGTCCGCGGCGTCAAGGCACTCAAGTCCCAGCACGCGACGGACGAGGCACGTCCCGAAGTGGTCCTCGACTTCAGCGTGCGAGATCGCCGGTTCGTGGTGCGCCGCAGCCCGGAGTGGATCCGGCCCAAGCGTCGCGGGAGCGGTTTCACGACCGAGAACGCCACGGCGACGCTCATCGAGAAGACCCGCGGCGAGGACCATCTGCTCAGCTCACGGGCACAGGAGGTGGGCCACTTCATCGGCGAGCTGATCGGGATGCAGTCGACCCAGTTCGTGCAGGTCGCGCTGCTGCCGCAGGGAGACTTCCAGAAGTTCCTGCGCGCCTCGTCCCAGGACCGCCACGACGTGCTCCAGCACCTGTTCCGCACCGACCGTTACTCCCGGATCGAGGAGTGGGTCCACGACCACAGCCGGTCGCTCAAGGAGCGCTGTGCCACCGGCGAGGCTGCCGTCGTGAGGGTGCTCGACACGATCGCAGAGCGCACCGGCACCGAGCCGCCACAGGACTTCGCCGAGGCGCTGTCCTGGGCTGACGGCCTCATCGACGAGGCTGCGACCACCCTCACCGCCGTTCGAGACCAGCACGCCGCCGCCACCAGCTCGATGGTCGAAGCCAGGGCTCGCCATGACGAGGCGCTCCGCGTTCTTTCGCTCATCGAGCGACGCGACCAGGCCCGTGCCACACTCGCGGACCTGGCGCGCGATGAGGAGGGGGAGTCCGAAGCGAGGCGGCTGGTGGACGCCGACGACCGGGCGTCCCGCTGTCTGCCGCTGCTGCGGATGTTCGACGAGGCACTCGCCAGTCGAGAAGAGGCAGGGCGGGTCTGGTCACAGGCGTTGCACCGGCTGGAGACGCTCGACCTCGGCCGTCCGCTGCCCTCGCCCCTCACCGCCGACGGGCTGGCAGAGCTCGAGAGGCACATCCGCGCGAGCGCCACCCGGCTGGAGGCACTTCTCCCCCGCGAGCGTGAGCTGCACGAGGCCAGAACGGCCGTAGCCGAGGCGGACACCCAGCTGGCAGAGGCCACTGCTGCCCATGCGAAGGCGAGGGAACGGCTCGAGGCGGTTCCGGCGGCCCTGGAGCAGGCGCGCGCCAAAGTCCAGGCCGTGGCCGCGGTGGCGGGGCGTGCCGCCGCCCTGACGCTGCAGCTCGACCAGGCGCGCCAGCGCCTCGTGGCAGCCCACGAGGCCGAGCAGTGCGAGGTCTCCCTGGACGGGCTGCGCGACGCAGAGCGGGACGCGCGTGACCGGGCGGCCGATGCGCGCGAGCGGGTGCAGGACCTGACCGCTCGCCGCCTCGCCGGGATCGCTGCGGAGCTCGCGGGTCAGCTCGCGGAGGGTGAGGCCTGCCAGGTGTGCGGAAGCACCGAACATCCGGCACCTGCGGAGACGTCGTCCGCTGCGGTGACCGAGACCGAGCAGGCCGAGGCGGCAGCAGCCTACGACGCGCGCAGCGCCGACTACGCCGCCGCGAGCGGCAAGGTGCTGCAGGCCGAGCAACGCCTCCAAGGCCTCCGCGAGGCCGCGGGACAGCTTTCCTGCGACGAGGCTGCGAGCGAGGTGGAGCGGCACGAAGCCGACCTGGCCGAGGCCAGGCAGGCCCAGGCCGAGCTCGAGAGAGCGGAAGTCACGGTCACGCGGCTTGCTGCCGAGCAGCAACAGCTGACCGCGGCGGTCCACGAGCTGGACACCCGGGTCGCCACCCTGACTCAGACGACTTACACCCTTCGCCTGACCATCGAGACGTTGGCGGCTGAGATCGCAGGCGCGGTCGGCAACGATGCCAAGCTGTCCGACGAGGTCCTCCGGCTCAGCTCCGTGGCCAGCTCCCTGGGCGAGGCTCGTGAGGCCCTTTGCGACCACGACGCCTGCGTCGTCCGGGCTGAGGAACTCGAGGCGCACGCGCTGTCCTCGGCCCGGGAGCACGAGTTCGACGACCTCGTCGCACTCCGCGCCGCGGTCCTCCAGCCGTCGGAGCGCGCCAGGCTGGAGCTGCTTCTCGAGTCTCGTGCGCAGGCCGCGGCCCGCGCGCACGCTGTCCTGGAGGGCGACGATGTGCGCTCCCTCGAGAGCCAGGACACGCCTGACGTGGCGGCGCTCGCTGCGGAGCTGACCGCCGCGGAACAGCAGGAGGCGGCGGTCGCTCGCATCCGGCACCAGCGCGAGGACGTGACCGAGGCACTGGCCCGTCAGCGGCTGCGCCTGGAGCAGGCGGTCACCGCGTGGGGGCCGGTGCGGGAGGAGTACCTTCGCGCCGACTCGATGTCGAAGCTCGTGCGTGGGATGAGCGCCGACAACCAGCTGCAGATGCGCCTGTCGGCCTACGTGCTCGCGACCCGCCTCGACCAGGTCGTCGCCGCAGCCAACGAACGTCTGGCGCACATGCGCGACCAGCGCTACCTCCTTCAGCGCACCGGCCGCGCCGCCCGGAAGGGCGCACAGGCCGGTCTCGGTCTCGAGGTCATCGACCAGTGGGCCGGCGACGTGAGGGATCCTTCGACGCTCTCCGGCGGCGAGACTTTCGTCGTGTCGCTCGCCCTCGCGCTCGGTCTGGCCGACGTCGTCACCCAAGAGGCTGGCGGCACCGAGATCGAGACTCTCTTCGTCGACGAGGGGTTCGGCACGCTCGACCCCGATACGCTCGACGACGTGATGGACCGGCTCGACGACCTCCGCACGGGTGGCCGCGCCGTGGGCGTGGTCAGCCACGTGAGCGAGCTGCGCAACCGGATCCCGACCCAGCTTCATGTCGAGAAGAGGCGCAACGGCTCGGCCGTCTCGGTTCGGACGGCGGTCGGCTGAGTGGCGGCGGAGACCCGGCTGGTCGCGGCGGTGGACATCGACGGTGTCCTTGCCGACGTGCGCCACCGGCTCCATCACGTGCGCACCCCTCCGAAGGACTGGGACGCCTTCTTCGCGGCCGCTCCCAGGGACGCCGTGCTCGAGCAGGGACGCGAGACCGTCAGCAGGCTCGCCGAGGTGTTCGACATCGTGTACCTCTCCGGACGACCCGAACGATGCCGGGAGGACACCCGCACCTGGCTCGAGGCGCACAGTCTTCCGGCCGGGCAGGAGCTGGTGCTCCGGCCTCAGGGCGACCACCGGCCCGCACGCTTGATGAAGGTCGAGGCGCTGCGCCGGCTCTCCCGCGACCGGACCGTCGCCGTGCTCGTCGACGACGACCCGCTGGTCCTCGACGCGGCCAGGGCAGCCGGCTACGACGTACTTCCCGCGGACTGGATGCCCGCCGACGAGGCACTCCGGAAGGCCCAGGAGGACGAGGGCGAGACCTGACTTCTGAGACGACACGCGGAGGGCACTCATGATCTTCGACCTGCCACGACATAGCCTCACGACCATGACTCCAGGAGCACCGGTGCAACACTCCATCGACCCGGCGTTCACGTCCATCCCGTACCGGCGCCTCGCCGACGCCGCCCTCGCTCGGGCCCGGGACTTCAACGTGAGCCACGCAGACTTCCGCCTGGAACGGGTGCGCTACCAGGACATCCGCGTACGCGACGGCCACCTCCAGGGTGCGGGCGACAACGAGGACCTCGGCTTCGCCGTCCGGGTGATCCTCGACGGAGCGTGGGGCTTCGCCTCGGGGGTCGTGCTTACCCCGGAGTCTGCCGTCCAGGTAGCCGAGACCGCGGTCCGCACTGCACAGGTGGCTGCCGCCATGACGACGCGCCCCATCGACCTTGCGCCAGAGCCCGCGTACGCCGACGCCTCGTGGGTCTCCAGCTATGAGATCGACCCGTTCTCCGTGCCGCTGGCCGAGAAGGTCGACCTGCTGGCCGAGTGGTCGCGCAAGCTTATGGACTCTCCGGGCGTCGCGCACTCGAGCGGTCTGCTCCGCCAGGTGTTCGAGAACAAGTACTACGCCGACCTCGGCGGGACCTCGACCACCCAGCAGCGGGTGCGTCTCGAGCCGGAGTTCGAGGTCTACGGGAACGACGAGAAGACCGGACGTTTCGACTCGATGCGCACGATCGCGCCGCCGGTCGGCCGCGGCTGGGAGTACATGGTCGGAGACGTCCGTGACTGGACGACCGAGCTGGGCGAGCTGCCCGAGCTGCTCGCCGGCAAGCTGGCGGCGCCGTCGGTGGAGCCGGGACACTACGACCTCGTGATCCACCCCTCGAACCTGTGGCTGACGATCCACGAGTCCATCGGCCACGCCACCGAGCTCGACCGGGCGCTCGGCTACGAGGCGAACTACGCCGGCACCTCCTTCGCCACGCCCGACCAGCTCGGCAAGCTGCAGTACGGCTCATCGGTCATGCATGTCACCGGCGACCGCACCGTGGAGCACGGCCTGGCCACGATCGGCTACGACGACGAGGGTGTGCAGACCCAGAGCTGGGACATCATCAAGGACGGCGTGCTCGTCGGCTACCAGCTCGACCGGCCGACCGCGCATCTCATGGGCCTCGAACGGTCCAACGGCTGCGCCTACGCCGACTCGCCAGGCCACATCCCGATCCAGCGGATGGCCAACGTCTCGTTGCAGCCGGCCCTGGACGGTCCGGACACCGACGGCCTCATCTCCCAGGTCGAGCGGGGTATCTACATCGTCGGTGACAACTCGTGGAGCATCGACATGCAGCGCTACAACTTCCAGTTCACCGGACAGCGCTTCTACAAGATCGAGAACGGCCGCCTGGCCGGTCAGCTCCGCGACGTGGCCTACCAGGCGACCACCACGGACTTCTGGAACTCGATGGAGGCCATCGGCGGGCCCCAGACCTGGGAGCTCGGGGGTGCCTTCAACTGCGGCAAGGCCCAGCCCGGCCAGGTGGCGTCCGTGTCCCACGGCTGCCCCACCGCGCTCTTCCGCGACGTGCGCGTGCTCAACACCGCCGCCGAAGCCGGTAACCAGGACTGAGGAGACCCGATGACCGCCCCCACCCCCCAGGACCTCGTCGAGCACGCGCTCAAGCTCTCCGGTGCCGACGACTGCGTCGTCACCCTCCACGACTCGACCAGCGCCAACCTGCGCTGGGCCAACAACACACTCACCACCAACGGCGTCATGCACCGCGTCTCGATGACGGTGATCTCGTTTGTCGGCGCCGGCCAGGGCGTCGCGAGCGGTTCCGTCACCGGCAGCGCCTCCTCTTTGGAGCAGGTCGCTGCGCTGGTCGAGTCAGCCGACGCCGCGGCGCGCGAGAGCACACCGGCCGAGGACGCGGCCGCTCTGGTGTCCGGGGAGGCCGCCCCCGACTGGTTCGACGCGCCTGAGGGCACCTCGATCGAGGTGTACGCCGACTTCGCTCCCGCCCTGGGTGAGGCCTTCCGCAAGGCGACCGCTGAGGACCGCATCCTCTACGGCTTCGTCGACCACGACGTGACCACGACCTACCTGGCCTCGAGCACGGGCCTGCGCCTGCGACACGTGCAGCCCACCGGCCACTACGGCTGCACGGGCAAGCCGACGGACCTCTCGGGCAGTGCCTGGGTCGGTGGTGCCACCCGCGACTTCACAGATGTCGACGCCCTCGCGCTCGACGCCGAGCTGTCCCAGCGGCTGTCGTGGGGCCGGCGCCGTGTCGACCTGCCCGCCGGCCGCTACGACACGATCCTTCCGCCAACCGCCGTCGCCGACCTGATGATCTACGCCTACTGGAGCGCCTCGGCCCGCGAGGCTCATGAGGGGCAGTCGGTCTTCTCCCGACCCGGCGGTGGCACGCGCATCGGCGATCGGCTTTCCCGCCGGCCGGTCCACCTCTTCTCCGACCCGGAGTATGACGGGCTGCAGGCTTCGCCGTTCGTCACGGCGGCCTCCAGCGACAACACGAGCAGCGTCTTCGACAACGGTCTGCCGCTCTCCAGGACCGACTGGGTCAAGGACGGGCAGCTCGAGGCCCTGCTGCAGACCCGGCACTCCGCGGCCATGACGGGGCAGCCGGTCACGCCGGCGATCGACAACCTCGTGCTCGGAGTCCAGGGAGCCCAGGGGCCCCTCGACGCCCTAGTCGGCGACACCGAGCGTGGCCTCCTGCTGACCTGCCTGTGGTACATCCGGGTCGTCGACCCGCAGACACTGCTGCTGACCGGCCTCACCCGCGATGGCGTCTACCTCGTGGAGGGTGGAGAGGTCACCGGTGCGGTCAACAACTTCCGGTTCAACGAGAGCCCGGTGGACCTCCTCGACCGGTTCTCCTCGGCTTCGGAGACCGTGCCTGCGTTCTCCCGGGAGTGGGGCGACTACTTCTCCCGCACGGCGATGCCAGCACTGCGGGTGCCGGACTTCAACATGTCGAGCGTCAGCCAAGCGACCTAGCGGTCGGGCACGCCGCCAGGGATCGGCGCTGCCGGGTCGTAGGGCACGCGGGTGTAGACGAAGGTCGCGCAGACCAGGTGGTTGATGCTGCCGTCAGGGTTGCGGACCACCCGAAGCGTCTCGCCGTGGTGGTAGCCAGAGGTGCCCACCATGGTGCCGTCGTCGCGCATCCGGAACCGCAGCGCCACGTCGCCGGTGGCCAGGGAGGTGACGACGAGCTCGCCGCCCTGGAACGAGAACGCGTAGGCGGTGTTGCCCCAGTGCCACAGGCCGAGCACCTCCCCGACGCGGGGTGGCACGTGCGCGGTCGGCGTCCACGCCGGTGCGACAGTCGGCTCGCACCGCTCGAGCTCGTCGAGCAGGTCGGCCGGCAGACCCTCACAGCGCAGCCCGGCGGTGCCGTTGGCCAAGCACACCGCCCCGGTCCGACGTACCGGATCGACGAAGAGGCCTGCGAGGAAACCGGGCATCGAGCCGGTATGCCCTGCCAGGGTCCCTGACCCGCCGGCGAGAAGCCGCAGCCCGAGGCCGAAGCCCCCGCTCATCCCACCGGACAGGGACCCCGCCTGCGGGGTGCGCATCTCGGCCAGCGTGCTGGAGGCCAGCACGTCGTCATGCCCATCGATGAGGAAGGAGGCGTAGGTAGCCAGATCGTCCACCGTGCTCCACACCTGCCCCGCGGGCGCCATCGCCCCGGTGTCCTGGGCGGGCTCCTCTGTCAGCGTGCCCGCGAAGTGGTGGACGCTGTAGCCGGTCGCTGCGGGAGGCTCCGCGAGGTAGCTCGTGCGACTCATCCCGAGCGGGTGCAGGATCCGCTGCTCGACCTGCTCCCACCACGGCTCGCCGCGCAGGCGGGCGACGAGCTCGCCGAGCATCGCGTACGCGAGGTTGGTGTAGTGGTACGTGGCACCGGGCGGGAACGGCGCCGCACCGTCGTCCACCCCCGCTGCGAGGTCCTTCCAGCTCACTCCCGGGCTGCGCTCCCACCAGGACCCGGCCGGCTCCGACTGCATGCCCGAGGAGTGCGAGAGCAGACGGCGGATCGTGCGGTCGCCGTAACCGACCTCGGGCAGGTGCTTGTCGAGACGATCGGCGAGCTCGAGCCTGCCCTCGTCACGCAGCTGCATGACGAGGACCGCGGTCATGGTCTTGGTGATCGACCCGATCCGGTACTGCGTCTGCGTCGACGGTCCACCCGGGTCCGACGGACCCACGTGGTTGCCGTGGACTCCGGTCCACACCAGCTCACCGTCTCGGACCAGGCCCGAGACCAGTGAGGGCATCCGTGCGGCGCTCTGCTCACGGGCCAGGGCCGCCCGGAGGCGGCGTGACGCGAGCTCGGTGACAGCAGACATCACTCCGCGAAGGCCTCGGGCGACGGGCAGGTGCACACCAGGTTGCGGTCGCCGTACGCCTGGTCGATGCGCGCGACCGGCGGCCAGTACTTGTCCGGGTCAGGACCGGTCGGGAAGACCGCCTCCTCGCGGCTGTAGCCGCGCTCCCACGAACCCGCGAGCGCGGCAGCGGTGTGCGGCGCACCGCGCAGAGGCGAGTCCTCGGCCGTCCACTCCCCCGCTGCCACGCGGTCCGCCTCGGCCTTGATCGCGATCATCGCGTCGCAGAACCTGTCGATCTCGGCGAGGTCCTCGCTCTCGGTCGGCTCGACCATCAGCGTGCCGGCCACCGGGAAGCTCATCGTCGGCGCGTGGAAGCCGTAGTCGATGAGCCGCTTGGCCACGTCGTCGACGGTGACGCCCGATGCCTTGTTCAGTGGCCGCAGGTCGAGGATGCACTCGTGCGCCACGAGGTCGTTGTGACCCCGGTAGAGCACCGGGAAGTGCTCCCCCAGGCGGTGGGCGATGTAGTTCGCCGACAGCACGGCCACCGCGGTCGCCCGGGCGAGACCCTCGGCACCCATCATCCGCACGTAGGTCCACGAGATCGGCAGGATGCCGGCGGAGCCGTACGGCGCGGCACTGATCGGCCCGATGCCCTCCCGCATCGCCGGCACGGGGTGCATCGGGTGGCTCGGGAGGTAAGGCGCCAGGTGCTCGCGGACCGCGACCGGTCCGACGCCGGGGCCGCCACCACCGTGCGGGATGCAGAAGGTCTTGTGGAGGTTGAGGTGTGACACGTCACCGCCGAACTCACCCGGCTTGGCGTAGCCGAGGAGTGCGTTGAGGTTCGCCCCGTCGACGTACACCTGGCCGCCGTGCTCGTGGACAATCTTGCAGAGCTCGGTGATCCCGTCCTCGAACGCACCATGGGTGGAGGGATAGGTCACCATGATCGCGGCGAGGTCGTCCTTGTGCTTCTCGCACTGGGCCGTCAGGTCGTCGAGGTCCACAGAACCGTCCTCGGAGGCCTTCACCACGGCGACCCGCATGCCGGCCATCACGGCAGAGGCAGCGTTCGTGCCGTGGGCCGACGAAGGGATCAGGCAGACGTCGCGACCCGTGTCGCCCTGGGCGAGGTGGTAGGCACGGATCGCGAGGAGACCCGCGAGCTCACCCTGGGAGCCGGCGTTGGGCTGGATGGACACCCGGTCGTACCCGGTGACCTCGGCCAGCCAGCCTTCGAGCTCCTCCACCATCGCCTGGTAGCCGAGAGCGTCCTCCGCAGGAGCGAACGGGTGGAGCTCGGCGAAGCCGGGGAGGCTGATCGGCTCCATCTCCGTGGTGGCGTTCAGCTTCATCGTGCACGAACCGAGCGGGATCATCCCCCGGTCGAGGGCGTAGTCGCGGGCCGACAGTCGTCGCAGGTACCTCAGCATCGAGGTCTCGGAGCGGTGCGAGTTGAAGACCTCGTGGGTCATGAACTCCGAGGTACGCCGGAGGTCCTCGGGAAGCGCGTCACCCGTGCGGTGCTCGACCTCGTCGAGGTCGAGTCCCGACGCGCCGAAGGCCCGGAGCACCGCCTCGATGTGGGCGCGGGTGGTCGTCTCGGAGGTGGAGACCCCGACGTGGTCGGCGTCGACGAGCCGCAGGTGCACTCCAGCATCCCTCGCGGCCGCGACCACCGTCTCTGCCCGACCCGGCGCCCGGAGGACGACTGTGTCGAAGAACTGCTCGTGCAGCACCTCGACTCCGGCATCGGCGAGAGCCTGGGCCAGCACCGCGGCGTACCGGTGGCTCCGACGCGCGATCGCCCGGAGCCCCTCGGGGCCGTGGTAGACGGCGTACATCGAGGCGGCGACCGCCAGCAGCACCTGCGCGGTGCAGATGTTCGAGGTGGCCTTGTCCCGACGGATGTGCTGCTCACGCGTCTGGAGCGCGAGTCGGTACGCCGGCCGTCCCTCGGCGTCCTTGGAGACACCGACGAGCCGCCCCGGCAAGTGACGCTCGATCCCGGCGCGCACCGACATGTACCCGGCGTGCGGCCCGCCGTAGAACAACGGCACACCGAACCGCTGAGACGATCCGACGACGACGTCCGCGCCCATCGAACCCGGCGACTCCAGCAGCGTCAGCGCGAGAAGGTCCGCGGCGACCACGGCCATGCCACCGCGTTCATGGACCTGCTCGATCAGCGGTCGTGGGTCGAGGATCCGGCCGCTCGCGCCGGGGTACTGCACGAGCACGCCACTGACCTCGCCCTCGGGCAGCCCCGCGGTGAGGTCGGAAACCTCGAGCTCGATACCCATCGCGCGGGCGCGCGTCTGGACGACAGCGATCGTCTGCGGCAGCGTGTCCGAGTCGACGACGAACCTGCCAGCTGCGCCGCGGCCGGCACGTCGCACGAGAGTCATGGCCTCGGCGGCGGCGGTGCCCTCGTCGAGGAGCGAGGCGTTCGCCGTGGGTAGCCCGGTGAGGTCGCCGACCATGGTCTGGAAGTTCAGCAGCGCTTCGAGCCGGCCCTGGGAGATCTCCGGCTGGTACGGCGTGTACGCGGTGTACCAGCTCGGGTCCTCCAGGACGTTCCGGCGTACGACGGGCGGGGTGACCGTGCCGTAGTACCCGAGGCCGATCATCGGCTCGAGCGGGTTGTTTCGCTCAGCCACCTCGCGGACCGCCCGCGCGGCCTCGAGCTCTCCTGCCACGGCTGGGAGCTCGAGGGCGGAGGGGGTGCGGATCCCGCCTGGGACCGCGGCCTGCATGAGAGCGTCGAGCGACGCGAAGCCGAGAGCCTCGAGCATCGCCCGCTGCTCCGCCTCGTCCGGGCCGATGTGGCGGTCGACGAAGCCGGTCAGGGTGTCGAGCTGGGAAAGGTTTGGCTGGTCGGACACAGAGGCTCCCGATGACGACGATATGGGCGGCCTCCCCCTCTGTCGGCCCGCGAGGTGCACGGACTTCCAGAGTTGCCTCGTCCACGCGGTCCTGGCGCCTGAGAGGTTCCGGGGAGTTTGCCCCTTCGGCGCTCCGCAGCAGCCCGGCCGGTGGCCGATCAGACGGAGACTCTCCCGCGCGGGTTCGTCAGCATGGACACGCTATCAGCCGCGGACAACGAAACCCGGCGCCCCACTGCGGGACACCGGGTTCGTCGAAGGAAGAAGGATCAGCCGACTTCGCGGGCGCGTCGACGCGCAGCCAGCTCGTCGGAAGCGGAGTCCTCATCGTGACCGACCACGCGCTCGCTCGGGAGCTCTGCGAGCGACCCCTCGATCTCGCGCCAGACACCGCCGATCGCGATACCGAAGACGCCCTGGCCTCCCTGCAGGAGGTCGATCACCTCGTCGTTGCTGGTGCACTCGTAGACGCTGGCGCCGTCGCTCATCAGCGTCACGCGCGTCAGGTCGTCGGTGCCGCGGGCGCGCAGGTGGTGGACCGCGGTGCGGATCTGCTGCAGGGAGATGCCTGCGTCCAGGAGCCGCTTGATGACCTTGAGGAGCAGGATGTCGCGGAAGGAGTACAGGCGCTGGGTGCCTGACCCGGACGCTCCGCGGACGGTCGGCTCGACGAGGCCGGTGCGAGCCCAGTAGTCGAGCTGGCGGTAGGTGATGCCCGCAGCGTTGCACGCGGTGGGGCCACGGTAGCCGGCGTCCTGAGGCAGCGGCGACACGTCGTCGTCGAAGAGCAGCCCCTGCTCGTCGGCCGTCACGGCAGCCTTCTGGGCAGCGCTCTGGTCGGCCTTCTTTGCGGCCTCGTCGCCGTTCCTCGTCACGTCAACCTCCGTCGTCCGCTCCGTATCGCCTGCAACTCCTTCAGGGAAGCCGACGTGCCCGGGTGGAGCACAACGGTGGAGTTACAACGAAGACACTTCCCAAAGTAGGCGCGACCGAAGACTCGGTCAACGACCGCCCCGACGTTCGCCTCGGCGTGTCGCAACCCTCAACTAGAGGTTTAGGGTGATGGTTCCTCCGTCGGAACCGGCGTAGTCAGTGGCTCTCGAAGTCCTCCGGTGAGACATGGTCGAGGAACTCCCGGAACTTCTCGACCTCGTCCTCCTGCTCCTCGGGCACGGCGAGTCCCGCCTCGGCGAGGACCTCTTCGTCGCACACGATCTTGGAGCCCGTGCGCAAGGCCAGTGCGATGGAGTCGGAGGGCCGAGCACTCACCTCGACGCCCGAGTCGAGCACCAGGACGGCATAGAAGACCCCGTCGCGCATCTCCGTGATCCGGACCTCTGTCAGGTCGTTGCCGGTCGCGGTGATCAGGTCCTTCATCAGGTCGTGGGTCAGCGGGCGCGGAGGGACGACCCCCTGCTGGGCGAAGGCGATCGCGGTCGCCTCCACAGCACCGATCCAGATCGGTAGGTAGCGGTCTCCGGAGACTTCACGGAGCAAGACGATGGGCTGGTTCGAAGGCATCTCGACCCGCACACCGATGACGTCGACTTCTCGCACACGTTCAGACTACTCCCAGGAACAAGCCCCAATCGGGGTAGGGAATCAGCCTTTCGAGTGGGTCAACGAGAGGACCGAAGACCGCTCTTCACGAGCGTCGCGTGCAGCCGCACGGACAGCGCCGCCATCTGCGCGATCGTGTCCTCGGCACGGGCCTTCGCGCCCGCGTCACGGCTTCGACGCATCGGCGAGACGACCTGCTCGACCAGGCCGACCTCGCGGTCGGCGGCGGTCTTGAATGCACGTAGGTGCCGTGGCTCCAGACCGAAGGCCGCGAGCTCGCCCGCCGTCTTGGCGACGACGAGCGCCTCGCCGTCGTAGTGGTTGGTGCCGGGTCGTGGCTTCACGAGCCCGAAAGTCTCGAGCTGGTCGAGAAAGTCTGTGTCTATCTCGGCGCCGGAGAGCACTTCTGCGCGGGACAGCCGCAGCTCGGAGGCCTCGGGAGCGAATGTGTCCGGCGCCGGGTAGCCGTCGCCGGCGAGGACCACACGCGGAACCTGCGGCCCGACGCCGTTGACCGGTGGGGGCTCCAGGCCGCGGTCGATCGCGTCGAGGTGCTCCTTGATCACCTTGAGCGGCAGGTAGTGCTCACGCTGGCTCGTCAGCACGTAGCGCAGTCGCTCGACGTCGCGGTGGGAGAACTTCCGGTAGCCGGAGGGCGTCCGCTCCGGCTCGATGAGGCCTTCGGCCTCGAGGAAGCGGATCTTGGAGATGCTGATCTCGGGGAAGTCGGCCCGGAGCAGGGAGAGGACCTCCCCGATGCTCATCCGGGTCCGCGACGACGCCGCCTGCCTCACTGCGGCTTGCCCGCTCCTGCGTGGCTGGCGAAGTACACGAGGCGGTACTTGCCGATCTGCACCTCGTCACCGCCTTGGAGCTCGACCTCGTCGATCCGGTCACGGTTCACGTAAGTGCCGTTCAGGCTTCCGACGTCTGCGACGCGGAAGCCGTTGGGTCCGCGCCGGAACTCCGCGTGCCGACGGGACACCGTCACGTCGTCGAGGAAGATCTCGCTCTCCGGGTGCCGACCAGCGCCCACGAGGTCCTGGTCGAGGAGGAACCGGCTACCCGCGCTCGGGCCGCGCTGGACGACGAGCAGTGCGCTACCGGCCGGAAGCGCGTCGACCGCCGCAGCGTCCGACTCGTTCAGAGCGGCCCGCTCATCGCTCTCGGGCCTCGCCGGAGCGCCGAAGGTGATCGTCGCAGTGGTCTCCCCAGGGGCCTCCTGGGCGACGCTGGACGCCGCCGGCGCGTCCTCGCGGACGAGCCGCGTGCCGCATTGAGCGCAGAAGCGCGCGTCGTCAGGGTTCCGATGTCCGCACTCGGTGCAGAACGGCATGTCCAGCCTCCCGTTGGCAGTTGACCTCAACCCTCAACAAGTAGTCGAGGTTGATGGTTACCCGAACCTATCAGTCCCGGGTCGTCGATCAAACGCGAATGGCGGAGCGCACCAGACTCAGGAGTCGAGTGTCGCCTGGTAGTCCGCGGCGTTCATCAGCGCGTCGAGCTCGGCACCGTCGCTGCCGGCGACCTCGAAGAGCCATCCCTCGCCGTACGGGTCGGAGTTCACCAGCTCGGGCGTAGCGTCCAGCGAGTCGTTGCGAGCGACGATCTTGCCGCCCACGGGGGCGTAGACGTCACTGACGGACTTGGTGGACTCGAGCTCGCCGACGGTGTCGCCCGCAGAGACCTCTGTCCCCACGTCGGGAAGGGACACGTAGACGATGTCTCCCAGCGCGTCCTGGGCGTAGTCGGTGATGCCGACCCGCACCGACCCCTCGGTCTCGCCGGGGCTGCGCACCCACTCGTGCTCGCTGCTGTACTTGAGGTCCTCGGGGTACACGGGCACTCCTTGTCGTGGCGGTCGGCGTCGGATGCGGACGGCTGCAGGCTACTCGGATTGAGCGGGTTGGGTGTACTTCGGCTGGCGTGCCTCCGCGAGGGAGGCGACCTCGACGTTCGAGGTCTGCTCGATGCTGACGTCTCCGCCGATCGCGGGACCCTCGATGTCCTCGACGAAGCCACCGGGGATGTTGAGTGCGCGGTCGAGTGTGTGGGAGTCGCCGATGACCTCGATGGTGTACGGCGGCGACAGCTCTGTGCCGTCGACGACGATGCCGTTCTCGCCATCCTCGAGAGCGGTCTGTGCGACCACGCGCACGGAGTTGTTGATCTCCATCGCCTCGGCGCCGGAGTCGCGCAGCTCCTCGACGCCGTTCAGCATCTGGTCGATGCCGACCTTGCCGCCAGGGTCCTTGACCGTGACGACGATGCCTGGTCCGACGGCCGGCAGCGTCCCAGCCAGGATGCCGAGCACGTCGGCCTGCTGCCGCGCCTGGTCGAGCGCGGCCCGCCGGCTGTCCGTGTCGCTGCGGAGGGAGCTACGGGTCTGCTCCAGCTGTGCGATCTCGTTCTCGGTGCGCTGGGAGGCGCTGGCCAGCGAGTTCAGCAGCTGGACGAGGTCTTCCTCGCGCATCCCCTCGTAGTCGTCGTCGCGCTGCGTCGCCTGCACCTGGACGACGCTGGCGAACCCGAGAGCGGCGAGCAGCACCCCCGCGATGATCTGGCCGCGCGACGCCGGCCGCTTCAGCGAAGAGAGGAGGCGGCTACGACCCGGCGAGCTGGTCACCCTGTCCTCCTCAGGCATGGAAGATGTGACGGCGGATCGCCGCCACGTTGGAGAAGATGCGGATACCGAGGACCACGATGACGCCGGTGGAGAGCTGCCCGCCGACACCGAGCTTGTCTCCGAGGTACACGATCAGCGCGGCGATCAGGACGTTGCTGATGAACGAGATGACGAACACCTTGTCGTCGAAGATCCCGTCGAGGAACGCCCGAAGCGCGCCGAAGACCGCGTCGAGCGCGGCGACCACGGCGATCGGGAGGTACGGCTCGAGCCAGAGGGGCACCTCCGGCTGGAGCATGAGGCCGAGGACCACCCCGACCAGCAGCCCGAGACCTGCGATCATGGATTCTCCCCCTGTGTCGCGTGGCGTAGGTTCAGTCGTCGCGCAGGTGCGGCGGGCAGCGTCAGCGAGTCCTCGGACGTCATGGCGAACTCGAGCCCTTCGACCGCATGGAGATCCAACCAGTCCCTCCCATGCTCCGTCTCGACGAACCGTGCCGGCATCGTATCCCGGTTACCCACCGCCAAGACCGTGTAGGGGCGCGACAGCGACACGAAGTTGACCGTGATCGCCGAGCCCGCGAACCGGATCGCGCTGAGGTTGCTGAGCCGCTGCCCGTTGATGGAGATCGCCTCCGCCCCGGAGGCCCAGAGTGCATTCACCAGCTTCTGAAGGTCCTGGTCGAGGACCCTCTGCTTGTCGTCGACCGCGCCGCGGGCGTCGTCGACGACGACTTTCACACCGGGGCCTGTGACGGGCACCGCGCCGGTGAGAAGCTTCAGCCGGTCGAGCCGGGCGGTGAGCGCCCGGCCCTGGGAGGTGGTGTCGAGGTAGACGTTCTGAAGTGAGTCGATCTCGTTGCGCAGGCTGACGATCCGCGCCCGCTGGGCGTCGACCTGTGCGGTGCGGGCCTTGATCTGGGTCACCAGCGAGTTGTGGCCTTCCGACGCCTGGCCCGCGTTGCGCGCGGTCTGCACGGCGGCGGTGGTGACGAGAGCACCGAAGAGCGCCATCACCAGCAGGGCGGCGAGACCGGGCCGGATCAGCGACGGTTCGCCCTTCTTCCCGGTGCGCTTCGCGACGTCCGCGTAGTCCTCGTCGAGTGAATGGACCGTCACATAGTCGAGCAGGGGCATCCGCACCTGCGGGGGGACGGGCGTCGTACCGGTCTTCTGGTCAGTGGACATCGAGGCTCGGCGCCCTCCGGTCGCGGTCGGCCAGGAGCTTGCGCACCTGCCAGGCGTAGAGCAGGCCCGCCCACCAGTAAAGGCCTGTCCCCCAGATCGCGAACGCCCAGCCGAACACCTGGGCCAGCGTTGCGATGGCGCCCTCCCCGTCGCCAAGCAGCAGAAGAGGGAAGGCGTAGAGCAGGTTCGCGGTCGCTGCCTTGCCCAGGAAGTGCACGGGCAGGGCGTGGTAGCCGCGAGTGCGAAGGAACGGCACCAGGCCCCAGAGCAACAGGTCCCGGGCCGGCAGCAGGATCGCGAGCCACCACGGGATGATGTCGCGCCAGGCGAGGCCGACGACGACCGCGAGGATGTAGAGCCGGTCCGCGACCGGGTCGAGCACCTGGCCGAACTTCGAGGTCTGGTTGAGCTTCCGGGCCAGGTATCCGTCGAGCCAGTCCGTGACCCCGGAGAGCATGAGGACGGCGAGGGCCCAACCGTCAGCCTCGGGGCCGAGCACCAGCCAGAGGAAGAGCGGGACGCCGGCGAGCCGGATGATGCTGATGATGTTGGGGATGGTCAGGACGCGGTCTGTCTCCACCGCAGCTGCGTCCTGCCTGCTCACGCCACTCCCCAGCACGTCCTGTCCTACCTGACGAGACGTACCTTAGCCGTCGGGGCCTGACGCCCCGGGGCAGTCGTTGCGGCGTGGCTCCGGGAGCCTCGCTCAGTCGGCTCGGAGGGTGCTACCGCAGCGGGGGCAGTGCGCCCGCGAGCAGACGTCCAGGTCCTGGCCGCACCGGCACTTGCCGGCCGAGGACGGACGCCGCACGGCTCCCTGCGCACGCTTGCCGCGGGCCATGCTGCCTGTCTTCTTGCTGATCACTGTGCGTCTCCAAGGTGTGAGCTGGTTCACTCAAGGTCACCATCAAAGACGGCGCGAATCGCGTTCTCTGTCGGAGTTTCGCGCGACAGCTTCCAAAACCACCCACTTGGGCTATACGGGTCCCCTCCGTACGTCCGAAAAGGTCGGGTCTACCCGCCCTGACGCCCGCGACGTCTAACGCGATACCGAGGACGGCGTTCGGCCTTCTAGCGATCGAGCACGGCTCGGACCGCGTCCCGGGTGCGGTCGACGAGGGACGCCAGCGGGCCGGCGAGGAAGTTGGCCGTGGCCGACTCGACACCGGGGTGCGGGTGGGTCGGCGCGATCGTCTCGGCGGCCCGGACCGCGTCCGCCATCATGGCGCGGGTCTTCTCCGACTCCTGCTCGATCAGGGGGAACTCCTCGACCTCCTCGCTGTCTGCGTGGGCTAGCACCGCCTCACGCAGCTCGAAGAAGGCGCTGCCGAAGCCGGCGTCAGTCACCTTCATGCTGTCGAGCCGGGACAGCACCTGCTTGGCCGAGTGCTCCTCAGCCAGGCGGGCGTCGACGACCTCGTTGCCGCCCTCCCCCAGTCGGGCACGCGGGTGGACCACAAGTTCCTCAGCGGTCTCGTGAACGGCCAGGAAGCGCCTCAGGTGATCGAAGAGCGCCTGCTGCTCCTCGCCCGTTGCAGCTTCGACCTCGTCGAACATCGTTCTGATGCGCTGGTGCTGCTGGAGCAGCAGCGCCACGACGTCGTTGTTCTTCTCTGCGTCGCTCATCGGGAACTCCAACCGAACATCAGGGCTGTGGCGGCCAAGAACACTCTTCTTCGGGACATGAAGGGGGCGTTACCCAGAACACCCGGGCTGAATACCGGTGATCGGGCGCACAGAACACGGTACGTCGACAAGAGGGAGTCGCCGCCCCCTGGAAGGGCGACGACTCCTGAGGACAACCGGCCCAGGGCCTCAGCGTCGGCGGGCGGTGACCAGGAGGTACTCCCACTCCATCACCGTTCCTTCGCGGCCCTGGTCGTGGCGCCGGGCGAGCTCACTCAGGTCGCGGCCCAGAGCTGTCACGCGCTCCGGATCGTCGGCGACTGCCCGGTAGGCAGCGACGGTCGGGCCGTAGTTGGTCTTGAAGAAGTCGCGGAACGCGTTCGGGTCAGGGAACAGGTCCACACGCACGGTCCGCCGGCTCATCGACAGATCGGTGACGCGGTCGCCGAACAGCTGTTGGACGTGGTCCTCGCTCCCCCACAGGGGTGGCGGCTGGACTCCTGGCGGCGGCGGGGGCAGGTACGGCTTCATGGTGGAGAACATCTGCCCGACGAACCCCTCCGGGGTCCAGTTGATGAGCCCGATCGTGCCGCCAGGGCGGCAGACCCGCACCAGCTCATCCGCACTCGCCTGGTGATGCGGGGCGAACATGACGCCGACGCACGAGAGCACCGCGTCGAACTCGCCGTCGTCATAGGGCAGAGCCTCGGCGTCGGCCTGGTCCCACTGAAGCTGTGCGCCTCGTTCGGCGGCGAGCACCCGTCCGACTTCCAGCAGCTCCGGGGTCAGGTCGCTGGCGACCACGTTCGCCCCGGCAAGCGCGGCGGGAATGGCGGCGTTGCCGGAACCGGCCGCGACGTCGAGTACCCGGTCTCCGGGCCTCACCCCGCTCGACTCGACCAGCACCGAGCCGAGGTCGGGGATCACCTGTTCTGCAACCCTGGGGTAGTCACCCAGGGCCCACATTCCGCGGTGCTTGGCCTTCAGGGCGACGTCAGCTTCGATCAGCTCGATCTGTGTGGTCATCTGACTGCTCTCCTCCATGTTGTTCGAGCGCTTGAACAACGACGGTAGGAACGCGCAAGCCCCTGCCCCTAGTACGAGATCTGTACCGGGACTAGCCTCGCCAGCATGGGGTCGTCGTACCACCAGTTCTGCCCAGTCGCGAAGGCGATGGAGCTCTTCGACGAGCGCTGGACACTCCTGGTCGTCCGTGAGCTCGTGACCGGTAGCGAGCACTTCAACGAGCTTCGACGAGGGCTGCCTCGCATGTCTCCCACCCTCCTCTCGCAGCGGTTGCACCAGCTCACCAACGCTGGAGTCGTCGAGCGGCAGGTCGAGGGCAACGACGTGCGCTATGTCCTGACCCAGGCGGGTCAGGAGCTGCGGCCGGTCGTCGAGTCACTCGGCGCCTGGGGCATCCGCTGGGTCGGTGAGCTCGGCGACGAGGACCTGGACCCCAAGCTGCTGCTGTGGGACATGCATCGAAACATCGACCAGACCGCCGTACCGGAGGGGCGGACGGTGGTCTGCTTCAGGTTCCCTGACGTGTCCTCCGACCTTCGCGACTGGTGGCTCGTGATCACCGGCGCCCAGGCCGACGTCTGCGACACGGACCCAGGATTCGAGGTCGCGGTGACGGTGACGGGGAGTCTGCGAAGTCTGGTGGAGGTCTGGCGGGGTGACCGGTCGTGGTCGGCTGCACTGCGCTCCGGTGACCTTGCCATCCACGGTCCCGAAGCTCTCCGCCGGGCCGTGCCACGCTGGTTCAAGCTGTCCGGTTTCGCGTCCGTGCCCCGGCCGGCCAGCTGACCGTCGTCCCCATCTGGGGAGTCCGCTGGGGACGGCCGGGACTTTCCCGGGACCTTGGTCCCGAGCGGTCAAGCCGTTGTGCTCTCGGTCACGCAGCCTTCAGCCAAGAGACTCGTCGTCATGCATCAAAGCCACGCCCTTGCCCACCAGTGCCACGCCTGCCGTCGACACTGGGCACTCCGGATCGTCGACCACCCCTCGGGCCGGATCGTGCTCTGCCGCTACTGCTCAGCCATTCGGGCCACATCGGGCACCCGCAGGCTCGCGGTGGCCTACTCCTAGGGCGCAGTACATCTCCCCTGCTGCGTGCCCACGGGCTAGCATGCCCACATCGCCGGCACGCAGCATCCAAAGCACTCAGGCGTTGCCTGGGACGCCCTTGAGGGAGGGGGATGAGATGTGCGCGGTCACGCAGTCCGCGAGCTCGCCGCTGCCCGCCTCGCCTCATGCCTCCGCCCTGGCGCGAGCCTTCGCCCAGAGCCACCTGTGTCGGGAACACGGTCGTGAGGCCGAGTCAGCGGTGATGCTGCTGACCAGCGAGCTGGTCACCCACGCCGTCCTCCACGGCGAGCCCCCGATCATGGTGACCGTCGACTGTGAGGTCTCTCAGATCCGGATCGCGGTGAAGGACGGCCGGCTGAACGAGCTCGGCGGCCGATCCCTGCCCGACGACCTCAGCATGATCCTGATCGAGAAGATCTCACGCGATTGGGGCAAAGAGACCCAGGACGGCGTCGAGACGATCTGGTGCACGGTACCGACCGGGGTCATCCCGCCCCGGGAGCGCGTCCGCACCGACAACGGTCTCTCCGGACTGGACTCCGCCGGATGGTGAGCGGGCTGCGGTCCTGAGGGCCCAGCCCTTCCACTACCTCGATCACCAGCGACAACACTCATCGGCTCCGCAGCTCGGGGAACTGGTCGTCGCGCCACTCCCCCGGCGCCGCCTGTTCGCCCGCGGCCAGCTCCGCCTCCCGGTTGCGCAGCTCCACCCGGCGGATCTTGCCGCTGATGGTCTTGGGCAGCTCGGCGAACTCCAGCCGGCGCACCCGCTGCCACGGCGACAGGTGCTCGCGGGCGTACTTCAGGATGGCGAGAGCGGTCTCGTCGTTCGGCTCCCATCCTGGAGCCAGCACGACGAACGCCTTGGGAACCGCCAGGCGCACCGGGTCAGGCGCCGGTACGACGGCAGCCTCCGCAACCGCGGGGTGCTCGATGAGGACGGACTCGAGCTCGAACGGGCTGATCTTGTAGTCGCTGGCTTTGAAGACGTCGTCGGTGCGGCCGACGAAGGTGAGGTACCCGTCGGCGTCGATGGTCGCGACGTCCCCGGTGTGGTACCGACCGCCCGCCACGGCCTCGGCGTCACGCTCGTGGTCGCCCTGGTAGCCGGTCATGAGCGGGAGCGGGCGGCCCACGGGACCGCCGAGGTCCAGGCAGATCTCACCTTCGCCCTCCCCGGCGACCGCCTCGCGGGTCAACGGGTCGACCAGGACGACGGGATAACCAGGCAGCGGCCGACCCATCGACCCTGGCTTCACCCGGCTTCCGGGGGTGTTGCCGATCGCGGCCGTCGTCTCGGTCTGCCCGTAGCCGTCGCGCAGGTCCAGACCCCAGTGAGCGCGGACCTGCTCGATGATCTCGGGGTTCAGCGGCTCCCCTGCGCCGACGACCTCACGCAACGTGCCTGGCCCGCCGGAAAGGTCGGCCTGGATGAGCATCCGCCACACGGTCGGTGGTGCGCAGAACGTGGTGACGCCGTGGGTCTGGAGGACGCCAAGAAGGTTTCGGGCGTCGAACCGGGCGTAGTCGACGACCAGTGCGGTGGCCTCGGCGATCCAGGGCGCGAAGAAGCACGACCACGCGTGCTTGGCCCAGCCGGGCGAGGAGATGTTGAGGTGTACGTCGCCGGGCTGGAGCCCTAGCCAGTACATCGTCGACAGGTGGCCCACCGGATAGGACACCTGGGTGTGCTCGACGAGCTTCGGCCGACTCGTCGTACCTGAGGTGAAGTAGAGAAGCAGTGGGTCTTTGGCGGACGTGCCAGGGTGGCCGACGGGCTCCCCTGACGCGCTGGCGCTGTCGGCGTAGTCCTGCCAGCCTGCGGGTGCACCTCCGCCAACACAGATTCGGGTGAAGGAGCCTTCGACGGCATCGACGGTCGCGGTGCTGCCGGTGGCCGCGACAACGTGACGAGCTCCACCACGCTTGACGCGGTCGGCGAGGTCGCTCGGCCCGACGGCTGTCGTGGTCGGAAGCACGACAGCGCCGAGCTTCATCACGGCCAGCTGGGTCTCCCACAGCTCGACCTGGTTGCCGAGCATGACGATGACCGGGTCGCCCTTGCCGACGCCGAGGCCACGAAGCCACTGGGCCACCTGGTCTGAACGACGGGACATCGCGTCGTAGGTGACGGACGTGGAGCTGCCGTCCTCGTGCACGACGACGAGTGCGGGCCGGTCACTTCCGCGGGCGACAGCGTCGAACCAGTCGACCGCCCAGCAGAACTCCTCACCCACATCGGGCCAGTCGAACTCCTTGACCGCCTGTTCGTGCTGGCCGCGCAGGGCAAGTAGCTGGTCCCGCGCGGTGCGGTACGCCGTGGTCGGATCCGTCATCGTCGCCCTCCAAGTCAGGTTGCTGTGCACGTTACGACCTCAGCGGCCTTGCCGGAACGATCTTTCGCCGACCGCGATCAAAGCTCACCCCCTCCAGATGATGCGCAGCCCGCAGGTGCAGGGGAAGGTTGCCGCATACGGCGGGGGGCGGCGGCTGCGCTTCACGGCCTGATGACCGTTCCCTCGAGCGACAAGAGGAGTAGGCGCCATGGCAGATGTAACCCTGGAGCGGAAGAAGGCCCTGTCACGGGAGGAAGCGGCTGTCTGGCTCTCTGCGCTGTCCCACGCGTTCGCGCGCGGTGGGGACGTGAAGCTCCCTCTGGGCAGTGGTGGCACTGTCGGCTTGCACCTGCCGGAGCACGTCCACGCCGAGTTCGAGGTCGAGGTCGACGGCGACGAGGTCCAGGTAGAGGTGGAGTTCACCTGGACGATGTCACACCCGGCCGAGGCGGAGACTTCCTCTACGTCTGACGCATGAGCCTGCTCGGGGGCCGCTCATGGACACCTTGACCGTCGACCTGGCCACGGTCCTATCCTCACTGCTCGGGATGCTCGTTGTGGGCGCGCTCGTGGGCGTGGCCTTCGCGCTTGCAACGGATGACCGCGACCCCAGCGTCGTGCTCGCCTGGCTCTTCGTGATCTTGCTGGTGCCGGTCCTGGGCGTGGTGGCCTACTTCTTCATCGGACGGAACTACCGCCGCGAGACGCGGAGGCGCCACGCGCACCGGGCTGCGATGGCGGAGCTGGCCGAACGCAGCCTGAGTCCCGTCGTCACGGCCGCCCAGACGTTCACGGAGGCCGCGGTCAAGGGTCTTCAGGGCACGCCCGGGCAGCGGCTGGAGTCGACGGGGCGGCACGAGGGAGGTTCCGTCGTGCTGCCGGCGGACGACGTGCGCCTGTACTTCAACGGCGAGGACAAGTTCCACGACCTGTTCGTCGACATGAAGGCCGCAAGACAGCACATCCACCTGATGTACCTCATCTGGGAACGCGACGAACTGACGGCCAAGGTCACCGACCTCCTGCTCGAGGGGCTCCGCGCCGGCGTCGAGGTCCGGATCCTGTATGACTGGCTCTCCTCGTTGCCGTACAAGAAGGACGAGCTCAAGCGGTTGTCCGCTGCCGGGGCCATCGTCGTCCCCTGCTACAAGAGGCTGCGGCAGCTCAACTACCGCAACCACATGAAGATGGCCATCATCGACGGCGAGACCGTCTACAGCGGCGGCATGAACATGGGCCAGGAGTACATCGACGGCGGCGAGCGCTTCGACGTCTGGCGCGACACCCACTTCCGCATGACAGGCCCTGCGGTCGCGCCGTACCTCGCCCTCTTCGCGACCACGTGGCTCCTGACCGGAAGGAGCGAGGACCTCTTCACCGCCTACATGAGTCCACCGTCCGTCCACGGCCCTGGTGAGGGCGTGCCTGTCCAGGTTCTCCACTCCAGCGTCTCCACCCAGTTCCCGACCATCCGCGACGTCTACGTGGCCGGTCTCGTGAACGCACGCGAGCGGGTGTGGGTGCAGTCTCCGTACTTCGTCCCGGACGAACCTCTGGTCACGGCCATGTGCGTCGCCGCGTCGAGCGGCGTGGAGGTCCGGTTCATGATGACCGGCGTCCCGGACAAGAAGCTGCCCTTCTACGCGGCACACGCCTACTACAAGAAGCTGCTCGACGCAGGCGTGAGGGTCTACCAGTACAAGGCGGGGTTCCTGCACGCCAAGACCGTGACCGTCGACGACGAGGTCGCCATCATCGGCACCTGCAACTGGGACATCCGGAGCATCATCCTCCACGACGAGGTCGTGTCCCTGTTCTACGACCACGAGATCGCCAGGACCTGCGCCGACCGTTACGAGCAGGACATCACCGACTGCGTCGAGGTCACTCTCGACGACCTGTCCGCCCTCAACCCCCTTCAAAGGCTGCGCAACTCGGTCTATCGGCTCACGTCCCGACTGCTGTGAGTCAGCAGGCCTCTGGTGTCAGCGCGCGGCGCGGAGGAACTGCTCGAGGATCGGGCCCGCAGTGCGCGATCCGGACTCCCCGACGTCGACGAAGACCGCAGCCGCAAGGTCCCCCTGCACAGCGATCATCCACGCGTGGGTCTGCGGTGGGTTCTTGTCCCCGAACTCCGCTGTGCCGGTCTTCGCCAGCACTGGGGCCCCCGGTATGCCGGACAGGAACGTCCCGCTGCCCCGCGTGACCACTCCCCGCATCAGGCCTCGGAGCTTGCTCGCCTCCGCAGCCGTCAGTGGTTCCGGCGGAGCAGCCCCGTCGACTACGCCGTCGGGCACCAGAGTGGGTACGACGGTGTGGCCGGCTCCCACCGAGGCGGCGACCGTGGCCATCGCGATCGGCGAGGCGAGCACCTTGCCCTGGCCGATCAAGGAGGCGGCGTGCTCGGTCTCGGTCCCCTCCTCTGCCACCGAGCCGAGGAAGACCGGGAAGCCAAGGTCGTGATCCACCCCGACGCCAAGGGAGGCCGCAGCGTCTTTCACCTGCTGGCGCGACACGTCGGCGTGCTGCGAGATGAAGGCTGTGTTGCACGAGTTGGCCACCGCCGTACTCAGCGGGATCCGGCCGAGGCCGGAAGCCGGGTAGTCGTCGTAGTTCTTGAACGACTTGCCGTCCACGACGATCGTGCGGGTGCACGGCACGGTGCTGTCAGGTGTCAGACCGGCGCGCAGCAGGGCCAGGCTGCTCACGACCTTGAACGTCGAGCCTGGGGCGTACTGACCGAGGGTGGCCGTCGAGTATCCCTGCGATCCCGGTCCGCTGGCGGCCGCCAGCACCTCACCGTCCGAAGGACGTACGGCGACCACCGCACTGGCTGGTCCGACCCCCTGAAGCAACCGCTCCGCGGTGGTCTGCAGGGCTGGATCGAGAGTGAGGCGAAGCGGCTTGCCAGGCATTGGTTCGGTGCTGAACAGCTCGCGCGGGTCGCCCTCGGCGGGAACGGCGTTCACCAGGACGCCGGGAGTGCCACGCAGCTGCTCGTCGTACCGCTGTTGCAGCCCAGAGAGACCAGCCTCGTCGCCAGCGGCATATGCGCCGTTCGACTTCTTGACGATCTCGGCCGTGACGGGGCCCACGGTGCCGAGGATGGGTCGTGCGAAGTCCCGGGTGGGGGCCAGCGGGAGCTCGTCTGGAAGCGCGACGGCGCCCGCGATCTCATTGAGGCGACGTCGCTGGCCGGCCGTCACGTCAGAGCGGCGTAGAACCAGTGCCTCGACGAAGGCCTTCTCCCCCGCAGCCTTCACGCGCGAGGCGAATGCGGCGGCATCGACGTCCAGCAGGACCGCCAACCGCCTGGCGGAGTCGACCTGCTGGGACACGTGAACGTTCGCCTTGTCGATCCCGAACCGCAGGACCGGTCGTTCGGTCACCAGCTTGGTCCCGCCCGCCCCCAGGATGTCGGCCCGCGGCGCCGCCTTTCTGGTCAGGCCGAGACGCTCGTCCTGCTTCAGCCCAGGGGCCAGCACGGCCGGAGCCAGTTTGGCGGCCCATCGGTCGTCGGCACGACGTCTGAGCGCCACGGTGGTGTCGTAGGTCCACTTCGTGCCGGTGCCCGAGAGCGACCACGTGTAGGCGATCCTGGCGGTGGCGGTGTCTCCGTCCTTCGACTCCGAGAGCCCGGAGACGCTGACGTTGCGGATGGAGGTACCCATCCCGGCCACGGCACGCGTCCACCACCGCTGAGCCTGCTTGCCGTTGCGACCGTCGAACGGGATGCCCGTGAGCTTCCCCGTGGTCAGACCTTTGGCGAGCGCGTCGGCAGCCTCTTGGGCCGTCTCCTCGTCAGTCGCCGAGGAGGTGCAGCCTCCCGTCAGCAGGACCAGGACGGCGACGGTGGCCAGAACGGTGCGCGATCTTCCCACACGGACAATCCGACCACGGGAGGTCGGGACCGTCAAAGCGAACACAGATGGTCTCCGTTACGATCCGGTCCCGTCTTCGGGGAATCGCTGGATAGCCGGTGAGACGCAAAGACGCAGGCGCAAGGACGTCCGACTGCCGGAACCGGTGATCTAGACGACCGTGTGCCGCCGATCAAGTCCTCGAGGTCATGAGCCGATAACGACGGTGAGTCCTGTCCCCAACAGACCGGAGTGAGCGTGTTGCAGCGACCCGTGCTCGTCGCCCTCTTCCTGATGACGGCCTACTGCATCTTCGTGTCCGTGGTTCAAGCGGCCCGGGCCAGGAAGGCAGACCATGCCTTGATGGGCGCTGCGATCTTCGCAGGCCTCGCGACCGCCGCCACCATCTGGACCTGATGCGCCGCCGGGCACTCGCCTCGCGGGCCGAGGCCCCCTCCCCTGTGGGAAGAGGGCCTCGGTCGGGATCGCTGCGCTTCCGGGTGCGAGTAGTCCAGTGACCTCGTGCTCGACCTGCCTGACCAGTGTCAGTCGATCGTCTCCTCGTCCGACGTCGATCCCTGGATCTCGTCCTCGACGCCGTAGTACTTGGCACGCACCGTCAGCTCGTGGTGGTGCCTGATCTTGACCTTGATCTTCACCTCGGCCTTGCCGTCCTCGTCGATGTACCTGGTGGCGAAGGTCTTCCACTCGTCCTCACGCTCGTCCCAGTACTGGAACTTGACCTTGCCGAGGTCGTCATAGCCGTAGTCGTGGTGGTGGCTGCGCGTCAAGCTGTAGCGGCCCATGGCGGTCAAGCCAACGGCGTTGCTGCGGTGGCTTGATGCCTTGCAGTTGGCGGTAGTGCTCTGAGGGTCGTTCGGGTTGCACTGGGCCTGGTTGTCAGCGGCGGGTGTGCTCGGCGGGGCTGCGTTCACGCTCGCGCTGTTGTCCGCGGCCGGCGTGTTACCCGCGGGCGTCTCGGGCGGAGAACCCTGCGGGTCTGACCCGCTGGGTGTGCCGTTCGGCGGCGCTGCGTTCACGCTCGCGCTGTTGTCCGCGGCCGGCGCGTTAGCCGCGGGCCCACTCTGCGGAGCCCCCTTAGGGTCGGGTGCGGTGGCTGCAGTGTCTGGCGGCGAGACTTGCTGCTGCTGCTGCGTGCTCACGTCCGATCCCGGCGGCGTGACTTGCTGCTGCTGCGTGCTCGGGTCCGATCCTTGCGGCGGGGAGGACTGCGTGCTGGGGTCTGGCGTCACGCTGGTGTTGTCCTTCGGCGGGTCGTACTTTGGCTTCCCACCGTTGTCCTTGCCGGGGTCGTACTTCGGCTTCCCACCGTTGTCCTTGCGGGGCTCGTAGTTCGACTTCCCGCCCTCGTTGCACTGCCGGTTGCCCTGACTGTTGTAGCTGGAGTCGTAGGGCCGGTTCCCGTCGTTGCACTTCTTCCGGTTGTAGTCGCCCTTGTCGCCTCGGCGGTCCTTCCCGCTGTAGTCACCCTTGTTCCGGTCGTCGCACCGCCGGTTGTACTCGCCCTTGTTCCGGTCGTACTGCCGGTTGCCGTCGTTGCACCTGTTGCGATCCTCGTACCGCTTGTGGTCGTCGTACTTGTTGCGGTCGTAGTGCCTCTTGTGCTCGTGCCTCTTCTGGAAGAAGTCGACATCGACCTTGAGCTTCACAACCTTCCAGCCCGAGTCGCCGTGGATGTCCCACGTGTCGACGTCGAGATCGGTCTTCGACTTGCACTCGCGGGAATGGTGTCCGTTGTCGATGCAGTCCGAGCCGTCGACTTGCTTGTAGTAATCGCGCCGATGGTGGTCGCCGTACGCTGGGGCGGTGGCGATCAGACTGCTACCCAGGAGGCCTAACGTAGCCAGGCCCAGGGCTGTGTAGTGCGCCTTATGCGACATGGCGCTTCCCTGCTTTCTTCCCCCGTGTTGGTGCGGACCGCGCTCGATGCGCCCGAAGCCCGCTGAATGGGACGCCTGGGTCGCCCCCCTGCACTCGCGCCGCTGCCGCCCCCCTGGCGGTCGACAGCCGAATGCGGCCCCATGTTCTTCTGTTCAGTTCCAGCGTGCGCGCAACCCTCGCGAAACCTGTATCACCACACTGGGTGAGATTTCTGCGGACAAGGGGACTAGCCAAGACGTGCTGGTGTAGGAGCGACACCGGGCTCGCCCAACCGGGTGCCCTAGTGCAACCCTGCCTTCAGCAGGATCATCGCAACGCCGAAGATGCCCGCGACTGTTGCCGAGACGATCCGCTCGGCCGTGGTGAGCTGTCCTCGACTTCCCACCTCCCAGCCAGCCAGGCACAGCAGTACCGTGCTGCACCCGAGAGCGGCTAGTACGGCGACGTACAGTTCGGCTCCCAGCACGCCCATGACCACCAGGACGACCAGTGGGAGCGCCGAGGCAGACACGATCTCCCATCCTGTGGTGAGCTGCAGCCGTACCTGACGCCAGGTTGGCCGGCGGCCGTCGTGGATGCGCTCCGCGACCAGCCGCGAGTACCGTTCAGCGGCCCAGTAGATAGCGAGAGTGACCAGGACTGCAACGGCGACGGCGGCTGCGCTGTCCGCGTGGGTAGCCGCCATGACCGCAGCGCTCACGATGATCCCGTAGATCCCGGCTGCCGTGCTCTCCTCGCCCGGACGTTTGCGTCGCGATCGCGTCGTGCCCGGCGACACCGGGTGTCCACGGGAAACCATCTCTCCACTGTTGGGGCAAGCGGTTCGGACGGCATCATCCCGGCTGGGTGAGGCGGCGTCTGGATGAAGCGCCTCGACGGTATGGGTCGCCGCTGCGCTCGGGACCTGCGGCCGCCCGCAGCGACTGAGCGCGGGCGGGAGCCGCGGTGTTGCGACTGGTGACAGGGGACCCACCGTTCCACGGCTCCTGCCCAGTTCGAGTCCACGTCGACACGCTGCAGGAGCCCCAGAGTCATTGGTCCCCTGGGCGGCACAACTTCGGGAGTCCGGTGTCGTCACCCAGCCCGGTGATGGCCGGGACGGTTCCGACGAGGGTGCACTCGCTAGCGGCGGTGGTGCCGACGGTGGTGGGCGTGGTGCCGACGTCTGTGGTGCCGATGGTGAGCTCGGTGGTGGCGGCGGTGGTGGGCATGGTGACGTGCCTTGTGATGCCGGCGGTGGTGCGCATGATGCCGGGCCTTGTGGTGGTGCCGATGGTGGGCTCGGTGGTGGCGCGGGTGATGCGCATGATGCCGGACCTTGTGATGCCGGCTGTGAGACGCGTGGTGCTTACGATGATGCCGTTTGTGCTTGACCTTGTGCGCTGGCTTTGCGGCGCCGTGTCGTTCGTACCAGCTGGTGCTCCCCTGTGCTGCGGCACGTGTCAACGAGATGTGCATGTGGTTGCGGTGCCGTAGGGACGCTGAGCATCGCTTGAGTCTCTTGCAACCGGCGTTCAGGTAGCGGTGCTTCTTGTAGTGGTACGTCGCGGAGTAGATGTGGTCGTTCCAGATGACATACATGATGCCCATCCGCCGTGCCAGCGCGTCCGTGTGCCCGAAGCGGTCAGTCCTGCGCAGGTGGTGCAAGAAGTCGGTTGCGTAATGGCGGTCCCGGCCGGATCGGGCGTTGAGCGCCCAGTCGAACGCGCGCCCCTCCTTGTGCTCGGACACCCCGCTGGCCGCACACGACCGGGAGATCCCAAGGGACCCCGAACCCTTGTAGTGCCTCATCAGGTATTCGGCCAGCATCACGGTGCCGGGCTTGGCCTTGGGGCTGCATTTCGTTTGCGGGCGGTAGTTAGGGAATGCCTCGATTCCGGTCTCCGCTGCGCCCGCGCCACTTGGCAGCAGGGCCAGCAAGATGACCGCGGTGACCGCGCAGAGCGAGATCTTGTACAGACTTCGCTTCGTAGGTACGTGAGTATCTGAGTGGTGCATGAATAGTCCCAGGACGGTCGACACGCCGCGGGGTGCCGCGACCTTTCTCCGTGGCGGGAAACCATTCCGTCCCGAGTAAACGAAAAGTAAAGCCGCCGTCCGGGAGCATATGTCGATGTTCTGAGGGTTGTTGGCGGATTCGCGTTACTGTCGTAAATGACCGAATCGGGCCCTTAGTCCTAGTCCTCAACGCTTCGCATCCCAGTGAAACAAGGGAGTCAGTGGGAGCCCACCGCGCGGTAACGGACGGTCTTGGCCGATCCTCGGAGACAAAATCTCCATTCGAATTCGGGTCCGGCGTACTGCCGGACCACGGTAAGGGCGGGCTCGCTGCCTATACGGTCACCCCTCGCGCCGGCACCTGTTCGTCATCGTCATTGCGCGTCTTCTCGAAGAGTGGAATGGAGGGCCTCGTTGGGCCACAGCGTTCTTCGGAACGGTCGTCCTAACGTGCCTCTGCTTGGCAGCCGCGGTTGGTCGCGGCATTCTGCGGCTCGGCGACTCATTCCTTCAACCTGGCTCCTGCGGACATTCGATAACCACGGAGCTCTCGGGGAGAACAGCCCCTTTTCAGCCCGAGAACGTGCGCTGGGGTGAGCTGCCACTGACAGGGTCGCTGGACTCCGAGGTGGGTGTCGATACACGTAATGCGCGCTCGACACCCACCCATGAATCGCCGCCCCGCGATCAGGTTGCGGAGGCCGGCGGTGTGTGCGGCTCCTGAACCCGGACCGCCTCTTCCGACGGCATGAGGATCCACAGGACCGGGTAGATCAGGATCTGGCTGCCGGGAATGACCATGAGCAGCAGCACGAACAGGATTCGCGCGGGCCACGGTGCGATGCCGAAGCGTCGGCCGAGACCGGCGCACACGCCGCCGAGTATCCGCCCCTCCCGCGGTCGGACCAGACCCTTGTGGGCAAAGCTCTGGTGGATGTCGTTCATGGCTGGTGCACTTCCTTCTGATCGGTGTCCCGGGCGACTCCCTGACACCTCCACTGTGCGCCACACGAGGAGGCCGGCACATCGGGTGCAGCCCTGACCCAACCCCGGAACTTGCCGGCCCCGACCTCAGGGTCCACAGAGTCGCGTAGTCGGGACGACGGTCCTGGTGGTGCTTCGGCCGACGGCGGTTCCCCCGCCACGGTAGAGGGTGGACGGCAGGTGTATGCCGGTCACGAATGACCGGGTGTGGTCATGCGACGAAGATGCAGAACGGGTGGCCTGAAAGGTCAGCGAAGACATACAGCGGCTCGCCGGGATCATCGGTCCGGTCAAACAGGAGTTCTGCGCCTAGTGCCTCGGCTCGCTCACGCTGCGTCTCCAGCTCAGCGCGGCTCGGCACGGTGAGATCGAGGTGCAACTGCATCGGGACGTCGGGCTTGGGCCACGTTGTCCGTGGCAGGTGATCGACCTGCTGGAAGGCCAGTTTGCGAACCTCGTCGGCGTCCACGAGCACGAGCCAATCCGCGGTATCGGGTGCTCCGTCCACTGGCGGTTCGTCACCGGGTCGGTACCGCAGCCCGAGCAGCTTCCGGTAGAACTCGGCGAGTTCCCGCGGTCTGGGGGTGTCAAGGACCGTGTGTAGCAGCCGAGGGTACTGCGCCATGAGCCTTCCTCCTGGGCGCCCGAAATGCGTTCAACCCACCCTAGATCCGATCCGCCCCAGATCGACATCGCGACGGCCGCTCATCGACACGACCGTCGATCGCCTGTGCGGAACGAGGCTCGTCCCGGTGCCGGGAGCAATGAACAGGTCACTTGGGTGGGAGCGACCGTGCGTAGGTGAGGCCGTGCGTCAACCAGCGACGCAGTTCGTCGTCCGTGACGAGCACTTCGGCGTCCACACGGAGCCAGCCGTCCATGTCTCGACCACGCATGCTGAAACGACGCACATGCTGCTGATCCACCAAAGACTCGGCCTGGACCGGATCGATACCCAACAGCAGTCCGCCCTGGCTACTGGCGCTGACCGCCATGTTTCCGTGAACGAGGAACGCGAGCCCGCCGAACATGTGCTTCTCGCTCAGGCCAGGCTCGCCCTGAACGACTTCCCGGATCCGGTTCGCAAGCTCCTCGTCGTACGCCATATCGGCAGTATGGCCCGGGACACTGGCTACGGGCGCCCCAAGATCGACGTCACCTCAGAAGTAAGCGTCGAGACCGGGGATCCATGTGGATGCCTCAGCGCGGAGCGGCACGGAGGCACGGAGGCACGGAGGCACAGCACTCCGGTGGTGCCGGCTGCCACACGTTGGACAAGCAAGTACCGGACTGGGATGCTGAGCCGCCGTTGCGTCCGGGAGACGGTGGCGCGGGGGTCGGAAAAACGGAGGGTCTGGGAGCGCAGCCAGGCTCGGGTGAACGAGAAGTTCTCCTGCCGCAGCGGCTCGAGCCGAAGTCGACGACCGCGAGCCGGCCGTCGTCGAGAAGCCGGAAGTTACCCGGGTGGGGGTCACCGGGCAGGCGCCCAACCCGCTGCGGGCTCGACAGCAGGAACCGGGCCAGTAGCAGTCCGACGCGGTCGCGTTCCATGCGGCGACCATGGCGGGCGACCTGCGCCACCGGAGTCCCCGCGACCCATTCGGTCACGAGCACCCGTTGGGTGACGGCCACGACGGCTGGCACCATGAAGTCCGGGTCGTCCCGAAAGACTTGCGCGAAGGCAGTCTGTGCGGCGGCCTCCTGCTCGTAGTCGACCTCGGCCATCACGTGGGCCCGCAGCTCCGCAAACAGGTCGCGTGCATCCAGCCCCGGTGCTGCCAGCCGGTCCAGTTGCCGCAGGTCGGTCGCGAGCGCCTCCCCCGCCTGCGGGTACTGCACCTTCACCGCGACTGCACGGCCGTCGACCCACACCGCCCGATGTACTTGGCCGATACTGGCAGCGGTGGCAGGCTCGTCGTCGAACTCGACGAACTGGCTTCGCCAGTTCCGGCCGAGCCCTTCGGCGAGCACGTCATGCACCGAGCGCGCTGGCATCGCGGGCGCGGCCTCCTGGAGCCGGGTAAGCGCCTCCCCGGACGGCCCGGTCAGCTGATCGGGCAGCGCGGCTTCCATCGCCGACAGCCACTGCCCGACCTTCATCGCGCCACCCTTGAGCTCCCCCAGCACGCTGAACAGCTGCCCGGCGGTACGCGCCTGCACCTCCGCGGTTATCACCTCGGCCGGTCGACCAGCGACCCGCCTGCCCAGACCGACGGCGCGACGGCCCACGAACGCGGCGGGGACCGCAGCGAGCCGCGCCCCGCGCACCAGACCGCGTGTCGGCAAGTCGCGCATCTCCGCATCCTGCCACTGCGACGGCGCCTGGCCGATGCCAAGTGACTCCCGGGTCTGCCGGGGCGCCTTCGGGCTAGCCGTGGGCCCCCGTGACGCCCTGACCTTCGAGCCGATTTGACCTGTCGAAGGCGAAACCGGACACCGGCTAGACGCCTGTGTCAGCGGTCCGACGCCCGATCGGACATGTGCGACGCGCGAAACCAGGTACGTGCGTCGGGCAAGAGCAGCAACACGACCACGGCCGTGGCGGCAGCTGTCACGATCAGCGGGCCGATGTAGTACGCCGAGATGACCCCACCGAGCGCCGCGACCACGGATAGACCGACCAGCACCCACTGGGCCCAGCCGTGCCCGCGAAGCACGAAGACCGCGACGACGTCGGCAGTGGCGGAGAGCGCGACGACCACGACGGTGGCCCCCACCAGGAACGAGCGTGGGTTGTCAGGCCCGGAGTCGAAGGCGTCGAAGAGCGGTGTCGCTACCCAGAGCAGGCCGACGGTGAGGAGCAGGGTCAAGGCCGCAGTCCCGGACGCCACGACCCAGGTCACCACGGCGGCCGCGTACACCACGCCCGGCGGCCGTGGCAGGCCAGACACCCGAGGCTGGTGCCCCGAAACGGACTCGGCAGAGAAGTCGGTCACGCGCCGATTCCATCACGTGACACGTCGGGCGTACACGTCAACGAATGGTCGCGTTCTCGACGGTGAAGGCGTGCGCGCTGGTTCGGTCGCAGTAGCCGCGGTCGTACACGGCTTCCACCCCGCTGCACGGGCGTGTGGGCGACATCTGGGAGGCGTCCTAATGGTCAGATTCCGTACTGCGGGATCTGCGCGTCGAGCGTGCGTATCGTCCGCGGTCGACTGCTGACCGGCGGGTCGCTGAGCGACGTCCACGCGGGAGTGGTGCGCACGGGGATGTATCCGGTTGGGATCGTGCACCACATTGTCAGTCCATGCTCCGTGGGCAGCGTTCCAGAGGAACGGCAGATTCTGTCGATGATCATGCCGGCGATGGGGTCGCCGAGCCGCAGCTCGGCAGTCTCCGACGGACCGTCAATCGAGCATGTCACCGAGAGCGTCAGCGTCGTAATGTGGCACTGCAGGGCGATGGTGATCGGCCCCCCGCCGCTCAGGGCGGCATGGGTGACGACCTCACTCGCCACCAGTGCTGCGGCGCCGATTGCCAGGGGGTCGTGTAGTAGGCAGATCTGCTCCGCAACGAAGGTTCTGGCCTCGGCCGGGGCAAGTAACGAGTTCTGCAGGGTGCGGGTCGCACTCACGTCGCAACGCAGTGTCTCCCGGTGAAGGGTCGCTCTTGCAGTTCCGGCGTCTCCGTCGGAGACCTCGGCCCCATTTGATTCATGCTGCTGGACCATCGATGGTCACCTGCGGCTCAGGCTAGATCGCGCGGGCATCGGAGTCCGATGCGCTTGCTGAATTACATCCAGGTCAGCGCGGTCCAGAGACAAATGGCGCCCGTCCGCGTTGGCTCAGAACGCCAGGGGCTTGAGCGCACTAAGCACGCTTCCACCGGAAGCTCACCCCGTCAAGCCACCCTGGCGCTTCCGACCGCCGTACCGCAAATGCGCCGTTGCTCTCGCTTGGGCCGCTCAACGCCCAGACGTCGCACCGCGGCGCTGTGCGGATCGCCTGGAGGGCGTACGCTGAGGCTGAACGAGGTATTTGCCTCGTGTACGTCGAACAGACGCCGCAGTGCGGACCCAAGCGATGTTCGACGACGTCGACAGGGAGCCAGCGATGAACGGCACTCCCGCTCCTGAACTCGACGGTCTGCTGCGGTCTTGCTGCCGGGCCACCGGCCTCGACGGTGCGGGCGTGTCCATCGTGGACGGGGACGGCACACGGGAGCCGCTGTACGCCTCCGACGAGGTCGCTTCCGTGATCGAACGCCTGCAGCTGACCCTCGGCGAGGGCCCCTGTGTCGACTCGGCTGCGACGGGTACCCCCGTAATCGTGTCCGACCTCACAGATCCACAAGACGTTGTAGCCAGCCGCTGGCCGGTCTTCCGGAATGAGGCGACCAGGAGCGGCGCACGCGCGATCTTCGCGTTCCCCATCCGGATCGGTGCGATTTGGCTGGGAGCGGTCGACTTCTACCGTCGGTCACCGGGCCCGCTGAGCCAACCAGAGCTCAGCATCGCCCTGTCCTCGGTCGACGAGGTGGGCCTCGCCGTTCTGGAGGCGCCCCACCGCTACGGCGACCCTGAGGCCCCAACCACCACCAACATGGTCGTGCACCAGGCCGCCGGGATGGTGATGGGCCAGCTCGACAGCAGCATCGAGGAGGCCATGATCCGGTTACGTGCCACCGCCTTCGCCGAAGGCCTGACCATCAACAAGCTTGCCGCCGACGTGGTCAATGGCCGCCGACGCATCTCGAAGGAGACCCAATGAACAACCCGCGAGCTGCGCACCCGAGCACCGTGACCGGGCGAGACGCGCTGCTCGCTGAACGGTTCGCGATGCTCGCCGACACGTTGGTCGACGACTATGACGTCGTCGACCTCCTGGACCGCTTGGTGAACACCTGCGTGGAACTGCTCGACGTCGCCGAGGCCGGACTCCTGCTCATCGACCAGCGCGGCAGCCTCCAGCTCATGGCTTCCTCGAGTGAGGCGACTCGACTACTCGAGCTCTTCCAGCTCCAGAGCGACGAGGGCGGCCCCTGCGTCGAGGCCGTCCGAACCGGGCAGGCGGTCACCGTGGAGGACCTCGCGGGCAACACCCGGTGGCCACGCTTCGCCGAGGCCGCGCGCAGCGTCAGCTTCACCTCCATGCATGCGGTTCCTATGCGCCTACGTGATCAGACGATCGGCGCACTGAATCTGTTCAACACGCCGGGACCAATGCTCGGCGCCGCGGACCAGCGGATCGCCCGCGCATTGACCGATGTGGCCACCATCGGAATTCTTCAGCAGCGCACCGTCCACCGCGCCTCCATCCTCGCTGAACAGCTCCAGAGTGCCCTGAACAGCCGAATCGTGATCGAGCAGGCCAAGGGGCTGCTCGCCGAGTCCGGGCATGTCGACATGGACACCGCCTTCACCGCGCTACGCGCCTACTCCCGCAACCACAACGAGAAGCTCAGCCTCGTCGCGCACTCCCTGGTCCGTAGGGCGCTGCCGACGAGCGCCGTCCTCGGTCCGGAGCAGCACTCTGCCGACGAGCCAACCTGACCTCAGCAGGACTCAGCGCCGACCTGCCCGCGGTGGGCGGCCGTCGAACCGGGTTCATGTCAACGGTGGGCCGGCCAGGGCCCGGTTCGGGTGGCGAAGGACGCCCAGACCGACTTGGAACCGGAACCATCGGTGCTGGCACCCCACTCGCGACTCAGCAGCTCCACAAGCATCAACCCGCGACCGCCCATGTCCGTGACCCGCGGCGTGGTCCTCACGGGGACCGAGGTAGAGCCATCTCGGATGGCCAGCAGCACGACCCCATTCACCTCCGACAGGGTCACGACGAACGGTGTGCGCGCATGCACCATGGCGTTCGTCGCAAGTTCACTCGTGACCAGCCGGATATCCTCCACCAGATACGGTAGGTCGTGCGCGACGAGGTGTTGAGAGATGAAGTCACGAGCCTTCGATGCACTCACGGGCTCAGCCGCGAGGACGGTCTCGTGTGACCAGCCAGGAATCTGACTCATTCTGCGGCCCCCCAGGGCTCGACACATTCTGGGCCGGGACAAGGGCGGGGACTGGACGAATGCCAAGGCGATTTCTCACCACCCTACGCCCACTCTTGCCCTGGCACTCGGCTGGACGCACTCAACCCCGTTCCGTGTCGAAGCCTCTGGTCTTTCGCCCGGAATCCCACCCGCCAGATTCTGCGGTGGAGACGTGATGCACGTCGACGTCGGCTGCACTCGGCGTCACGATCGCGGGAGGACCGTGAGGACTCGCTCGATGTGGTCGCGGAACTCCTGCATGAAGTCGGCGAGGAACGCCGCCGTCGACTCGTTCGTGACCTCGCCGTCGTCTGTGAACAGCCCGGGCTTGAAGCTGATGTATGCCTCGGGCGCGGTCATCTGGCGGGCGTTGCAGAAGCTCAGCACCGCACGCAGGCTCTGCTGCCCCGCCGCGGTGCCGATCTGGCCGGGCGACGCGCCGATCATCGCCGCCGGCATGTGGTCGAAGGGGTTCTGCCCCTACGGCCGTGAAGCCCAGTCGATGGCGTTCTTCAACGCACCCGGAATCGAGCGGTTGTACTCCGGGGTGACGAACAGAACGGCATCCGAGCCGGCAATCGCGTCTTTCAGTGCCCGCGGCTCTGCGGGGTAGTCGCTGTCGAAGTCTGGGCTGTACAGCGGAAGGCCGCCGATGGGGAGTTCGTGGAACTCCAGGTCCTGGGGCGCCAGCCGGATCAAGGCCCGGCTCAAGACACGATTGATCGAGTTGGATGACAGGCTGCCCACGAAGTAGCCGACCTTGTACATGCGCATGCTTCCCTCCTGGGATCACGAGCAGGGGCGCAGCTCAAATCGGGCGACGGGGAGGCTCGGCTCCCACCTGCAGGCTCCCAGACCACGGCGGGTTTAGGTACCCGTTACAGCGTGTGCCGCCTACGCGGCGCGGCGTCCAGCTCGCCCAGGGAGGTGCCACCCTGTCAGGCGGCGATCGCTGGCGCCTACTGGCCACACCGCGCGCGTGCTCACCAGCTTCCGTAGAGGGTTCCGCAGCTATGAGATCCCCGCCAGTGGGCTCATCGACTTCGGCGCGATGTCTACCGCTATTCCCAACGCTCGCGGTATTCGTGGCTCCGCGGCAGAGTCGACGGTCACGGACCTGCACCCCCGGGCGACTAGGCGCGAGCCGGCTCCGGTTCGTCGAGGTCGTCCGGGTCGCCAGTGGGCTCGCCCGCCCGAGTTTCGGTGCGGTCGACCTTGGTCACGGACAGGAAGATGACCAGGGCGAGGATGATCGCGAGAAACAGCACGCTGGTCCCGAAGGTGCCGAGTCCGAGGCCGCCCTCGGTCTTGTCCGAGCCCAGGAAGTCCCCCAGGTTAGCGCCGAGCGGGCGGGTCAGGATGCGGCGACTCGACTCTTGCTGGACCTTGACCTCGAGAGTGAGCTGGTGACCGAATACTTGGGTGAATTAGGTGCGGTACGCGCGCTGCGCTGCGCAGCACATCAAACGACCACCCAAGCCGACCAGCCCGATCGTCCGCCTCAACCGCGCCGTGGCTGTCGGGCACGCCGGCGGGCCCATGCGGGATTGGCGGCCCTGGCCCCGCTCGACCCCGCCCTCCCCCGGCACACCGCCGAGGCGGCGTACCTCCATGAACTCGACGGCGACCTGGAGACCGCAGCGCACGTCCATGCCGACGTTGGACGCCGTGCGCCGAACCTGCCAGAGCGCGACCACCTCACCCGGCAGACGGCGCGGCTGAACGCCGTGATCCGCGGTCCCGGTCCACGGTGACCCGTCCGCCGCCCCGGCGACCAGACCCTGGGCCCACCGAGGTGGCGGGGCGGGCATGTGGGAGCCTGCTGTCGTGGACCTGCCTCGCCCTGACGTCGATCCCGGTGGCCTCCTCGAGTACTCGGTGGTCTTCAGCGACCGTTCGCTGAACCACATGTCGAGGCGCTTCGTCGACGTGATGCAGGAGATCGTCGACGTACTGCGCACGACCTACCGTGCAGAGACGGTCGCTGTCGTCCCGGGCGGCGGCACCTACGCCATGGAGGCGGTCGCCCGGCAGTTGGCGACGGGGCGCCGGTGCCTCGTCGTACGCAACGGCCTCTTCTCCTACCGCTGGTCCCAGATCTTCGACGCCGGGTCCATCCCCACGGCGACCACGGTGTGTCACGCACAGAAGGTCTCCGACGACCGCCACGCACCTTGGGCGCCGGCCCCGATCGACGAGGTGGTCGCGAGCATCCGGCACACGAGTGCCCAAGTCGTCTTCGCAGCGCACGTCGAGACCGCGGCCGGGATGGTGCTGCCCGACGACTACGTCCGCGCCGTCGCGAACGCAACGCATGAGGTCGGTGGGCTGTTCGTCCTCGACTCCATCGCGTCGGGGGCGCTGTGGGTCGACATGGCCGAGCTGGGAGTGGATGTCCTCCTCAGCGCGCCACAGAAGGGCTGGAGCGGCTGGCCGGGCGCCGGCTACGTGATGCTCGGCGAGGCTGGGCGTGCCGCCGTGCGGTCGACCAGTTCGACCAGCTTCGCCGCCGACCTCGGGAAGTGGCTGACGATCACCGAGGCCTACCTCGAGGGGCAGACCCCGTACCACGCGACCATGCCCACTGACGCGCTCGCACACAACGCCGCGCTGATGCGTGCCACCTGCGATGCCGGTCAGGAGGAGCTCCGCCGCGCCCAGGTCGCCCTGGGAACACAGGTCCGCGCCCTGCTCGCCGCTCACGAGTTCCCCTCCGTCGCGGCCGAGGGGTTTGCGGCACCGAGTGTGGTGGTCGCCTACACCGACGACCCCGCCATCCGCAGCGCTGCGAAGTTCAAGCAGGTCGGCATGCAGGCTGCCGCCGGTGTCCCGCTCATGTGCGGCGAGGGCGACGATTTCTCCACCTTCCGGATCGGCCTCTTCGGCCTCGACAAGCTCTCCGATGTCGACGGCACCGTCAGTCGCCTCGAGGCACGCCTCGCCCAGCTCTCCCCGCTCGCGCGATGAGCTCGGTCGGCCGGTCGGGACCAGACGGGGACGACGCCGCCTCCCGCCCCTGCGTCTTCGGAGAACGTCCTCCCCGGCCCGCTTGACGATGCTTGGACTGGCCGACGACTCGTCGCAGAGCATCGACATCCAACGAGCATGTGATACCCGGAGCAGTCGCCGTCCTCCACATCAGCCGCGGGCAGGTAGAACGAGCACGGCTACGAAGGTGCTTCGAAGCGCCCATCCGGAATCATCCTGGTCGGGTGATGCCCCACTGCGTCAGACCCGTAACAGTGGCCTCATCAGTCAGCCGCTGAAGGAAGAGTCCACGATGACGACAAGTCAGGCCCCGAATGAACCTGCTGTGCTGCATGACAGCGAGGGCGCCGTATTCGGGCGCGTTGACGGCATGCACCAGGCACGCTACATCGAGATTTTCCTCGCAGGGCGCGAAGCGAAGACCGGGAACGTGGTTGCCGCCTGTTACAACCCCATGTTCACCAAGCCGGGGATCCTCGCGTCAAGAGATGTCGCCCCGCAAGCCCTCGTCGAAGGTATCGACTTCGACGAGTTGACGGCGGATTACGGCTTGCTCGGTGCGTCGTTGAACGGGCCCAAGATCTGGACGCCCGATTGGGCCGAAGTTCAGATCGGCAAGGAGAGGGACTTCAACGGCATCAAGGCCCCCTGGGTCGGACAGCTCGACATGAAGAAGGCCGGTGCCGTCGCAGACGTGCCGCCGTACGAGCCCATGACCATCGCGCGCAAGAGCCGGCTGGGCTGGAACATGGGCACCACGGTCATGATCCTCGACGATGCCGAGGGCAACGCCTGGGTCATGAAGGGATTCCAGCTGGGCCTCGAGCCGAAGTTCACCTACGAAGACTTCCTTGCTAACGGGGCGAGCTACTTCAAGAACCTGCCGGCCGGCTGGAAGTTCCGGGTCACGACGTTGGAGCGGGACTTGATCGAGACACCGCAGGGCGGTGTCGCCACGATCATGAGTGACGAGTTCTTCAACGTCTACGACAAGACCGGGCCAGGCCAGATGAACTACAGGCCGTAGCCAGCCGTAGACGCATCGGCCCGCCAATGATGCTGGTGCTCCCGCTGCCACCGGGTGACTGCCTAGTTCGTCCTGGCGGGGGTGCTGGGTCGCGGCGTGGAGGCGGTGTGGCAGTCCGCGTACGGGCAGGTCAGGGGCTGGGTCGTCGGGCTCCGGTGTCTTTGCTGTCGCCGCGTGCCCGTATCGAGTGGGCAGTGGCGCGGCGGTGAGGCGGTGCGCGCGGACGCTGAGCAGCACGGTCAGCCCGATGACGGCGACGGCGTCATCGGCTCCGCTGCTGAGCTCTTCGAGTGCGATGAGGGCGAAGTCGAGGGACGCCAGTCCGCGGGGCCGAACCAGCCCACGAACGGGACCGTGTTCCGGTCCAGGCCTGCGCCGATCGTGGCGAGGGCGACCGGAACCATGCGCACCAGGGTGAGGTTGAGCACGGCGTACAACACGATGTGAGGTCGATGCGGCCGAACATGATGGGGATCGCGACGGCGCCGAAAGCGGTCCACACGAGCAGCGAGACGAGGCCGCTGGCCTGCTCGAGGAAGACCAGCTCGGTGGGTCCGCGTCGACCGGCGACCGCACCGAACGCCAGGCCTCCGCAGAAGGCGGCCACGAACCCGTTGCCGTGCAGGCTGACGGCGGCGGCGCAGCTGAGCACCACGAGGCCGAGGACCGCGACGCCGGTGAAGTCCTCGGCCGCCCCAGTGGCTGCGGCGGGCATGACGCAGCAGCCAGCCGCCGCCAAGCCCGACGGCGACACCGATCGCCGCGCCGATGAGCAGTCGGCGGATCCGCGAGGGTACCGCCGGGTTGGCCGCCCCGGATATGCCCAGCGCGGCGTCGGTGGGTGCCAATGCGGCCGCGACCAGGAAGGCCAGCCACACGCCGATTCCCGGGAACAGCGACACTGCGAGCAGCCAGCCGCCCAGGATGGTCAGTCGGCAGGCCGACGCCGAGCAGCCGCGTCGTCCGTACGTTGCCGGGTCAGCCGACCGTCGTGCCGTACGGGCCGAGCAGGGCCGCGCGGTGTTCGGATGCCACCGCCACGCGGACCGGCTCACCCATGTCGGGTCTCAGTGTGGCCACGGCCGGGTGGTCGCCCAACCGGTGCAGCTTCTTCAGCTCCTCTGGCTCCAAGGCCCCGACGCTCGCAGCGGTCACCTGGAAGAGGTCCTCGTCCCAGGCCGCGGGGCTGCCGCGCCAGGCGAACACGTCGGAGACCCAGACGGCGTGGCCACGGGTCCAACGTGTCTTCCCCGCGCGTTGCACCCGGACCGGGATGTCGCCATGCCGTTGCCGCAGGGACTTGTTCCGGTACACCAGGGCCAAGATTCCGAGGGCGCACAGCCACAGCGGCACGCCCAACAGGGCCAGGACTGCCCAGATCATCTCGCCACCTCCTCATGAGGTCGAAGCAGGGACGTTCACGTCGACGCGGCTGACCGCCGGACACCGCCACCCACCGTCAAGGACCGTGCGGCCGGGTCGGTACATCCGGAGGATGAGGAACCACGGGTGAGTCCCTGAGGTCGGCAGCCAGTTCCCGTCCGCACCATCGGCGGGTGCCTCCGGCTGCAGGTACAGGGTGAGACCGCCGTCGTCATCCCGGGTGAGGTTGCCGGCATGGTCGCCGACCGAGTACCGGTCCGCCGGGTTGGAGATCAGGTTGAGGTCGTCTGCGGTGTAGGCGGCCAGGGACCAGAACGCCTCCACCGGCGGCAGCTCGTCGACGCCGAAGTGCAGCTGGTAGCGGCCCTGCGGCGCGAACGGCGCCCCGTCGGCGTCCTGGAAGTTCAGCAGGTAGACCGACTCGGCGGGGTCGTTCGCGGCGATGCCGGCCAAGCACTGGTCGGCGGCCCGGCGCAGGAAGTCGTCACCGAAGCGTCCCTCCTCCGCCGGTGGGTAGCGCCAGCCGGCGACCTGCTCGGCCCAGTCTCCGCTGACGAACTGTTGTCGCAGCAGCGCCATCCCGACGACGGCAGCGCGGCCCAGCGCCTGCTTGACGACGGCGGGCTGTGCTTCGACGTCCAGACCCGGGCCGATGCCGATGTCCCGGACCTGGTCCAGCACCAGGCCGTGGTGGGGCGGCGGCGGGTTCTCGACCAGCATCGCGTTGAGCGTCTTCCACGGTGCCAGCGGGTCGGATGCCGGCGGCGGGGCGTAGACGTCGCGGCGGTCCGGGACGACCGCGTCC
>DATGYO010000036.1:0-20331 GCA_035297905.1 Nocardioidaceae bacterium
AGGTTCCATGGACACCGGCCACGCAGCCTGGGTTCTCACCTCCGCGTCCCTGGTCCTGTTGATGACGCCGGGTCTGGCGTTCTTCTACGGCGGAATGACGCGGTCCAAGTCCGTCCTCAACATGATGATGATGTCCTTCGGCGCCATGGGCATCGTCACCGTCGTCTACATCCTGTGGGGATGGTCGATGTCGTACGGCTCCGACGCGTTCGGAGCGGGCAAGGCCGGCCTGTTCGGCAACCCCTTCGAGCTCTTCGGCCTCGAGAACATCGACGCCGGCGCGTACATCAGCGTCGCGTTCCAGCTCACCTTCGCGATCATCACCGCAGCGCTGGTCAGCGGTGCCATCGCCGATCGCGTGAAGTTCTCCACCTGGATGGTCTTCGTACCGATCTGGGTCACGCTCTCCTACTTCCCCCTGGCACACATGGTCTGGGGCGGCGGCTTCCTCAGCGGCACCAAGGGCGGTCTGGTCACCTGGTTCTTCGACAACGTGGTGCCAGTCGACTACGCGGGCGGAACCGTCGTGCACATCAACGCCGGCATGGCGGGCCTCGTCCTCGTGCTGGTGATCGGCGCCCGCCGCGGCTTCGGCAAGGAGGTCATGCGGCCCCACAACATCCCGTTCACGATGTTGGGCGCCGGCCTGCTGTGGTTCGGCTGGTACGGCTTCAACGTCGGCTCGTTCGTCCCGAGCGCGACACCTGGTGTTGCCGGCAAGAGCGGCGCCATGTTCGAGAACTCCGTGCAGTTCGCGACCAACTTCGTCGGTGAGACCGGGCTGGTCTGGGTGAACACCACCGCCGCAACCGCGGCCGCGATGCTCGGCTGGCTCCTGGTGGAGAAGATCCGCGACGGCAAGGGCACGAGCCTCGGTGCCGCCTCGGGTGTCGTCGCCGGGCTCGTGGCGATCACCCCGGCCTGTGGCGCCCTCAGCCCTGTGGGCTCGATGGTCCTCGGCGTGGTCGCCGGCGCGGTCGCGGCGGTCGCCGTCGGGATGAAGTACAGGTTCGGGTACGACGACTCGCTCGACGTGGTGGGAGTGCACCTCGTCGCGGGTCTGGTCGGCACCATCGGCATCGGCTTCCTCGCCACCTCCGACGGCCTCTTCTACGGCGGCGGCTTCAGCCAGCTGATCGTGCAGACCATGATCGCGGTCTTCGCGATGCTGTGGTCGGGCGTCTTCACGCTGGTCATCGCCCTGGCCCTGAAGTACACGATGGGCTGGCGGATCACCGAGGAGGAAGAGGTCGAGGGGATCGACTTCGTGGAGCACGGCGAGACGGCGTACGAGTTCGCGTCCCGGTCGGGTTCGCCGCGCGGCGCGGCCGGCTCCCTGGTCACCTCTTCGAAGAGTGAAGGAGTCAACGCATGAAGCTCGTGACCGCGGTCATCAAGCCGCACAAGTGGGAAGAGGTCCGAGAGGCCCTCGAGACCTTCGGGGTCACCGGGATGACCGTGACCGAGGTGAGCGGCTACGGCCGGCAGAAGGGGCACACCGAGGTCTACCGGGGCGCGGAGTACGACATCGCGCTGGTGCCGAAGATCCGCATCGAGATCGTGGTCGACGAGGCCGACACCGACGACGTGGTCGGGATCATCGTCAAGACCGCCCAGACCGGACGCATCGGCGACGGCAAGGTCTGGGTGGCCCCGGTCGAGAGCGCGGTCCGGGTCCGCACCGGGGAACGCGACGAGGCCGCTCTGTAGTCGATCTCGAGACCAGGCGGGCGCTGGCCGTGGCAGTTCTCACAAGGTCGGCCCCGCCTGGTTCACATGCCTGTAACAAAACGCCCCTCACTGTCACAAAAGCGAAACAGATCGGCCGCCGCGAGGAAACCTCGGGCGTCGACAGTGTTGCGGCCGACCTCGCGGACCAGCCGCGGGGCACGACCTGGGGTAACCGACTCGCGATGACCGACACCGGCGACACCGCCTGGCTCCTGGCAGCATCTGCGCTCGTCCTTCTCATGGCACCGGGGCTCGCGCTCTTCTACGGCGGGATGGTCCGCTCCAAGAGCGTCCTGAACATGATGATGATGACGTTCGGCGCCCTGGGCGCGGTGACCGTGGTCTGGGCCCTGGTCGGCTACTCGCTGGCGTTCGGCGACGACCTGGGCCTGGGGCTCATCGGTGACCCGAGGCAGTACCTCGGGCTCTCGTCCCTGATGGAGCAGAGCGCCAACGGCGACAGCACGGTTCCGTTGATCCTCTTCGCGGCGTTCCAGGGCCTGTTCGCCGTCATCACCGGCGCGCTCATCTCCGGTGCGATCGCCGACCGGGCCCGGTTCGGCACCTGGATGGTCTTCGTCTCGGTCTGGACGGTGGTCGTCTACGCCCCGGTGGCGCACTGGGTCTTCGACTACGACCGCTCGGGCCACCAGGGCGGCTGGATGGCCAACACGCTCGGGCTCGTCGACTTCGCCGGCGGCACCGCCGTGGAGATCTGCTCCGGAGGATCAGCGCTCGCGGTGGCGCTCGTCGTCGGCCGCCGGGTGGGCTTCGGCAGGGACCCGATGCGTCCGCACAACCTGACCCTCGTGATGCTCGGCGCGGGTCTCCTCTGGTTCGGCTGGTTCGGGTTCAACTCAGGCTCCGCGCTCGGCGCCAACCACACCGCGGCAGTCGTCTTCGTGAACACCCTGCTCGCCGGGTGCACCGGCGCGCTGGCGTGGCTCTCGGTCGAACGGCTCCGCGACGGGCACGCCACCTCGCTCGGCGCCGCCTCCGGTCTCGTGGCTGGCCTGGTCGCGATCACTCCGAGCTGCGCCTCGCTGTCGCCGGTAGGGGCGATGTTGATGGGCATGCTGGCGGGTGTGATCTGCGCACTCGCAGTGGGCCTGAAGTACACCTTCCGGTACGACGACTCCCTGGACGTCGTGGGGGTTCACCTCGTGGGCGGGCTCGTGGGTACCTTCGGGATCGGCCTCCTCGCGACGGCGGTTGCCCCGTCGGGCGTGGACGGGCTGTTCTACGGCGGCGGTGCGGAGCAGCTCGGCAAGCAGCTCCTAGGCGGCCTCGTCGTGCTGGCGTTCGCGTTCGGGGTCTCCTACGTCTTGGCCAGGGTGCTGGACGCGACGATGGGCTTCCGCGTGGACGAGGAGCACGAGGTCTCCGGGATCGACCTCGTCGTGCACGCGGAGACGGCGTACGACCTGCATGCCACCGCGGGCACCCGCAGCGGTGGCACGGTCATCGGCGGCATGCCCAGGCATACGGACATACTCAGGCACACGGAGAGGAACCTCGAAGGATGAAGCTCGTGACCGCGGTCATCAAGCCGCACAAGTGGGAAGAGGTCAGGGAGGCGCTCGAGACCTTCGGGGTCACCGGGATGACGGTGAACGAGGTCAGCGGCTATGGCCGGCAGAAGGGGCACACCGAGGTCTACCGGGGCGCGGAGTACGACATCGCGCTGGTGCCGAAGATCCGCATCGAGATCGTGGTCGAGGACGCAGACGCCGACGACGTCGTCGGGATCATCGTGAAGAGCGCCCAGACCGGTCGGATCGGGGACGGCAAGGTCTGGGTGGTCCCGGTCGAGAGCGTGGTCCGGGTGCGCACGGGGGACCGCGACGAGGCAGCCCTGTAAGCCGTCGTGACCGCCGACGACCGGCAGCACCGCGCCGACGTTGCTGATGCCTTGTGCTCCGCGGCGTTCGCGCGTGCTCTGGAGAACAGGTCCTCGGCGCGCGGCGACGACGAGACCGGCATCGCCTTGGTGGCGGTCGGTGGGTACGGACGCCGCGAGCTCGCGCCCCACTCCGACCTCGACGTGGTGCTGGTGCACGAGGACGGGGTCGACGTCGGCGAGGTCGCGACCGAGCTCTGGTACCCCCTCTGGGACGCCGGGGCCGACGTCGACCATTCGGTGCGCGCGCTCTCGGAGGTCACGGCGGCGGCGAAACGGGACGTCCGGGTCGCCCTCGGGCTGCTCGACGCCCGCCACATCGCGGGCGACACGTCGGTCACCCTGCGCCTCAGGTCGACCTTGCTCGCCCAGTGGCGTCGCGAGGCTCGCGAGCGGCTGCCCGAGCTGAAGGAGCTGGCGGAACGGCGCGTCGAGCGACTCGGGGAGCTCGCGCACTCGTCGGTCCCCGACCTGAAGGAGTCCGGCGGCGGACTGCGTGACGCGACCATCATGAAGGCGCTCGTCGCGACCTGGCTCGTCGACGTGCCCCACGCGGACCTCGAGCGCAGCAGGCAGGCGCTGCTCGACGTCCGCGACGCACTGCACACGGTCGCCGGGCGCGCCTCCGACCGGATCGCCCCGGACATGTGGGACGACCTCGCCGCGGAGCTCGGCCAGGAGAGTGCGGAGACCACGCAGCGGCTGGTCAGGGAGCTCGGCCGGCGGATCACCCACATCTCCCGCCTGACCTGGCGACGCGTCGACGGGGTCCTCGCGCCAAGCCGTCCGCTCGCCCGTCGTACCCCCGGACCGGCGATGGAGCCACTGGGGCACGCCCTCGCCATCGCGGGCGGGGAGGTGGTGGTCCGGAACCGTGTCGCCGTGGCGTCAGACGCGACACTGCTCCTGCGCGCCGCCGCGGAGGCGGCAGAGCGGGACCTGATCCTCTCGCCGCACACGGCTGCCCGGCTGCTCCGCGAGTGCCCGGACCTCGGCGACCCCTGGCCCGACGAGGCGCGCGACCTCCTGGTGCGGCTGCTCGCGGCCGGGCCCGGCCTCCTGCCGGTGTGGGAGACGCTGGACGAGACCGACGCCTTGACGAGGCTGCTGCCCGAGTGGGAGCGGGTGCGGCTGCTGCCACATGCCTCCGTGGTGCACCGGTTCACCGTCGACCGGCATCTCGTCGAGACCTGCATCGAGGCCTCCAGACTGATCCGGCGCGTGGCTCGGCCCGACCTCCTGGTCGTGTCCGCGCTGGCCCACGACATCGGCAAGGGAGGCCTGCTGGACCACAGCCTGGCGGGCGAGCCGATCGCCGCCGCGCTGGCCCGCCGGCTCGGTTTCGCCGAACCGGACGTCGAGGTGGTGGCCGCTGTGGTCCGCTGGCATCTGCTCCTCGCCGAGGTGGCCACGACGCGCGACCTCGAGGACCCCGCCACCGTGGAGCACGTCCTCGCCAGGGTCGGTGAGCCGCTCACCTTCGAGCTGCTGGCTGTCCTCACCGAGGCGGACGCCAGGGCGACCTCGGCGAAGGCCTGGACACCGTGGCGCGCGGCACTCGTCGCCGAGCTGTGCTCGCGGGTGCGGGCGGCCATCGGCCAGGCGGACGTCGGCTCGGTGGCCGAGGAGCCCGACGCGCTGGTCGAGGTGCCCGGCTCGGTCCGCACAGACAGCACCCAGGTGGACGTACGCGTCGAGCGGGGAGCTCACGGCAGCGAGGTCACCGTGGTGACCGGTGACCGGGTCGGGCTCCTGGCGGCGGTCTCGGGGGCGCTGGGCCTGATGCGTGTGCCGATCCGGTCCGCGCGTGCCTGGACGCAGGACGAGTACGCCGTGTCCCGGTGGCATGTCGACGACCAGCACATCGACCCGGCCGTGGTCCGCACCCGCATCGAGGCGGTCCTCGAGGGCCGTCTCGACACCGGGACCCGCCTGCGCCGCTCGGCGACACTCACCCTCGACCCCTCGGTGGCGGTCCGGCCGGAGGCCTCACGGCGGTCGACGGTGATCGAGGTCCGCGTGGAGGACCGTCCGGGCGTCGTGCACCTCGTGTGCGGTGCGCTCGCCGAGATCGGCGTCACCGTGCGCTCCGCCCATGTCGGAACGGTGGGCCCCCAGGCGGTGGACGTCTTCTACGTCCAGGAGGAGGGTGCGGGGGCGCTGGGGGACGAGAGATCGGCCGAGGCGGCGCACGCTGTACGGCATGCGCTCACGGACCCGGTTACCCTTGACCACTGACCCTTCGGCAACGACGACCGGCGGGTCCGCACGCCTGCGACGTCGACACGAGGACTGACCACCATTGTTTGCGACACTCTCTGACCGCCTTGCCGAGACCTTCAAGAACCTCCGGGGCAAAGGCCGGCTCTCGGAGGCCGACATCGACGCGACCGCCCGGGAGATCCGGATCGCGTTGCTCGAGGCCGACGTCGCGCTGCCCGTGGTCAAGGAGTTCGTCGCCGCGGTCAAGGAGCGGGCTCGGGGGGAGGAGGTCAGCCAGGCGCTGAACCCCGCCCAGCAGGTCATCAAGATCGTCAACGACGAGCTCGTCACGATCCTCGGCGGAGAGACCCGTCGCCTGCGGTTCGCGAAGACGCCCCCGACGGTCATCATGCTCGCGGGCCTGCAGGGATCCGGCAAGACGACCCTGGCCGCGAAGCTCGCCCTGTGGCTGAAGAACCAGGGCAACAGCCCCCTGCTCGTCGCGGCCGACCTCCAGCGCCCGAACGCGGTCAACCAGCTCCAGGTCAACGGAGAGCGGGCCGGGGTCAAGGTCTTCGCGCCCGAGCCAGGCAACGGCGTCGGTGACCCGGTAGCCGTGGCCCGGGACTCGGTCGCCGAGGCCAAGCGCACCCTCCACGACGTGGTCATCATCGACACCGCAGGTCGCCTCGGCCTCGACGAGGAGATGATGAAGCAGGCGGCGGACATCCGCGACGCGGTCGACCCCGACGAGATCCTGTTCGTCGTCGACGCGATGATCGGCCAGGACGCGGTCAACACCGCGCAGGCGTTCCTCGACGGGGTCGGGTACGACGGCGTCGTACTCACGAAGCTCGACGGCGACGCACGCGGTGGTGCCGCCCTGTCGGTCGCCTCGATCACCGGCAAGCCGGTCATGTTCGCCTCCGCCGGCGAGAAGCTGACCGACTTCGACCTGTTCCACCCCGACCGGATGGCCTCGCGCATCCTCGACATGGGCGACATGCTCACCCTGATCGAACAGGCGGAGCGGACCTTCGACCAGGAGCAGGCGGCGAAGGCGGCGGCCAAGCTGACGGGCCAGGGCGGCGACTTCACCCTCACTGACTTCCTCGAGCAGATGCAGCAGATCCGCAAGATGGGCTCGCTGACCAAGATCATGGGGATGCTCCCCGGCATGGGCCAGTTCCGCGAGCAGCTCGAGAACTTCGACGAGCGCGAGATCGACCGGATCCAGGCGATCATCCAGTCGATGACGCCGGCCGAGCGTGAGAACCCCAAGATCATCGACGGCTCCCGCCGCGCGCGGATCTCGCGCGGTTCGGGCACCCAGGTCTCCGACGTCAACCAGCTCGTGGACCGCTTCTTCGAAGCGCGCAAGATGATGATGTCGATGGCCCGCGGCGGCGGCATGCCGGGCATGCCTGGCATGCCGGGGATGCCCGGCATGGGGATGGGCAAGCGCGCCAAGGCCAAGCAGGCGCCGAAGAAGGGCAAGGCCAAGCGCGGTTCGGGAAACCCCGCCAAGCGTGCCCAGCAGGAGAAGGCGGCTTCCAAGGCACCCGCGGCCGGCGCCAACCCGTTCGGGCTTCCCGCCGACGGGAACGGCGCGAAGCCGGAGGACTTCACACTGCCCGACGACTTCTCGAAGTTCCTGCCGAAGCAGTAGCCGCCGGGCTGACAGACCCCGGGGGAGTGGCGGTAGCGTCGGACGCCATGAGCGCACTGAAGTTCCGCGGAGTGGTCCTGCCCGAGGGAGAACCTCGGGACCTGTACGTCGTCGACGGCAAGGTCACCTACGAGCCCGTCGCCTCGGCCGAGCTCGCCGCCGAGGGGTGGATCGTGCCGGGTCTGGTCGATGCGCACTGCCACATCGGCCTCGACTCCGACGGGGCGGTGCCTGAGGACGTGCAGGAGGAGCAGGCGCTGACCGACAGGGACGCCGGCACGCTGTTGATCAGGGACTGTGGCTCTGCCGCGGACACGTCCTGGATCCACGAGCGCGACGACCTCCCGCGACTGATCCGCGCCGGACGCCACCTGGCCCGGACCCGACGGTACATCCGGAACTTCGCCCACGAGATCGAGCCCGAGCAGCTGCCCGACTACGTGGCACAGGAGGCCGACCGTGGTGACGGCTGGGTCAAGCTGGTGGGGGACTGGATCGAGCGTGAGGCAGGCGACCTCACGCCTTCGTGGACCCGGGAGTCGCTCGACCAGGCCATGAAGGTCGCTCACGACCGCGGGGCCCGGGTGACCGCCCATGTCTTCGGCGAGGCGGCGCTGCCCGACCTCATCAACGCCGGCATCGACTGCATCGAGCACGGCACCGGCCTCGACACCGACCTGATCGACACCATGGTGGCCAACAACGTGGCGCTCGTCCCCACCGTGAGGCAGCTCCAGAACTTCCCCAGCTACGCATCCTCGGGGGAGGCGAAGTTCCCCAAGTACGCCGAGCACATGCGGGCCCTGTTCGCGCGCCGCCGCGAGACCATCGGGGCCGCCCACGAGGCCGGAGTCGCGATCTACGCCGGCACCGACGCGGGAGGGGTGCTCCCGCACGGCCTGATCGGCGACGAGGTCCTGGAGCTGGCGACCTACGGGCTGAGTGCCTCCGAGGCGCTCGGCGCGGCGTCGTGGCGAGCCCGCGAGTGGCTCGGCATGGACGCCTCCCTGGCCGAGGGGACGACCGCGGACTTCGTCGTGTTCGACCGCGACCCCCTGGAGGATCTCGGGGTGCTCAAGGACCCGAAGCGGATCGTCCTCCGCGGGGCGGTCGTCGCCTGATCCCCGATGTCCAGTGTTTCAGCCGATGTGACTTAGGTCTCGCTTCGGTAACAATGCGGCTCTAACTTGTTCACGGGGCGTTCCTCCATGGTCGTCCGCCCAATAGTGTCCGCGGCAGACGCGGGGGACTTGGTGTCCGTGTCGAACCTGTTGTTCGAGCACTCGATGCCATGAGCATCGCTTGGAGGAATCGTGAAGGTCAGAAGGTTCACGGCGGCCGCAGCGGCGGCTGCAGTCGGTCTCGCGCTTGCCGCATGCGCGCCACCGGAGACGAAGGAGCAGAAGCAGGGCCCGCAGGGCGACACCTCGGTCAACATCGGCTGGAACCAGCCGATGTACTCCTACAACGACGACACGACCACCGGCAACGCCACGGCGAACGCCAACATCGAGTACCTCATGCGGAGCCACTTCTACTACTACGACCCGAGCCTGGAGCTTCAGCGCGACGAGTCGTTCGGCAAGTACGACAAGGTCTCCGACAACCCGCTCAAGGTGAAGTACACCATCAACGACGACGTCAAGTGGTCTGACGGAACACCTGTCGACGCGGCTGACATGCTCCTCCAGTGGGCAGGACTGAGCGGCGCCCTCAACAACGTCGACCCCGACAAGGTCAAGCGCGACCCCGAGACCGGAGCTCCGTCGAAGACTGCAGGCGGCCAGGTGTTCTTCGACGGCCAGACCCCCGGAATGGCCCTGGTCACGAAGACTCCCGAGATCAGCGACGACAACAAGTCGATCACGCTGACCTACGACAAGCCGTTCGCGGACTGGGAGGTCAACTTCGACATGGGCGTGCCGGCCCACGCGACCGCCATGAAGGCGCTGGGGATCAAGGACGCCCAGGAGGCGAAGGACGCCCTGGTCAAGGCGGTCCAGGACAAGGACAACAACACGCTGTCGAAGATCGCGAACTTCTGGAACAGCGGCTTCGACTACAACTCCTACCCGAGCGACGAGCTGCTGCGGCTCTCCGACGGTCCCTACCTGATGAAGGCGTTCGAGAAGAACCAGTTCATGACGCTCGAGGCGAACCCCGACTACAAGGGTGACCACAAGGCGGCGATCGACAAGGTGACGATCCGCTGGAACGAGGACCCGCTCGCCTCCGTGCAGGCGCTCCAGAACGGTGAGCTCGACCTGATCTCCCCGCAGTCGAGCCCCGACGTGCTCCAGGCGCTCAAGGGCATCGACGGCGTCCAGGTCGACACCGGCGTCGAGTCGACGTATGAGCACGTCGACCTGACCTACAACAACGGCGGTCCGTTCGACCCCAAGACCTACGGCGGCGACGCGGAGAAGGCCAAGGCGGTGCGTCTGGCGTTCCTGAAGACGGTGCCGCGCCAGGAGATCCTCGACAAGCTCATCAAGCCCCTCCAGCCCGACGCCAAGGTCCGGGAGTCCCAGACGCTGACGCCGGGTGCTCCGGGCTACGACGAGATGGCGGCGCAGAACGGCTCGAAGGACTTCGACCAGGTCGACATCAACGGAGCCAAGCAGCTGCTCAAGCAGGCAGGCGTCAAGACGCCGGTCAACGTCCGGCTGCTGTTCGCTGCTGACAACGTGCGACGCGAGCAGGAGTACGAGCTCATCCGGCAGTCGGCGAAGCAGGCCGGCTTCAACGTGGTCGACAAGAGCAACGCCGACTGGGGCTCGCTCCTGGGCAGCGGCACCTACGACGCCAGCCTGTTCGGCTGGCAGTCCACCTCCACCGCTGTCACCGAGTCCGACGCCAACTTCCGAAGCACCGGCGGCAACAACTTCGGCGGCTTCAAGAGCGACAAGGTCGACAAGCTCTACGACGAGCTGCAGACCACGACCGACCCGCAGCGCCAGCTCGACATCCAGATCGAGGTCGAGAAGGCCCTCTGGAGCGACGGCTTCGGTGTGACGCTCTTCCAGTTCCCGAGCATCACGGCCTACAACAAGAACATCTCGAACGTGAAGCCCATCAAGCTCGCGCCGACGATCTTCTACGGTTTCTGGGACTGGAAGGCAGGCGCCAGCTGAGCCTCGGCCATCCACCTGCACGAACGACCGCGCGGGGGTGTTGCCGCCGACCTGGCGGCAACACCCCCGGCGGGCTGTGCTGAGGCGCTGGGCGCGGCTCGCGACCTCGACGTACGGTCGGATCACGAAGAAACCGTGAGGCACTAGATGTTCATATTCATCCTGAGGCGATTCGTCACCTCGGCTCTCGTCGTGCTCGCCTCGACGTTCGTGATGTACATCCTCACCGACATCGCGATCGACCCGCTCGACGACCTGCGCACGAGCACCGCGCCCAACAAGCAGCAGCTGATCGAGGGCCGGATAGCGCAGCTGCGGCTCGACGAGCCGGTCGTGACCCGGTACGTCGACTGGCTTGCGGGCGCGAGCAAGTGCGTGATCGGCCAGTGCGACCTCGGCACGGCCTGGCGTTCGGGTCAGTCGGTCACCAGCATGCTCGGCGGCGCCATCCTCACCACGATCCAGCTGGTGACCGCGGCGACCCTCCTCGCCATCCTTGTCGGCGTGGCCGTCGGCATCGTCAGTGCACTGCGGCAGTACAGCGGCTTCGACTACAGCGTGACCTTCCTGTCGTTCCTGCTCTACTCCCTGCCGGTCTTCTGGGTGGCGGTCCTGCTCAAGCAGTACGCCGCAATCGGCTTCAACACGTTCCTCGCCGACCCTCATCTGGGCTGGCCGACGATGATCGGCATCTCGTTGGTGTCGGGGCTGATCTGGGCAGGCATCGCAGGTGGTTCGCGCGCCCGGCGGCTTCGGGTCCTGGGTGTCGGGACCGCCGCCACGCTGGCGGTGCTCGCCTACATCGACGTGACGAGCTGGCTGAGCGACCCGGGCCTCGGCATCGTGGCGATCGCCGTACTCGGTGCGGGCATCGCGTTCCTGGCCACGCATCTGTCCACCGGCCTGCGCAACACACGCGCCCGCAACGCCGCGCTGACCACCGCAGCCATCGGGGTCGCGCTGTACTACCCGCTCCAGTACTTCTACTACTACGTCGGTGCGAGCTGGCCGATCATGTTCGCCCTTCTCGGACTCACCCTCCTCGTGTCGGTCCTCGTCGGATGGGCCTGGGGAGGGCCGGACTGGAAGCAGTCCGCCCGCACCGCGACGATCACGGCGGTTCCCGTGGCGGCCCTGCTGTTCATCGACCGGGTCATGTCGGTCTGGCAGGTCTACTCCGAGTCCAACCTGATCAAGGGTCGCCCGATAGCGACGATCGGTCCCAAGACACCCGGGATGACCGGCGATTTCTGGATCGAGAACCTGGACTCCTTCACCCACCTGCTGCTGCCCACGATCGCCCTGGTGCTGATCTCGTTCGCGGGTTACACGAGGTACTCCCGCGCCAGCATGCTCGAGGTGATGAACCAGGACTACATCCGCACCGCGCGGGCGAAGGGCCTCACCGAGCGGACCGTGGTCATGAGACACGCGTTCCGCAACTCCCTGATCCCGCTCGCGTCGATCGTCCCTGTCGACATCATCACGCTGGTCGGAGGTGCGGTGATCACGGAGACGATCTTCAACTGGTTCGGCATGGGCCGGCTCTTCGTCGTCTCGCTCGACGGCGACGAGATCGACCCGATCATGGCGTACCTGCTGATCGTCGGAGTGCTCGCGGTCCTGGCCAACTTCGTCGCCGACCTGCTGTACGCCGTCCTCGACCCTCGGATCCGGGTGAACGCATGAGCATCGAGACGACGCCCACGAACCTCCCGAGCACGGAGCGACTCGAGAACGCGATCGAGCTCAAGGAGGTCGAGGGACTCTCCCAGGGCCAGATCGTCCGCAGACGGTTCCTCCGTCACAAGGGCGCCATCGTCGGGCTCATCAGCATCTCGTTCGTCGCGCTCCTGGCCTTCACCTCGATCGGGGTCGGCCCGATCCCGGGCTGGTGGAAGTGGGACCACGCCGGTCTTCATCCGGTCGCGAACCCCGGCGGAGCGCCGACGATGCACCTGCCCACCTGGCTCGGCGGCACCGGCTTCGCGATCGGCGACTTCCCGTTCGGCCAGGACACGATCGGCCGCGACATCTTCGCCCGCACCATGAAGGGCGTGCAGACGTCGCTGATCGTCATGGTGATCATCGGCATCATCGCCACGGTGGTCGGCATCGCCGTCGGCGCCACCGCGGGCTTCTTCCGGGGCCGGACCGACCAGACCCTCATGCGGTTCACCGACCTGATCATCACCTTCCCGGTGATCGTGATCGGAGCCGTGCTCGGCAAGCTCGCAGGGTCCGGTGGTGCCTTCTGGCTCGCCATCGCCCTCGGGCTCATCACGTGGACCGGCATGGCCCGACTGGTGCGCGGCGACTTCCTGAGCCTGCGTGAGAGGGAGTTCGTCGACGCCGCCCGCGTCGCCGGAGCGAGCAACGTCCGCATCATCCGCAAGCACATGCTCCCGAACGCCATGGGGGTGATCATCGTCAACGCGACGCTGCTCATGTCGGCTGCGGTGCTGCTCGAGACGGCGCTCAGCTACCTCGGTTTCGGCATCAAGTCGCCGGACGTCTCGCTCGGCACGATGATCTCGGAGTACCAGTCAGCCTTCGCCACGCGGCCGTGGCTGTTCTGGTGGCCGGGTCTGTTCATCATCGTCATCGCGCTGTCGGTGAACTTCATCGGCGACGGCCTGCGCGACGCCTTCGACCCCCGCCAGCGACGGATCCCGTCGGCCCGGCGGATGCAGCGTGCGCTCGACGCGGAGCGTGTCGCCGCGACCGAGGAGCCCAAGCCATGATGCAGCCCCGGCTCGACTCATCCGACGGCAAGCGCCACCACGCTCAGCGCGAGCAGCAGCGCCGCCGCGGTGAGCTCCACCACGTGCAGCCTGGTGCGCGCTCGCGGTCTCTCCAGACGAGGTTCGTCGAGGTAGCCGGCCTCGCGGAGGGCTTCCCATCGGGCGACGACGAGTGCTGCAGCCTCGGGCGTTTGCACCTCCCTGGTTCCCCGGGTACGACGGGGGCCCGGCACCGCCCAGGCCTGGTAGGTCCCGTAGGCCGTGACGAGCCGAAGGCCGAGGCGGCTGTCCACCTCCTGCAGGGCGGGCCACGGCACCTCCACGGTGCGCCACACGTTGCGGATCTCGATGCCGCCGTCGCTGATCTCCACGCGAGGACGCCAGTAGGCGACCCAGGCCAGGAGCGCCAGGAGGATCACCGGTGCGGCGTACCTCGATGTCGTCTCGAGGTCCGCAGTGAGGGCGAGCGAGACCAGCACCACCCCGCACAGCGCGATCGTCACGACGGCCAGCACCCGCGCGAACGCCGACCGGTATGTCGTGGTCTCTCCCATGGCGTCACTCTCGCAGAACTGATCCGGACCCTGGAAGGTGAACGGTGACGAGCAGCACGGAGCCCTCGACGGGCGCGCAGGGTCGGATCCTGGAGGTCGAGAACCTCAACGTGGCGTTCTGGGTGGAGGACCAGTGGTACCCCGCGGCCGTCGACGTGAGCTACCACGTGGCCGCCGGCGAGGTCCTCGCCATCGTGGGTGAGTCGGGATCGGGGAAGACCCAGTCGTCCATGGCGCTGGTGGGTCTGCTCCCACCGAACGGGCGGGCCAGCGGAAGCGCCAAGCTGAAGGGCAAGGAGCTCCTCGCCCTCTCGGAGGCGGGCAAGCGGGCCGTTCGGGGCAACGACATCGCAGTCATCTTCCAGGAGCCGATGACTGCGCTGAACCCCGTCTACACGATCGGCTTCCAGATCGTGGAAACCCTCCGGGCCCACTTCACGATGAGCCCGCGAGACGCGAAGGAACGGGCCCTCGAGCTGCTCAGGCTCGTGGAGATCCCCGAGCCGGAGCGACGCTTCGACAGCTTCCCGCACCAGCTCTCCGGGGGACAGCGCCAGCGGGCGATGATCGCCCAGGCGCTCGCGTGCGAGCCGACGCTCCTGGTCGCCGACGAGCCGACCACCGCGCTCGACGTGACGGTCCAGGCCGAGATCCTCAAGCTGATGCGCGACCTGCGAAAGCGGATCGACGCCGGCATCGTGCTCATCACCCACGACATGGGTGTGGTCGCGGACATGGCGGACCGGATCATCGTGATGAAGGACGGCCGGATCGTCGAGACGGGCACGGCCGAACAGATCTTCCACCGCCCACAGCACGAGTACACCCAGCAGCTGTTGGCCGCCGTGCCGCACTTCGGCCGGCACACTGCCGCGCTGGAGGGTGACGGACGGGCGGACCACGGTGACGAGATGTTCCGCCGTGGAGCCCCTGCCGCCCCAGGACCTGACCCGAGCGCGACGAGCGCCGCACCCATCGAGACGCCGCTCGTGGAGATGCGCGACCTGGTCCTGGAGTACCCCAAACGGGGCTCCCAGCCGGTCTTCCGGGCGGTCGACGGCGTCTCGCTCTCCATCGGGTACGGCGAGGTGGTCGGGCTCGTGGGGGAGTCGGGCTCAGGCAAGACCACGATCGGGCGGGCTGTCGTCGGGCTGCTCCCGGTCGCGGGCGGATCCCTCGAGGTGGCGGGCGTCGACATGGTCGGCGCGAAGCCGAAGCAGCTTCGGCCCCTTCGCCGGCAGGTGGGCATCGTGTTCCAGGACCCGGGCTCGTCGCTGAACCCGCGACTCCCGATCGGGGAGTCCATCGGCGAGCCGCTGTACCTGCACGAGAAGTTGCGTGGCAAACAGCTCAACGAGCGGGTCGAGCGGCTGCTCGACGACGTCCAGCTGCCCCGGTCGATGCGCAACCGCTATCCCCACGAGCTCTCGGGCGGGCAACGTCAGCGCGTCGGCATCGCGAGGGCGCTCGCGCTGGAGCCGAAGCTGCTGGTGGCCGACGAGCCGACCTCGGCGCTCGACGTGTCCGTGCAGGCCAGGGTCCTCGACCTCTTCCAGGAGCTCCAGGCCCACCACGGCTTCGGGTGCCTGTTCATCAGCCATGACCTCGCCGTCGTGGAGATGCTGGCCAGCCGGATCGCGGTGATGCAGTACGGACAGCTCGTCGAGGTCGGCCCCCGCGAGCAGATCGTCTTCGACCCCCAGGATCCGTACACCCAGCGGCTGGTGGCCGCCGTACCCGTTCCCGATCCCGACGAGCAGCGGGAGCGCCGCAGACAGCGCGACGCGCTGCTCGCCACGGGGGAGGTCTCCTGAGCGGTCTCCGCTCGATTGGAGACCGGGCGGTGCTGTCTGGCAGAATGACCGACCGAGTCGTGCGCGCCGGACCCTCTCACCCGGTTGTGCGTGACACAGCGCAGCGTTCTCGGCCTGGCCCCACCTGGTTCGAGGCGCTCACCCACTCACAAGTTCTCAAGGAGACACCACACCCGTGGCAGTCAAGATCCGTCTCAAGCGCATGGGCAAGATCCGTGCGCCGCACTACCGTGTCGTCGTCGTCGACTCCCGCAAGCGCCGGGACGGCAGGGTCATCGAGGAGATCGGCAAGTACCACCCCAAGGAGGAGCCCTCGCTGATCGAGGTCGAGTCCGAGCGGGCGCAGTACTGGCTCGGCGTCGGCGCGCAGCCGACCGAGGCCGTCGCCGCGATCCTCAAGGTCACCGGCGACTGGCAGAAGTTCAAGGGCGAGCCTGGGGCCGAGGGCACCCTGAAGACCGCTGCCGCCAAGCGCGACAAGGCCGAGATCTTCAACGAGGCCCTGAAGGAGGCCGCAAGCGAGCCCCGCGCCGAGGCGGTCACCAAGAAGGCCAAGAAGGCCGAGGCTCCGAAGGAGGAGGCCGCCGAGGCCCCCGCAGCCACCGAGACGCCTGCCGTCGAGACCCCCGAGGGTGCGACCGAGCAGGCTGAGGCCGACGAGGTCAAGGCGGCTGACGCGGAGGCCCAGGACAAGGCTCAGGCCGAGGACAAGGCCTGATCGCCATGCTGGCCGACGCTCTCGAGCACCTGGTCCGGGGCATCGTCGACAACCCCGACGACGTCACCGTGCGTGACAAGCAGCTGCGCCGTGGCTCGCTCCTCGAGGTGCGCGTGAACCCCGAGGACCTCGGGAAGGTGATCGGCCGCGGCGGTCGCACGGCCACCGCGATCCGCACCGTCCTGGGTGCTCTCGCAGGCCGCGGCGGGGTCCGGGTCGACTTCGTCGACGTCGACCGGCGGCGCTGAGCGCCCAGCACAAAGGCAGGACGCGAATGGGGAGGCCGCACCGGCCTCCCCATTCGTCTGTTGATACGCGTCAAGCACAGTGTCGGCGGCAGTCGGCGCGGCATCGTCCTAGGGAGTGAAGATGGCGGGCACCGAGGTCGTGGTAGGCCGCATCGGCAAGCCGCACGGCGTCAAGGGCGAGCTCTCCATCGAGCTACGCACCGACGAGCCGCAGCGGCGCTTCGCGGTCGGGGCGACCCTGCGCACCCAGACCCCCCAGGGCGGGGCGGTCCACGGGCCCGAGCGCCCCGCCATGCTCACCGTCCGGACGACGCGCTGGCACCAGTCCAGGCTGCTCGTCTCCTTCGAGGAGGTCGCGGACCGCAACCGGGCCGAGGCCGTGCGCGGCCTTCTGCTCGCCGTCGACGTCGACCCCTCGGAGTCGCCCGAAGACCCGGAGGAGTTCTACGACCACCAGCTTCTCGGGCTTCGCGTCGTGACCACGTCGGGTGCGGACGTCGGCGAGCTCGCCGAGGTGGTCCATGGACCCGCCCAGGACCTGCTGTCCGTGCGCGCCGAGGACGGACGCGAGATCCTCGTGCCCTTCGTGACGAGGTTGGTGCCGGAGGTGGACGTCGAGGGAGGTCGGATCGTGGTCGAGGACGTCCCGGGACTGCTCACCCCCGCCGTGGAGGACGAGGAAGGCGGGGCCTGAGCGATGCGCATCGATGTCGTGTCGATCTTCCCCGACTACCTCTCGCCGCTGAACCTGTCGCTCGCGGGGAAGGCGCAGGCCTCGGGACTGCTCGAGGTACGGGTGCATGACCTCCGGCGCTGGACCCACGACCGGCACCACACCGTGGACGACACCCCGTACGGCGGCGGGGCGGGCATGGTGATGAAACCCGAGCCCTGGGGCGAGGCGCTCGACGAGATCTCAGCAGCGGGCGCGGGGGACCCGCTGCTGCTGGTACCCACGCCGTCAGGCGAACGGCTGACCCAGGCGATGGCCGAGGAGCTCAGCCGGGAGGACTGGCTCGTGTTCGCTTGCGGCCGCTACGAAGGCATCGACCAGCGGGTGATGGACCACGCCGGGACGCGGATGCGGGTCCGTGAGGTGTCGATCGGCGACTACGTGCTCAACGGCGGCGAGGTCGCCACGTTGGTCGTGGTCGAGGCCGTCGTACGCCTGCTGCCCGGCTTCATGGGCAACCCCGAGTCGCTGGCCGAGGAGTCGCACGGCGGCGACGGGCTGCTGGAGTACCCCGTCTACACCAAGCCGCCGAGCTGGCGTGGTCTCGACGTGCCGGAGGTGCTGTTCAGTGGCCACCACGCGCAGATAGCCCGATGGCGCCGCGAGCAGGCCCTGCGGCGTACGGCGGAGCGACGGCCCGACCTGATCGCGCGGATGCCCGAGGAGGCACTGAGCGAGCGCGACCGCGAGGTCCTCGCCGATTTCACCACCGAGTGAGCGCTGTGGCAGACTTGACCCTCGGCCCAGCACATCACGGCTGCTCGTACGCCCACCCGGCGACGTGAGCCGGCGGTCCACCTGCCACAGGGGGCGCACCGTGCGATGACACCCGGGCCGACACCGATCCCGCACGATCTGACCGTGGGTGACCTGTGGCGCCGACGAGGAGACATCATGACCAACGCCATCGACACGATCGCAGCCGCCGCGAAGCGCGACGACATCCCGGCCTTCCGCGCCGGGGACACCCTCAAGGTCCACGTGAAGGTCGTCGAGGGCAACCGCTCGCGTATCCAGGTCTTCCAGGGCGTCTGCATCCGGCTGCAGGGCTCGGGCGTCGGCCGGACCTTCACCGTCCGCAAGGTCTCCTTCGGCGTCGGCGTCGAGCGCACCTTCCCGCTGCACTCCCCGATCTTCGACAAGATCGAGGTCGTGACCCGAGGTGACGTCCGCCGCGCCAAGCTGTACTACCTGCGCAACCTGCGCGGCAAGGCTGCCAAGATCAAGGAGAAGCGCGAGGCTACGCCCGCCCGCTGACCGATGGTTGGTTAGGCTCACTGCGTGACCGACAACGCGCCGCAGAACGTGGACCGCGATCCCGAGTCCGGGTCGCGGTCTTCTGCTTCCCAGGTGGCTCCTGAGCACGAGCTCTCCGTGGTGGAAGGCGACGCGGCTTCCGCGGGCAGGTCCAGGGACCGCCGCCAGCTCCCGATCTGGCAGGAGATGCTCCTGCTGCTCGGCATGGCGCTGGTCCTCGCGGTCGTGATCAAGGCGTTCTTCGTGCAGGCCTTCTACATCCCGTCCGGGTCGATGAACGACACCCTGGTTCTCGACGACCGGATCCTCGTGCAGAAGGTCTCCTACTGGACTGGTGAGCCGGAGCGCGGCGACATCGTCGTATTCTCCGATCCCGGTGGCTGGCTGAACCCTGACGAGATCCGGAGTGCGGACAGCCCGGTGGCGCGCGTGCTCGAGATGTTCGGCCTCTATCCGACTGGCGGCCACCTGGTGAAGCGTGTCATCGGCGTGGGTGGGGACCGGGTCATCTGCTGCGACTCCTCCGGCCGGATCACCGTCAACGGGGTGCCCCTCCACGAGAGTTCCTATCTCGCGGCCGGTGAGAAGCCCTCTCTGATCCGCTTCGACGTCAAGGTCCCCGATGGTTACCTGTGGGTGCAGGGGGACAACCGGTCCAACTCCGCCGACTCCCGGGTCCACCTCGGCGACCCGGGCGGGGGCTTCATCCCCGCCGACGACGTGGTGGGCAAGGTGTTCATGGTCGTGTGGCCCTGGGGCCACGCCAAGGTCCTGGACCGGCCGGCGACCTTCGACACGGTGGGCGCGGCGCCATGACCGTCCTGCCTCGTGGCCTGACCATCCGCCGCGACGCAGGCCTCTACGGATACGAGCGGGCGCTGCGGCGTGCCGGTCTCGACCCCATCGCGGGGGTGGACGAGGCGGGTCGTGGAGCCTGTGCGGGTCCGCTGGTCGCGGCCGCCGTGATCCTGCCCGAAGGGCGAAGGGGAGAGGTTCCCGAGCTCGCCGACTCGAAGCTGTTGACCCCGTTGGCACGCGAACGGTGTTACAAGCAGGTGCTCCGGCGTGCCACCGCCTGGTCGGTGGTCGTGGTCGACTCCGAGGAGTGTGACCGGCTGGGCATGCACGTCGCCAACGTCGACGCGCTGCGTCGCGCGCTGGCACGGCTCGACGTACGCCCGTCGTACGTGCTGACCGACGGCTTCCCGGTCGACGGGCTGGAGGTCCCCGGGCTGGCCGTGTGGAAGGGGGACCGGGTCGCCGCCTGCATCGCGGCAGCCTCGGTGGTCGCCAAGGTCACCCGGGACCGGATCATGACCGAGCTGCACGAGGTCTACCCGGAGTACGACTTCGCCACGCACAAGGGCTACGTGACAGCAAGCCACACGGCCGCGCTCGCCGAGCACGGCCCGTGCCCGGTCCACCGGCGCCGGTTCGTCAACGTGCGTCGGGTCGAGGGCGTCGGTGACAATGAGCACGAGGAAGACCCCATGCCGGTTCTGGAAGCGGAGGACGCACGATGAGCGCCGAGGATCTCGAGAAGTACGAGACCGAGATGGAGCTCCAGCTCTACCGCGAGTACCGCGACGTGGTGGGGATCTTCAAGTACGTCGTGGAGACCGACCGG
>DATGYO010000037.1:0-10633 GCA_035297905.1 Nocardioidaceae bacterium
GCGAAGATCACCCAGATCTACGAGGGCACCAACCAGGTGCAGCGGATCGTGATGGCGCGCCAGCTCCTCGCCGGAGTCCAGTCCCACCTCTGATGTCGCCCAGGTAGGGCTCGCCGGCCTGGGCGCGGGCCACTGCACGAAGGGTGACGAATCGCCGTCCTGCTCCGCGGACGGTGGTGAGCAGGTCAGGATGCGGCTGTACCTCGTCGACGGGGGAGAGCATGCGCGTCGTGGCCCGCAGCCACCTGTTCGCCTCGGCAGTGGCCTGCGTGCTCGCCTTCGTGCTCTTCGTGACGGGGACGGGTGCGGCGGCAACTGCGCCAACGCACGGCCGCACAGCGCTTGCGCGACACAGCTCCGGCCTGGTCGGCGGTGACCGGGGCACGTGGCACGTCCGGGCCGTCGTTCCCGGCACGTACGCCCTGACCTGGCGCTCTCCTGTCCCGCTTCCGGTGAGCGATGCCCAGCCGGAGCTCCTGTTCGGCGGTGGCTCGTTGGGTCCGGCGACGGTGTCGGCCGACCGACGCACGGTGAGGCTGACCATCGAGGCGGAGGAGCCGCCCGAGGCGAGTGACCTCGCGGTGGTGCTCTCGGGGGAGGTCCTCGACGCCACCACCCAGCCGTCGACGCCGAGCGTCCCGTACGTGGCTCCGGAGGCGGGCCGCACGCTCGAGGTCGACCCGGGGGTCCCCGGCCCGCACCGGGTGGTGGCCGAGGACTACCGGCTTCCCGGCATCAAGATCGCGGGCCTCGCGGCCAAGGTCGAGATGGTGGGCCACGTCGAACGTCCCGCCGACACCGGTGTCAGACGTCCGCTGGTGCTGTTCCTGTACGGCCGCCACAGCTACTGCTACCGCACGAGCCAGGCGAGGGGTCCGGGGCGGCGGACAGGCTGGCCCTGCCCGCGCGGGACCAGCCCGGTGCCGAGCCAGCTCGGCTACCGGTACGTCCAACGGCTGCTGGCCAGCCAGGGATACGTGACGGTGTCCATCGCCGCCAACGGCGTCAACGCGCAGGACTACCGACTCGTCGACGGGGGTGCCGAGGCCCGCGCCGAGCTGGTCCGGGCCCACCTGGCGCAGTGGGTGCGCTGGGCGACCACGGGCCGCTATGCGGTGGACATGCAGCGGGTAGTTCTGGTCGGGCACAGCCGAGGCGGCGAGGGCGTCGACCGGGTCAGCGTGGAGACACCGCTGTCGGCGCCGTACCGCATCCGGGGACAGGTGCTGATCGCGCCGACCGCCGCCGCCCGGCAGGTCGCTGCCTACGTGCCGACTGTGACGCTGCTGCCGTACTGCGACGGCGACGTGAGCAACCTCGAGGGACAGGCCTACACCGACGTCGCTCGGGACGCGGCTCTCGACGACACCGCCCTGCACAGCTCGGTGCTGGTGATGGGTGCGAACCACAACTTCTTCAACACCGAGTGGACCCCTGGGCTCTCTCGTGCGCCGTCGTTCGACGACACCCGCAGCCATGCAGAGGCCTGCCGGCGCGGGGGCCGGATGCGGCTCACCCCGGCCCGGCAGCGCGCAGTGGCGAAGGCGTACCTGGCCGGCGCGGTCCGGCTCATGGTCGCCGGCGACCAACGGCTCCTCCCGATGTTCGACGGCAGCGACGTGGAGGTTCGTTCAGCGGACGGTGCCGACGTGCGCTCCGCGACCGTGGGGCTCGGCCGCGCGGTGCGCCGTCCGGGCATCGACGCCCGCCTCGGCGCCTCCACCGGGACGACTGCGCAGCTTTGTGTCGGCAAGGCAGGTGCCGGCGGAACAGGGCTCTGCGGGGCGGGCCTGAGCAGTGCGCGAACGCCGCACTGGATCGCGAGCACCCCCTACACCCGTGGGGTGCCCACGCAGCGCGCGATGCAGGTCGCCTGGACACGCCCCGGTGGCTCGGCGTCCTTGCTGCTCGACCGGCCACTCGACCTGAGCACAGCTCCGCGTCTGGACCTTCGTACCGTGGTGGATCCGCGTCGTGGGCCGGTGCGGCTCCGTGTGCGTCTTCACGACGCATCCGGCAACAGCGCGGTCCTCACACCCGACGGTGGCGGGCTCCTGGTGCCGCTGCCCGGGCCGGACCCGCTCGGCAAGCTCTGGGGGCAGCCGTTGCGCGTGCCGCTCGGAGACGTGGCGGGACTGGACCTCACCGACATCACGCAGGTCGACCTGCTCGCAGCGAGCTCCCGGGGAAGGATCTGGGTGCTGGACGTGGCGGGCACCACCGCCACGATGCCGCCCGTCCCCGGTCGGCGGCTGGCTCGCGTGGACCTCGGTGACGCCCGGCTCGTGGAGGGGAACCAGGCCTCGGACAAGATCGCCCGCGTGCCGTTCCGCGTCGCCGGAACCGCGAGCGGCCCGGTGAGCTTCGTGGTGACGGCCCGGAACGTCAGCACCGGAGGCACGCTGCCGCCGCAGACGATCCACCTGGCCGCCGGGCAGTCAGCAGGGAGCATCGAGATCCCCGTGCTGCCCGACCGACGCGACGACCTGCCCGTGCAGCACATCGAGCTGGCGGCCTACGCGCTGCAGGGCGCGATGCCGGGCCGGTACATCTCGACGCTCCGGATCCTCGACGACGACCCACCGCCCAAGGTCGTCGTACGCACTGCCGCCAGGACTGTCCGCGAGGGGCAGCGCGCGCGATGGGTGGTCCGACTCTCCAAGCCCACCGACTACTACCCGCTCCTGCGAGGCCGTGTCGTGCGCGGACACGCCTCGCTGCCTCCTGTCCGGGTCGGCGACGTGCCCCGGCGCTGGCTGCGGGACCAGGTGGAACCGGTGCCCGATGCATCGACGCCGCTCTACGGGGCCCGCCTGAGCCTGGGTGTGACCGTGCGGCCCGGCCAACGAAGGGCGGTGCTCTCCGTGCCGCTTCGCCCCGACGGCCGACCGGAGGGCCGTGAGATGTTGACGATGCAGGTCTGGCTGGCCGGGGTGTCCGACCCGGTCCAGCGGACCGTCGTCATCGAGGACCGCTGAGCTCGAGCCGTCAGGCGTGGCTGTCCTGCGCGGAAGCGTGGCCTTGCGCCGGCATCCGCTGCCGGGCGATCCGCCGCTCCTCCTGGTGCGCGAAGATCGCCTCGAGCGACGCCGGCAGTCCATCCCCGCTCGGCCATGCCTCGTCGTCGGTTGCGTCGGGAGTCCGCTGCGCTGGAACGACGGGATGGGCGAGGTCCTCCAGCGGGGGAGCCGATGCGGCGGCCGCCAGGTCCGTCGTGACCGTCAGGGTCACGCGCGGCCACCAGCGGTCGCGGTCCCTTCGGGTCAGCACGACCACCTCGCCGAAGGCCTCACGCGCGTAGGCGAGGGCCGCCTCGAAGGATCCTGCCGTGACGTGCCAGGTGGGGCCGTGGCCCGCGACCTCGATGCGGTCCTGGACCGCGTTCCACATCTCTCCGATGCCTTGCCCGAGCGGCATGGGTGACCACCTGCTTCCGTCCTCGACGGGAGGTTATTACAACTGAGGCGCTCGTCACAGTTTGGGTCGGTTCTTACTTCTCGGGCGCCCCTCCGTTGGGGGACGTCGCTATCTCCCTGGCGCCGTCGGTCCTCGCCGCCATCAGCTTCGCCACGTCGAGCCCGGTCGTGGCCGACACCATGTCGATGACCTGGGAGAGGTTGCCGACGAGCTGCTTCGGGAGCTGCGAGGCGCCGTCCGTCGAGACCACCGTCAGCTTGTCGATGTTGCCCATCGGGGCGGCCAGCTCATGGGCCACCTCGGGGAGCACCTTGACCAACATCTCCAGGACGGCGGCCTCGTTGAACTTGGTGTACGCCTCAGCCTTCGCCTCGAGCGCCTCTGCCTCCGCGGAACCCTTCGCTGCGATCGCGGCAGCCTCGGCCTGACCTTCCACGCGCACCGCATCGGCGATCGCCTCTCGCCGTGCCTTCTCCGCCTCACCGGTCTTGGCGCCCTCGACAGCGGCTGCCTCGGCCCGTGCGATGCGGGCGTCACGCTCGGCCTGACCGCTCTTGGTGGCCTCGATCGCGGCTGCCTCGGCACGAGCGATGCGGGCCGCCTTCTCGGCCTCGGCGTCGGAGACCTTCGCGTTCTGCGCCGCGATCGCCTCCTGCTCGACCCGGTAGCGGGCCGCGTCGGCGGGCTTGCGTACGTCGATCTCGAGCTGTCGTTCGGTCAGGGTGGCCTGTCGGGCGGCGACCTTCTCCTGCTCGGCGAGCACCTCCTGGTCCCGGGCGGCCTTCGCGAGAGGACCGGCAGCCTGTGCCTGGGCAGCGGCGGCGTCGGTCTCCGCCTTGATCTCGGCCTTCTTCAGCTCGAGGGCGCGGTTCGCGATCGCGATCTGCTCCTCGGTGGCGATGCGCTTCTCCTCGCTCTTGAGGCGAGCTTCGGCCTCGGCGATGTCAGCGGCCTGCTTGATGCGGGCGGCGTCGGGGCGACCGAGGTCGCGCAGGTAGGTGCCGTCGGCGTCGGCGACGTCCTTGATCGAGAAGCTGTCGAGCACGAGGCCCTGGACGCTGAGCGACGCCTCGGTCGCCTCGGCGACCTTGGCCGCGAACGACGCCCGGTCCTGGATGATCTGCTCGACGGTCAGCGTGCCGACGATGGACCGGAGCTCACCCTCGAGCACCTCGGTCGTGAAGTTGCTGATCAGCTGCTGCTGGTTCTGGAACCGCTGTGCCGCAGCACGGATCATGTCCTCGGTGCCGCCGACCTTGACCACGGCGACCGCCTGCACGTTCAGGCTGATGCCCTGGTTGGAAGGCGCCTTCTCGACCTTGAGCCCGATCTGGCTGCTGGACAGGTCCACGACGCTGCGCTGCTGGATGACCGGCATGACGAAGACTCCGCCGCCCAGAACGACCTTCTGGCCGCTGGTGTCCGAGGCGCTCTTGCCCTTCCGGCCGGTGATGAGGAACGCCTGGTTGGGTCCTGCGACCTTGTAGCGGCTGGCCACGAAGGCGAACAGGAGTACGACAACCGCGAGGATGCCGCCGACCGCGATGAGAGTTTGGACAGGCACGGTGGTTCTTTCTGAGAGTGGTTGGTTCGGAGCCGCTGTCGGTCGTGACCGCGGGTCAGTCGAGTGCGGGGACGACGCGGACGGAGGTCGAGGACAGCGATGCGGCCACCTCGACCGGTACACCTGCCGCAATCGGCTCGTCCGCCATCGCGGAGTAGCGCATCGGATGGCCCGCGAGCGTCAGGGCTACCTGCCCGTACCGGCCGGGGACGATCGCTGCCGTGACGTAGCCCTGCGCCCCCACGATGTTGCTCGACGACGGGGCCTCGTCGCCGTCGTCGCGCCTGAGGACACGGATCACCTGGCCGAGCAGGCCACCGACGAGGATGCCGACCGCCGCCGCCGTGCCGATCGTGGCCCCGGTGCCCCAGCCGGCGTTGTCGGTGAGGTAGGCGACGAAGCCGAACATCGCGACGGCCGCGGAGATGGCGTGTCCGGAGAGGAACGGGATGTCGAGTCCGAAGACCCCGTCGGCGATGTCGTCGAACAGCGCGGACGCGGCGAGCACCACCAACCCGACGACTCCGATGGTGAGGAAGAGCAACCGAACGGCCTTTCTAATGGGGACCCGGCGGGGCCTGAGTCGGCCGCTGAAGCGACCTGAAGCCGCCGGTCTGCCCTACGACAGGCGGCAGCCTAGTGCTTTCGTGGCAGATGGGCATCGGCAATGACAGAACCCGTCGAACCGGTCCGATCCGGACAGTCAGCAAGAAACTGGACTGAACCAGGTATCCGTGCGGACCTCGGCAGGGCTATCTTCTGCTCGATTTCACTTCGGGGAGGGAGCCGAACCGATAGGAGATCGAGATGAGGAAACCCCTCGTCGCAGGGGCCGCGATTGCGGCGTTCGGACTTGCCTCCGCCATTGGGCCCACTGCAGTGGCCGACCCCGGCGGATCAGGTTGCCAGCTCGACGGCACCGCGACGTTCACCCCCAACGGCCCGGGGAACCTCGGCACGTTCGGGTACTCCCTTACCGGCGCGCTGAGCAGCTGCAGCTCCTCACGCGCCGGCGCGCCGACAGAAGGCACCATGGCGGTGGGCGACGTGATCACGGTGGCCGTCCCCATCACCACCCCGACCGGTGTCGTTCAGGGCACCGCTCAGTACCAGGAGCCTCTTGCTTCCGGCACAGGGACCGTGCCGGTCAACTCCTGCGGCGCGTCCAGCACAGAGGGGACGGCGTTCATCGGCTGGCCCGACGGGACGGCCACGGTCGTGGACTACACCACGAGCGCAGCCGGTCCGATGGTCTCCCTGCAGGGCACGGTGGTTCCCGGGGCCACCGCGGCACTGGTGCCGGGCAGCGAGCAGCCCGCCGGGTCCGCCCCGGCGACGTACGAGATCGCGACCGACAACCCGACGACGCCGGCCGGTGACGGTGTGCAAGGGGCTGTTGCCTTCACCACCGACGCGCCCGACGCGTGCACGACCGACACCGGTCTGACGGGTGTCACGGTGAGTGGCGCCGTTGGGCTGGGCAGCACGCAGTAGACGGCGCGAGGGGGACGTCCGCTACCGGGCGGGTGCCCCGGACGGGTCAGTCGACGCGCACGTCGTCCCAGTCGAGAAGCCGGTAGCGGACGTCCGCGCACCCTGCGCGATGCAGGTGCAGGACGAGTGAGGCGAGACTCGGCGCGAAGTGCCCGATCGGCAGGAACGTCGAGATGTCGAGCCGCTCGCCGAGGCGGACCGTCAAGAGCGCCGGGCTCGCGACGAGGTCACGATCCCGGCCGGCGACGAGATCGCCGGCCTGTCTCCTGACGGGGAGCTGTCCCATCCGTCTGCCCACGCGGACGCTCCAGCGGGGCTTGGCGTCCAATGCGAGCGGTTCGGTGCGGAGCGCGGCCAGCGTCTTCGGGTCGTACTCACCCTCGAGGCGGGCCGGCGACAGCTCGCGCCGACGCTCGGAGATGCGGTTCTGCACCCGGCTCATCCGGTCGACGTCGCCCTGGCGGTGCGCCTCCCGGTAGTGGAACCACAGTTCCTGCGTCTCCGGGTCGGCGTCGGCCGCGTCCTCGAGAAAGTCGTTGAACCGGGTGTACGTCGACCGGGCCAGCCGCTCCGAACCAGTGAGTGCTGGTCGGGCCCAGGGCGGCCGCAGGAAGAAGTCGAAGGGCGTGCTCGCGTAGTCGTCGAGATCGCCCGCCAGCACCTGCGCTCTTGCACGCTCGGTCGGCCGGCAGCTCAGGTCCGCGACGATCGAGCCCTCCCCGTACCGGTCGCCCTCGACCAGGACGTCGCCCGGGTAGCCGCGGAGCAGGCCGCGCACCGAGCGGTTCGCGGCCGGGCTCGGGATCCCACGCACGAACACGGAGCTGCCCAGGACCACGACTGCGTCCCGGTGGTCGTAGCGGGTGACTGCCCTCGGCAGGTCCGCGCGGAGACGTTCTGCCGTACCCCGGGCCGCTTCGGGACTCGTGAAGGTCACGGCGACCGCGATGTCCGCCCGGCTCACGTCCGCATCCGAGAGGTCGGTGTCGACCAGATGCTGGAGGAGCGCGACGTCCACCGCGCCGAAAGGGGTCGTCGGCGCTGACCCGCGCGACCAGACGAAGACCGGCCCTCGCTCGGTGACCCCACCCGGTGGCTCGGCGATCCGCGGGTCGACGTACTCGTGCCTGCCCGTCGGGCCCGGATCCTCCGGACCGGTGGTCGTCAGCGAGGCGGACATCGAGGGTGCAGGCAGCAGACTCGGCGACGCCGGGCGGCCGACGCCGCATCCTGCCGCGAGTGTGAGAGCCGCGAGGCCGAGCAGCACGCGGGCAGCACGAGATCCGTCCCCCATGGATGAAGGCTAGGAGACCGTCTCGGACGTGGCCCGCGTTTCCGGGATACGGTTCAGTCCGTTACTGAGCACGGTTCAACAGTGGAGGGCGGTACCCATGGCGCTCGAGCACGTCGACGTACTCATCGTCGGCGCCGGCCTCTCGGGCATCGGCGCGGCCTGCCACCTGCAGGACGAGTGTCCGGGCAGGACGTTCGCGATCCTGGAAGCCCGGGACGCGATCGGTGGCACGTGGGACCTCTTCCGGTACCCGGGTGTCCGCTCGGACTCCGACATGTTCACGCTCGGTTACGGATTCCGGCCCTGGACGGAGCCGAAGGCGATCGCGGACGGCGCCTCGATCCGGACCTACATCGAGGACACCGCGCGGGAGCGTGGAGTGGACCGTGCGATCCGGTTCGGCCACCGTGTCGTGCGCGCCGACTGGTCCAGTGAGGACGCCGTCTGGAAGGTGACCGCCGAACGGTCCGACACCGGCGAGACCGTCGTCCTGACCTGCTCCTTCCTCTCGGTCTGCTCGGGCTACTACCGGTACGACGAGGGTTACATGCCGCAGTTCCCCGGCGTCGACCGCTTCGCCGGGGAGGTCGTGCATCCGCAGCTCTGGCCCGAGGACCTCGACTACGAAGACAAGATGGTCGTGGTCATCGGCAGCGGCGCCACCGCCGTGACGCTGGTGCCTGCGATGGCCGAGCGGGCTGGCCACGTGACGATGCTGCAGCGCTCACCGAGCTACGTGGCCTCGCTGCCGGCTCGTGACCCGCTCGCGAACCTGTTGCGGCGGCGACTGCCTGCGAAGGCGGCCTACCCGATCGTGCGCTGGAAGAACGTCCTGATGTCGATGGCGATCTTCCAGCTGAGCCGGCGTCGGCCAGGGGCGATGAAGGCCCTGCTGCGCAAGGGCGCGCTGAAGCTCCTGCCTGAGGGCTACGACGTGGACACCCACTTCGCGCCGACGTACGACCCCTGGGACCAGCGGCTGTGCCTGGTTCCCGACGGCGACCTGTTCAAGGCCATACGCAGCGGCCGGGCATCGATCGTGACCGACCGGATCGAGACGTTCACCGAGACCGGGGTCAGGCTCGAGTCGGGGGAGGAGCTCACGGCGGACGTCGTGGTCACCGCCACCGGTCTGAACCTGCTGGCCATCGGCGGTATGGCCCTCGCCGTCGACGGCCGCGAGGTCGACCTCGCGCAGACCGTCTCCTACAAGGGCATGATGCTCTCCGGCGTGCCGAACTTCTCGCTGACGCTGGGCTACACCAACGCCTCGTGGACGTTGAAGGCCGACCTCGTCGCGCACTACGTGTGCCGGCTGCTGAACCACATGGACGCCAACGGCTACCAGGTCGTCGAGGCCGTGGTGCCCGAGGACGCCGAGTCGTGGGAGACGGTCCCGCTGATCGACCTGCAGTCGGGCTACGTGCTCCGCAGCGTGCACCAGCTCCCCAGACAGGGACCCGCGGCGCCGTGGCGGCTTTACCAGAACTACCCGAGGGACGTCCGCCTGATGCGACGCGGCCCACTCGAGGACGACCACATCCGCTTCAGCAGGGTCACGTCCCGTCTGGCGCAGTCTGGAGCAACGGGCTGAGGTGTCGCGTGGACAGCGCGGTGGACGCCTGCGCTGCGCCCGCGGTCAGGGCGGCCGGGACGTCGGCGCCGTCGAGGACCGCTGCGAGGCACCCGGACATGAAGGCGTCACCCGCGCCGTTGGTGTCGACCACCTCGGGCACGGGGACGGCGCCGGTCTCGTAGACCCGGTGGTCGGCGTCGACGGCGACCGCGCCCCTCTTGCCGAGGGTGCAGACGACGAGGCGCGCCGGCCCACGGTCGACGGTGGAGTGCATGAACTCGAGCGGCTGCGGGAGTCCGTCGTCGTTCATGAACACGTAGCTCGCGCGGTCGATCCACGGCTGGTGGAAGGCCGCCGAGCCGTCGTAGTCGTGGACGTCGGTCCAGATCGGGGCGGGAGCCGAGGCGGCAAGGTCGAGAAGCTCCCGCGAGCGATCCGCGAGATCGACCACGATCGCGCGGGCACCGAGCAGCGCGGACGTGAGGCCCTCGCTCGGCTGCAGGTCCGCAACCCGGGGAACGTCGAGGTAGATCGACACCCGCCGGCCGTCCGGGTCCATCAGGTTCAGGTGCCGCTCGCTCGGCCCCGGCACCACGTCGAGCGACAGAGGGACACCGGCGGCGGCCAACGAGCTCTCGATGCACCGGCCGGGCTCGTCGGTGCCGAGGACCGTGTGGAGGAGCACCGAGCGGCCGAGGGCCACGAGATGCAGCGCCTTGCCGGCCGAGGTGCCACCGACGGTCTCGTAGCTCGAGGTCGCGAACTGCATGTGCGGCTCGGCAACGGGAAGCGCGTCGACGTTCACGATCAGGTTCCACGACGCGGGTCCGCAGACCACCACTTCGGCCATGTCTCGTCCTCCGGCGAGGAGGATCAGTCCTGCCACGGGTAGAACGGCGGCATGTCCGACGTACGGCCGGTGAACTGCGGGTCGCGCTTCTCGAGGAAGGCAGCCACGCCCTCCTTGCCGTCGCCGATGCTCGTGTAGAACATCGCCAGCGAGTCGACACGGTGTGCCTCGAGCGGGTGCGGCTGTGCCGAGTTGCGGTACATCATCTGCCTGGCCAGCGCCGTCGCGACGGGGGAACGATGCCTGGTGAACCGGCGGGCCAGGTCGTACGCCGCGTCGAGCAGCTCGCCCTCGGGGTGCACCGAGCGGACGAGCCCGCCCTCGCGCGCCTCCTCGGCCGTGAGGATGTCGGCGCTGTAGACCCACTCGAGCGCCCGGCTGATCCCCACGATGCGCGGGAGGAACCAGGTCGAGGTCGCCTCCGGGACGATGCCGAGC
>DATGYO010000038.1:0-2067 GCA_035297905.1 Nocardioidaceae bacterium
CTGATGTACGACCTGATCGAGCAGAAGCGCTCGGTGCGCAAGCTCTACACCGAGTCCCTCATCGGGCGTGGCGACATCACGCTCGAGGAGGCCGAGCAGGTGCTGCGCGACTACCAGCAGCAGCTCGAGCGCGTCTTCACCGAGGTGCGCGAGGCCACGAGCGTGCCGTCGAGCTGGACCACGGTGCCCGACTACCCCGAGAAGAGCGGTGTCGAGGAGGCCACCACGGCGATCAGCCCGGAGGTCCTCAAGCGCATCGCCGACGCCCACGTCAACACGCCCGAGGGCTTCGTGGTGCACCCGAAGGTGCTGCCGCAGCTGCAGCGCCGGGCCGCCGCGATCACCGACGGTCCGATCGACTGGGCGACCGGCGAGATCCTCGCCTTCGGCTCGCTCCTGATGGACGGCCGCCCCGTGCGGCTGGCCGGCCAGGACTCGCGCCGCGGCACGTTCGCCCAGCGGTTCGCGACGATCATCGACCGGCGCAACGCCGACGAGTGGACGCCGCTGGCCAACCTGTCCGAGGACCAGGCGCAGTTCTACGTCTACGACTCGCTGCTCTCCGAGTACGCCGCCCTGGGCTTCGAGTACGGCTACTCGGTGGCACGTCCCAACGCGCTCGTGCTGTGGGAGGCGCAGTTCGGTGACTTCGTCAACGGCGCGCAGACGGTGATCGACGAGTTCATCAGCTCCGCGGAGACCAAGTGGCGTCAGCAGTCCGGCGTGGTGCTGCTGCTCCCGCATGGCTACGAAGGCCAGGGCCCGGACCACTCCTCCGCACGCATCGAGCGCTTCCTCACGATGGCCGCCGACGAGGCGATCACGGTGGCGCAACCGTCCTCCGCGGCGAGCCACTTCCACCTCCTGCGGCGCCACTCGCTCGGGGAGGAGCACCGGCCGCTGATCGTCTTCACGCCGAAGTCGATGCTGCGCCGCAAGGACGCGATGTCGCAGCCGGACGACTTCACCAACGGCACGTTCCGGCCGGTGATCGGCGACGACACGGTCGATCCGGAGAAGGTCGAGCGCGTGCTGCTGTGCAGCGGACGCATCACCTGGGACCTGATGGCGGAGCGCAAGAAGCGGCAGGACGAACGCACCGCGATCCTCCGCGTCGAGCAGCTCTACCCGCGACCGGTGGAGCAGCTCAAGGCCGAGCTCGGACGTTTCAGCAACCTGCAGGAGGTCCGCTGGGTGCAGGACGAGCCCGCCAACATGGGCCCGTGGCCGCACATGGCTCTGCACCTCTCGCAGGAGCTCGACGGCACGCCGTTCTACCGCGTGTCGCGTCCGGAGTCCTCGTCGCCGTCGGTGGGTCAGCAGTCCCGCCACGTCGACGAGCAGAAGGCCCTGCTGCAGCAGGCGTTCTCCTGACGGGTCCGGTGACATGTACTTCACCGATCGCGGCATAGAGGAGCTCGAGCAGCGCCGGGGTGACGAAGAGGTCACCCTGGCGTGGCTCGCCGACCGGCTCCAGGAGTTCACCGACATCCACCCGGAGTTCGAGGTCCCGGTGGAGCGCCTGGCCACCTGGCTGGCGCGACTCGACGACCCGGACGACTGACCCGGCGACCGACGTCACGAGGCGGCCCGGCCTCCCCTCAGCGGGAGTGCCGGGCCGTTCCGTGTCCGGGCGCGCGCGGTCGCCATACCTCGTGGTGGCGCCGTCGTCGGCGCACCCGGTCGCCGGTGGCGCCGTCGTACACGAACAGGCACAAGTCCGCAGGGAGGCGCCCTGACACGCGTAGCGGGCCCGGTCAGCCGGGACTTCTGCCCGTCGGTTTACGTCGACCGCCCGTCACGACGTACGTCGACCGCTCATGTGGCGGGCAGGCGCTGCCACGAGAGCGGCCTGGCGGACGATGTCCCGGTGAAGGTCAGCGTGGGCCAGGGCTGACCGTGACGTCGGTCATCTCGGCGTCGCGCGGGAGGTCGAGAGCCGTGAGCACGGCGGTCGCGACCGACTCGGGCGCGATCCAGTCCGAAGGGTCGTACTCCTTGCCCTCCTGGTCGTGCACCTTGGCCTGCATCCCGGTGGCGACACGACCGGGGAAGACCGAGGTCACC
>DATGYO010000039.1:0-5503 GCA_035297905.1 Nocardioidaceae bacterium
CGGGTGGGAGGTCGCCGGCCACGCCTTCACCTTCGCCGCGCACAACGCGGGGTTCTCCACCCTCAGCGCGGCACAGCTCGATGATGAGCTGTCGAACCTTCGCCAGTGGTTGAAGGCCAACGGGCACAAGGGGGCGGACCTGTTCGCCTACCCGCTCGGCGACGACAACGCCGCCGTGGTGCAGTCGGTCGGGCAGTTCTTCTCCTTCGCCCGCCAGATCGTGCGGGTGCCGCTGCAGTCGCTCACCCTCGACCAGCCGTTGCGGGTCCGGTCCTACTCGGTGTCGTCCTCGGACTCCCTGGCCACGTTGAAGGCTGTCGTGGACCGGGCCAAGGCGTCGCGCACCTGGCTGATCTTCACCTTCCACCACATCGTCACCGGCACCCCGTCCGCTGGCACGGAGTGGGCGGCAGCGGACTTCACGTCGCTTGTCGACTACATCGCCGGTCTGGGGATGCCGGTCAAGACGGTCGGCGAGGTGCTCGACGTGTCGCGGGTGCTGCCGTGACCCACTATTGCCAACGGTTCGCAATAAGCGCCGTCCCATAGTCGCCGGTTAAGCCCGCTGGGGCCTAGGGCTTCTCTAGGACCCAGCGGACCACCTCGATGAAGCCGAGTAGCGCGAACAGGTACGTCACTAGTCCTGGCCGCACGCGGCGGCAATACGGACATTTCACCCCGGGCATCTCCCGACAGTAACGGAAGGCGGCCGTCATGGCTTGCGCGTCATCCTGCACCACCCAGAACCACCAGTCGTACGGGCAGTGTCTCCGCTCCAAGGGCCTCGCCGTGATGGGGCTCGAGTCCACCGGCAACGACTACACCGCGAACAAGAAGATGCTCGCGGAGAACGCCGCCTACAAGGCGGCCCGTGCCGAGGGGCTGCAGCCCACCATGCCGACGCACGCGGCGGTCGACGCCGCCAAGCGCGCGGCCGACGCCACCGGCACCGCCGACGGCAAGATCAAGGTGGACCTCAGTGGCCTCTGAGGAACTCCAGGCGGCGCTGCGTCGCGTCTCCGCGACCGACCTGGACGCTCAGGGCGCGGCGAACGTGTGGGCCGGCACGACCGGCCTTGACCTGCTCGGTGCCCTGAACGCGAAGGCGGGCAACGCGGCCGGCTCGAGGCTCGGCCTCCTCGGCGTGCTCAACCAGCTCGCCGGCACTACCGGCCTCGACGTCAACGCCGCTGCCGCATCCCTGATCTGACGGAGGATCCATGACCACCCTCGAAGACCTGGTGCAGGAGGTCGTCCTCCACCTCAACGGGTACACCACCCGAAGCGAGCAGGCGACCTACCTGAAGGTCCCCATCACCGCCACCGAGAACCGCATCAAGGTCGACGACATCGAGCAGGTCTCGAGGGGTCTGATCGAGATCGGCGACGAGCTGATCCGGGTGGAGTCGGTGGACTTCGACGCGGCCGTGGCCGTCACCCTCCCGAAGGGGAGGGGCTGGCGCGGCACGGTAGCCGTCGACCACCCGGCCGACGAGACGGTCACCATGTCCCCGCTGGTGCCCCGGGTGGCGGTGAAGCAGGCGATCAACGACACGATCGGCGCGGTGTACCCGACGCTGTTCGGGATCGCCGACACCACGTTCACCGCCGACAGCCCGACGGCCCTGGCGTGGCAGGTCCCCGCCCTGGCCGAGGTGATCCTCGACGTCCGCTACCGCGACCCGCACGGCAACTGGCAGCGGGTCCGGCATTGGGAGCTGGAGAACAAGGCCAGCACCACGGACTTCGCCTCCGGCAAGTCGCTGCGGATTCTCGGGGTTCCCACCGGACTGACCGTCCAGGTGGTCTACGGCACCCGCCCGGCCCGCATGACGGACGCCTCAACGTTCGCGGACACCGGGCTGGACGAGTCGGTGCGCGAGCTCATCGTGCTGGGGGCGCAGGCCCGCCTGATCCCCTCGCTGGACGTGGCCCGCCTATCCATCCGCTCGATCAACTCCGACGAGCTGGACCAGCCGATCCAGGTCGGCTCTGCGGTGTCGCTGGCCCGCGAGCTCCGCAAGGAGTTCCAGGAGCGGATCGCTGAGGAGCGAGCGATCCTCCAGTCCCGCTACCCCGGCCGCATCCACTTCACAAGGTAAGGGACGCCCCTGATGGCTGACGCGTACTACTACTCCTCGAGCGCCGGCGCGATGTCGCTGACCGGCGCCATCAACGGCTCGGCCACCTCGATGGTCGTCGACACCGTCGCCGGGCTGCCCGGCTCGACGCCGTTCAAGCTGGTCATCGACCCGGGCCTGAGCACGGAGGAGATCGTCAAGGTCACCGTGGTCGCCGGCACCACGCTGACGATCGCGCGCGGCTGGGACGGGACCTCCGGGCAGGCGCACAACAACCTCGCGTCGGTGCGGCACATGGTCACCGCCGAAGACCTGCGGCTGGCACGCCAGCACGAGGCGTCCACCGCCGCCGTGCATGGTGTCGTCGGCTCGATGGTCGGCACGAGCGACTCGCAGTCGCTGACCAACAAGGATCTCACCGGGGCCGGGAACGTGTTCCCCACCTCGCTGGCCCGGCAGACCGACCTGACCGCCGAGTCCAACTCGAGGGTCGCGCACCAGAACGCGACCAACGCGCACGGCACCTCCACGGCGGTCGTCGGCGTGGACGACGTCCAGACGCTGAAGAACAAGTCGATCGACGGCGGGCAGAACACGTTCACCAACATCCCCTCGGTGGCCGTGGTCGGCCTCGACCCGCTCGTGACGGACACCACGGCGGCAGTCGGCCTGCAGTCCGGCTTCACCGAGGGCGCGCTGGTCATCAAGCTGCGGCGCCTCGGCAAGCGGGTCACCTGTTCCGGCTCGGTCGTTCGAGGCGCTGGCGCCACGGACAACCTGTTCTCGGTGGCCTCGCCGTACCGGCCCTCGTCCGACCGCCCGCTCGGGGTGTCGATGAGCAGCGGCGCGTCGCTGCACTCGCTGGTCGTCAGCGCGGCGGGGATGGTCTCCATGCAGGGCGCCGGCGGCTACCAGAACTCGGGCCTGCCGGTTGGGGCGACGCTCCAGTTCAACCTCTCCTGGCTCGTCGACTGATAGGAGCTCGCCGTGACGTTCGCTGCGTCCACCAAGCCCGACATCTCGGAGGATCTGCCGTTCCTCCTGTCGGCGGCCACGTCGACGAAGCGCATCGCCAACAAGGGCGGCGTCCGGTTCGACTACCAGATCGGCGGCGTCGGCTTCCGCTCGGCGTGCTCCGACCAGCGGCAGTATGTGCGGGAGTCCGCACAGGTGCAGAAGGACCAGTTCGACGCCAGCCGTGAGGCCGGCGAGCAGACCCTGTCGCAGTACTGGATCCGCTCGCAGACCTCGTGGCACCTCGGCTCCGGCATCGTCAACTACGAGCCGGGCGCCGACCAGACGACGCAGCACCGCTTCGCCGAGTCCCTCGGCGTCGACGTCTGGAAGGAAGGCGACGTCACCCTCCTGAAGAAGACCACGGTCACGCAGGCGGCCACCGCCGGCCAGGTGGCCTACGCCACCGGGGCCATCGTCTCCGGGCTTGACGTGGCGTTCACCAACGTCAACGGCACCGTGCGGCGTGACGCCACCGCCTACACCGGCGTCACCGACGCGCTCACCCCGGTCACCGTGGCGGGCTCGAAGGTGCTGGTGGGCCGGGCATCCTCGATCGCGTGGGGCGACTCCAACGGCACCGTGCTGGCCGACCTGTGGACGGCGGCGCCGGCGGCGCCGAAGCCGTTCTGGGCGAAGTCGCGCATCATCGCCGTCACCGGCAGGTCGCTGTGGGAGCTGACGCTAGCCGGCGGTGCGTGGCCGGCCACCTCCCTGTACGACCACCCGGACACGGGCTGGACGTGGAGCGACGTGGCTGAGGCACCGTCCGCCATCCTGGCGTCCGGCTACTCCAACGGCCGGTCCGCCATCTACCGCTTCTCCCTCGAGGACGCCGGGTCCGGCGCCACGCCGAAGCTGTCGCAGGCGTACCAGGTGGCGGAGTTCCCGCTCGGCGAGGTCGTGTACTCGCTGCACGTCTACCTCGGCCGGTACATCGGCATCGGCACCTCGAAGGGCATCCGGGTCGGGATCGTCTCCGACGCCGGCGAGGTCCAGTACGGACCGCTGCTGGTGGAGACCGCCGCCCCGGTGCGGGACCTGACGGCCGGCAACCGCTTCATGTACGCGGCCGTGACCACGGCCCACCCTGACGGCCGCTCCGGCGCCGTGCGGGTGGACCTGCAGGCGGAGATCGGGCAGGGCTCGCTCCGCTTCCCGTACGCGTGGGACGCCCGCACCGGCACGTCCGGCACGGTCGACTCGATCGCGCTGCTGGGCGCGTCTGACCGGGTCGTGCTCGGGGTCCGGGGCGAGGGTGTCTACACGCAGTCCTCGTCGGACTACGAGACGTCCGGCTACGTCCAGTCGGGCCGGATCCGGTTCTCCACGGTGGAGTCGAAGGCGTTCCGCCTGATCGACGTCGCCACCACCATCCCCTCCGGGGGCGTGACGGTGGAGTCGGTGGAGCGGGACGGGGACCGCTACGTCCTCGGCTCGCTGTCGCCGGCTGCGGCCGACGGTCGCGGCATCGCCATCAACCAGCCGACCGGCACCTTCGACGCGCTGTCGTTCCGGTTCACCCTGACTCGGGACAACGCCTACCCGTGGCTGACGCCCACGCTGGAGGGGATGCAGGTCAAGGCGATCCCGGCACCGCGCCGGCAGCGCCTCGTGCAGATCCCGCTGCTGTGCATGGACCGGGAGGACGACCGCAACGGCGTCGCCTACGGCTACGAGGGCTTCGCGTGGACGCGGCTGCAGGCGCTCGAGGAAATGGAGGACAGCTCGGTCGTGGTGACGTTCGTCGACAACACCACGGGCGAGGCGTTCGACGGCGTGATCGAGAAGCAGACGTTCAGCCGGGCCACGCCCGGCGACCCGGCCCTGTCCAACCAGGGCTACGTCCAGCTGCTGCTGAGGAAGCTGTGATGCTGCCCCGCTGGTACTACCGAGACCTCACCCTCGGGGACGAGGGCGACGATGTCCTGATCGTTCAACGAAAGGTTGACGCACCCATGACAGGCAAGTACGACGGAGAGACGTCCGCGCGCGTGCGCGGCGTCCAGCGCAAGAAGAAGCTGAAGGAGACCGGCGAGGTCGACAAGAAGACGGCAGCGGCGCTGGGGGAGAAGCCCGGCTCCGGGCAGACGCCGGACTGGTTCGAGGGCGAGTGCGCCCCCGGATGCTCCGGCCCGTGCGTGGCTCAGGTGCGGATCCTGCTGCACCAGCCAGCCCTGCCGGTCCACTTCGACAACACCCTCGAGGACGCAGTTCGTCGCTTCCAGTCCGAGAACCGCCTGAAGGTTTCCGGCATCGTGGACAAGAAGACGGCGATCCTACTGGCGGATCGCGCCATCTGATGTCATAGTAGTGCTCCCGGGAGCTCACCCCCGGACCAGCGAGAAAGCCCCGCCCAACCCGAACTGAACGGGAAGGGCGGGGCTTTTTTGCGTGCCCGGAACTAG
>DATGYO010000040.1:0-16553 GCA_035297905.1 Nocardioidaceae bacterium
AGGCCTGCACGCCACAACCGCGTGCATCGCACCGGTCCTGGGCCAACATCGAGACCACCCACTTCGCCCTGTCGATCTGGAGTGCCCTCAGGGCACATATCGAGCCTGCTCGCCCAGCCATCTCGGTCGCCAGGGCCGCAAGTCCTCGTCCGCAGGGCATGAACGCCCGCTTCCTACCCCCGCAAACGGGCGACGGAGGTCCAAGAAGAAACGCTGCCGTCTTCCGCGGTCCGTTCCGCGCCCTCGGTGTCCGTCATTTCCTCCGACTGACCGCCGACGCACCTGACCACCCAGGCGTCTGAACGCGACCCCATGGCGGCTGCCAGTGTCGGGTCGGTGCAAGCGGGCAGTCGCGGTGGGCGAGCATGGCTGGGTGTCCGCGGCCTGGCGGCTCTGCCCGGTGACCAACACGCACGGACTATGAGGGGCTGGACGCATCGCTACTCGACCAGGGCTCATACCGAACGATGCTGCCGGCAAGCTGCATGGCCGACCACCCAGGATCCCGACCTGCCTCGAGGGAGCCACGTCGGGCCGGCGGGACGTGCGTTACGCCAGGCCCGCCGGGTCTCGCGCTGCCTCGTACTCGGCAGGACCGCGGTTGAACGTGCTTCTCGCCGACGGGTTCATCATGAGATAGCCAGCCCTCGCTAGTCGTGGGGTTGGCCATCGGGAGGGTGATGATGACCCAACATCTGCTGCTCGACGAGTTCCTGCCGACCTACGACCATGCGATCCACGTCTCTCGCGTGTTCCGGGCCCCGCCCCGAGAAGTCTTCGAGGCCGTCACGAACCTTGACCTCTTCCAACTCCCGCTGGCACGAGTGCTGCTGGAAGGCCGCGCCCTGCCCGGTCGCCTCGTCGACGCCCGCGCCCGGCGCCAAGGACAGGCGCCGGCCGCAGAACCGCCAACGTTCCGCATCCGAGACCTGTCAGCGCGGGGCTGGATCCTGCTCGGCGAGCGGCCGGAGATGGAGCTGGCATACGGCCAGGTGGGCAAGCCGTGGAAAGGCGCCGGCGGCGTGCCGAACCACCCGGTCACCGCGGACAACTTCGCCGCCTTCGCCGAGCCCGGCTTCGCTAAGCTGGCGGAAGGTACATTGGTCACGCCCTACGGCGCCGCAGCGTGCGTATTAACCGCGGAATCCCGGGTCGCCCTCACCGACGAGGACAGCCGGCGACGCTTCCGCCGCTACTGGCTAGCGGCGGGGCCGTTCATCCGACTTATGCGCCCAGCGATTATGCGCGCGCTCGCTCGACAGTTCCCCGAGCATTGAACAGCTGCTCACCGCCAGAGCGGCGTTACGTGCACTGGTTGGGGCATCGGGCCGAGGGAGACCGGAGGATCGATGCGCTCGCCGGCACGATGGTAGAGGTGCGTCATTTCACCGCGCATTTTGGGCCCGCGCTGGAGGCGCAGGCGTTCGACGCACTCGGGCACTGGAGATCTCGAGCGCACCCTGCGTGAACGGGCACGGCGAGGGCACAAATGGGACTTACGCCGTGCTGACCTGGACAAACGCTCTCCCTGAAAATGGGAAGGTCCGCGGTTCGACCCCGCCCCTACCAACAAGCAACGAGAGCCGCAGGTCAGCATGGCTGGCCTGCGGCTTCGCTGTTCCCGGCGGGCACGGGCGGTGGCCCCTGATGGCCGTCTTCTCGGCGATGAGTTGGACGAGGTTGCCGCAGGTGTCACCTAGCCGGGCAGGAGCGGGATGTTGTGCGGGGTCACGATGTGGATGGGAGACCGCACCGACTCGATGGGACCGTCGATGGCTCCCTGCGCCTGCATGATCACGTGGCAGGCGAGACGCATGTCGTACCTGAGGTCATGGTGGAGCACGGCGGTCAGGCGCCCGTCGCGGAGCAGCTGCAGGTTGTCCCGGTCCAGGTCGTGGCCGAGGAACACCCGGCAGGTGCGTCCGGCCTCGTCGAACGCCTCGAGGATCGCCTGGTTCCCGCCGCCGATCGAGTAGACCGCGCTGATGCCTGGGTGACGTTCGAGGGTGCGACGGGTCGACTCCTTGACCGCGGCGTCGAGACCGTCGGTGTCGGTCTGCTCGACGAGCGTGCGGGCCGTGGATCGGCTGCGCATGGTGGCCCGAAACCCGATCTCGCGCTCCTCCTCGCCGCGGAAGACGCTGCGGCTCAGGGCGATCAGCACGTCGCCCGGGTCCTCGCCAAGGATCCGGTCGATGAGGTATGCCGCGGTGGATCCGGCCGCCCGGTTGTCGATGCCGACGTAGGCGACTCGCTTGCTCAGCGGGATGTCCGTGACCAGGGTGACGACCGGGATCCCGTGCTGGTCCAGCTTCGCGATGGCCTCGGCGACCTCGGGGACGTCGGGGGCTTTGAGGATCACGCCCTTGGACCCGCGGTGGCGGATGTCCTCGAGGACCTTCACGATGTCGGCAGGGCGGCCCTTCTCGCGGAAGTCGAACCGCGAGCGGATGACCGCCGGCCGTAGTGAGGGGAGCTCGGCCTCGAGTGCGGACTTGATCGCCGAGGAGAACCGGTCCGGGGTCTGCATGACGACGTCGACCAGGAAGGTGCGGCCGTTCAGCCGGAGCTGGCTGCGCTGGCGGTCGAGGTCGGTGATGGCCTGGTGCACGTTGCTCACGGTGCTGGCGCGCACGCCAGGCCGGTTGTTGAGAACCCGGTCGACGGTGGCCTCGCTCAGACCCGCCTGACGGGCGATCTCGCGGATCGGATACGGATGTCCCACGAGGCAATCCTGAGGGATCACTGACGTGCCGTCAACGACGGACTTTGCCTCGCGCCCGCTTCATCCGCGCCCAAGGGCCGCTTTAGATGAGGTTTTTTTGATGGCATCGAGACCGTTGACCGGCGGCGGGAGCGGGCCGCAGGCTTGCCTTATTCGCTCGCCGGATCCAGCCGATCGGCCGAGCAGTCCCAGCATCAGTGCTCTCGACGTGGAACGGGATGGTCAACGTGCAGCTCATGATCGGTGGCCGGTTGGCCCAGGCCCAGTCGGGCAGGACCGAAGAGGTGACCTCGCCGTTCGACGGTGCCGTCGTCGGGACTGTCCCGGTGGCCGGGGCCGCCGACGTCGACGCCGCGCTGACGGCGGCCGTGTCCGGCGCCCAGGTGTGGCGCAGGACCCCGGGTCACCAGCGGATGCGCATTCTCCTGCAGGCCGCGGCCCTGGCCGACGAGCGTGCCGAGGCCATCGCCCAGACGATCTCCGCGGAGTCCGGGAAGAGCATCACCGAGGCCCGAGGTGAGGCGTCGCGGTCCGGGGAGATGATCCGGCTCGCCGCCTTCGAGGGCACCCAGCTGTACGGCGACACGCTCCCGCTGGACGCCAACCCCGGCACCGGGTTCGACAAGATCGGGTTCACCGTCCGGCAGCCGGTCGGGGTCGTCGTCGCGATCACGCCGTTCAACTACCCGGCGCTGCTGGTGATGCACAAGCTGGCCCCCGCGCTGGCCGCGGGTAACGCGGTCGTGCTGAAGCCGGCCCGGGCGACCCCGCTGACCGCACTGGCCCTGGCCGCCTGCTTCGTCGACGCCGGCCTCCCCGAGGGTGTGCTGTCGGTGCTGACCGGCGCCGGGGGCGAGCTCGGCGACGCGCTCGTCAGCGATTCCCGGGTCAAGAAGGTCTCCTTCACGGGGTCGACCAGCGTGGGGCAGCGGATCACCCAGCTGGCCGGGGTCAAGAAGCTCTCGCTGGAGCTCGGCGCCTCCTGCCCGGTGGTCGTCCTGCCGGACGCCGACGTCGACGCTGCCGCGGCGGCGGTCGCGATCGGTGGCTACGTGAACGCCGGACAGGTCTGCATCTCCGTGCAGCGGGTGATCACGCACCCCGCGATCGCCACGGACTTCCTCGACGCCCTGGTGACACGGGTGGACAAGATCCAGACCGGCGACCCGAGGTCCAGCGAGACCGGGATGGGCACGCTCATCACGTCCGCCGAGGCGCAGCGTGTCGAGCGTTCCATCCAGGCGGCGGTCGGCGCAGGGGCCCGGCTGCTGACCGGCGGAGAGCGCGACGGCGCCGTCATGTCCCCGGCGGTGGTCGCGGACGTCGACCCGGCGTCGCCGTTCAGCCAGGACGAGCTCTTCGGCCCAGCGGTGGCCGTCTCCGTCGCCGACGACTGGCAGGGCGCCATCGCCCAGGCCAACGGCACCGCCTACGGCCTCGGAGCGGGGGTGTTCACCTCCGACGTGGCGGGTGCGGTGCGCGCCATCCGCGAGATCGACGCCGGTGTCGTGCACATCAACTGGACGCCGCTGTGGCGTGCCGACCTGATGCCGTACGGCGGCCTGAAGGGCAGCGGCATCGGCAAGGAAGGTCCGCGGTCCGCCGTCACCGAGATGACCGACGAGAAGACCGTGATCCTGCACGGCCGGCCGTGGTAGCCGGTGCGCCGCCCGACCCACCCGCGACCGCGGGGACCGCTCCTCACCCACACTGCCACTCCCGGAATCGAGCCCTGACGATGAACGCTGCTCCCACCGTCCGACTGACCGTCGCGCAGGCCGTCATCACCTACCTCTCCTGCCAGCACTCCGTCGCCGACGGGGTACGCCGCCGGCTTGTCCCCGCCACACTCGGCATCTTCGGGCACGGCAACGTCGCCGGCCTCGGGCAGGCGCTCGACCAGCTCGCCGAGGAGATGCCGTTCATCCAGGGCCGCAACGAGCAGGCGCTGGTCCACGCCGCCACCGCGTTCGCCAAGCACCAGCACCGCCACGCCACCCTCGCGGTCACCGCCTCCATCGGACCCGGGGCCACCAACATGGTCACCGGCGCGGCACTGGCAACGGTGAACCGGCTCCCGGTGCTGCTGCTGCCCGGGGACACCTACGCGACCCGCCACCAGGGACCGGTGCTCCAGCAGCTCCAGCACCCGATCGGCGCCGACCTCACGGTGAACGACACCTTCCGGCCGGTAGCCCGGTTCTTCGACCGGATCACCCGGCCCGAGCAGCTGCTCACCGCGCTTCCGGCGGCGATGCGCACGCTCGTGGACCCCGTCGCGACCGGCGCGGTCGTGCTCTCGCTGCCCCAGGATGTGCAGTCCCACGCGTACGACTTCCCGGCCGCGCTCTTCGCCGATCGTGACTGGGTGATCCGCCGGCCGGCGCCGGACCAGGCCGAGGTCGAGGCCGTGGCGGCGCTCCTCGCCGGGGCCGAGAGACCGCTGATCATCGCAGGTGGGGGCGTCATCAACTCAGAGGCCACCCCCGAGCTCGAGCGGCTCGCCGCAGCCGTCGGGGCCCCCGTCGCCGAGACCTTCGCCGGCAAGGGCGCCGTGCAGCAGTCGGCGTGGTGGCAGGTCGGCGGTATCGGCCTGGAGGGCACACCGGCGACCAACGCCCTTGCCCGGGAGGCCGACCTGGTGCTCACCGTCGGGTCGCGGCTGACGGACTTCAGCACCGGCTCGCACTCGATCTTCGCCGACCCGGGCGTCCGCTTCGCCAGCATCAATGTCAACGTCCACGACGCGGACCGGCTGGGCGCCGTCGGCATCATCGGCGACGCCAAGCGGTCGCTGGCCGCGCTGGCTGACGCGTGCTCCGGCGTACGCCCCTCCGACGCGTGGCGGGCCCGGACCGAAGAGCTCACCGCCGCGTGGAGCATCGAGCGAGCGGTCACCATCGATCCCGACCAGCCCTTCGACAAGTCGGCCGTGCCGGCCGGCTCCGACGTCGTGACCACCACCGACGCTGTCCTCACGCAGGGGCAGGTCATCGGCGTGCTCCAGGAGCACGCCCGCCCCGGCGACGTGGTCATCGCCGCCGCCGGCGGACCACCCGGAGACCTGCAGAAGGTGTGGGACGCCACCGGTGGGCGCACCTGCCACCTCGAGTTCGGCTTCTCCTGCATGGGCTACGAGATCCCGGCCGCGATCGGGGTGCGCCTGGCGCATCCGGACCCGGACGCACGGGTGACGGCCTTCCTCGGTGACGGCACCTTCCTGATGGCGCCGACAGAGCTGGTCACTGCGGCCCAGGAGGGCCTCCCGATCACCCTGGTCATCCCGGAGAACCACGGCTATCAGGTCATCCACCGGCTGCAGATGGGCCGCAGCGGTCGCGAGTTCGGCAACGAGTTCCGCTATCGCTCGACGGGGCTCCGGCTCGTCGACCCCGAGGCAGCCGGCCGGCCGGCCCGTCTGGACGGCGACTACCTGTCGGTCGACCTGGTGCAGGTCGCCGCCGGGCTGGGCGCCCGCGCCGTCCGCGCTGTCACCGCGACCGACCTGCACACCGCGCTGAAGGAGACCCGCGACCACCAGGGCACGGTCGTCATCGTCGTCGACGTCATTCCGCACGCCGACCTGCCCGGCGCCGGGGTGTGGTGGGACGTCGCGCCGGCCGAGGTGTCCGAGGTCGCCACCGTGCCACCACTCCGCGCCGAGTACGAGTCCGGTCGCGAGACGCAGCGGTGGTTCGGGTGAGCGCCGTCCGGACCCCGCTCGACGGCGGCGCCCTGGCCGGTGCCGTCCGCAGCGGCCAGCCCTCGCTGGGCACCTTCGTCGGCATGGCCAGCCCCGTCAGCGCCGAGGTGTGCGCCGCCTCGGGCGTCGACTGGGTGCTGCTCGACCTCGAGCACGGCGCCGGTGGCGAGGAGCAGGCCCGTGACGTCGTGCCCGCGGCGGGGAGCTACGGCGTCCCGACCGTCGTACGCGTCGAGGCCGCCGAGCGGATCCGCATCGGACGGGCCCTCGACAGCGGAGCCGCCGGCATCATGCTGCCCCGGCTGGACAGCGCTGCCGAGGTCTGCGCGGCCCTGACCCATCTGCGCTACCCGCCTGCGGGCGACCGTGGCGTCGCGACCTACAACCGCGCCTGCCGCTTCGGTCTCGACCCCGCGGCGCTGGACCGGGCCGACGCCGAGACGCTCGGCGTGGTGCAGGTCGAGTCTGCGGCCGCGGTCGCCGCCGCGGACGACATCGCGGCCCTCGACGGGGTGGACGTGCTGTTCGTCGGTCCACGCGACCTCAGCCACGACCTCGGTGTGCCCGGCGACATCGACGCGCCGGCGTACGTCGAGGCGCTGGACGCGGTGCTGGCTGCGGCGCGCCACCACGGCAAGGCCTGCGGGATGCTCGTCCCCGACGGGGCCGCAGCCGCCGCTCGACTCGCCCAGGGCTGGTCGTTCCTCGCCATCGGCTCCGACTCCACCCTGCTCGCCGCCACCGTCCGGGCCGAGCTCGGCCGAGCCCGCACCCCCTGAACCCCTCGACCCTCTGAACCCGCAGTCCCCACGACAGAAAGCAGACATCGCCATGGTTGGACACGTCAGTGCCGACGGGGGCACCGAGCTGGGCATCGGCCTGATCAGCGTGGGCTGGATGGGCAAGCTGCACAGCCGCGCCTACCAGGCCATCCCGCTGGTCTACCCGGAGCTCAGGATCCGCCCGCGCTTGGTCCATGCCGCCGACACGGCCCCGGACCGCGCCGCCTACGCCCGGGACGTCCTCGGCTACGCGAAGGGCAGCACCGACTACCGGGCGGTCCTCGCCGACCCGGACGTCGACGTGGTGTCGATCTGCGCCCCGAACCTGCTGCACCGCGAGATCGGCGTTGCGGCCGCAGAGGCCGGCAAGCCCTTCTGGATCGAGAAGCCGGTCGGCCGTGACGCCGCCGAGACCTCTGCCGTCGCCGCCGCGGCACGCGCGGCCGGGGTGACCACCTCCATCGGCTACAACTACCGCCACGCACCGGCGGTGGAGCGGATCCGTGAGGTGGTCGCCAACGGCCAGCTCGGCCGGATCACCAACGTGCGTGCGGTCTTCTTCAACAGCTACGCCTCGGAGCCGAACGGCGCCCTGTCGTGGCGTTTCAAGAAGGACCTGGCCGGCAGCGGGGCGCTCGGCGACCTGCTCAGCCACGTCGTCGACCTCGTCCAGTACGTCGTGGGGCCGATCACCGACGTCACGGCGCTCCTCTCCACGGTGCACCGGCAGCGCCCGGTCCTGCCCATGGGGTCCGGCACCCACTTCGCCGTGATCGAGGGCGGCGAGCTAGGTGACGTCGAGAACGACGACTACGCCGGGGCCCTGGTCCGGTTCGCCGAGCACTCCGCGGGCGCAGGCGCCGTGGGCACGCTCGAGGCCTCGCGGGTCAGCGTGGGCCCGCAGTGCGGCCTCGAGCTCGAGGTCTACGGCACCGAAGGATCGGCGGCGTGGAACTTCGAGCGGATGAACGAGCTGCGCCTCTCGGTCGGTAGGACCGGCCCCGACCAGGGCTACACCACCGTGCTGGGCAACCAGTCCCAGGGCGACTACGCCCACTTCCAGCCCGGCCCCGGCAACCCGATGGGCTACGACGACCTCAAGGTCATCGAGGCCAAGAAGTTTCTCGTCGCCGTCACCGGTGGCGAGCAGCACAACTCGACCATCGAGGAGGCCCTGGCCGACGCCGAGGTGATCGCGGCCGCCGCGGCGTCGGCTGTCGACGGTCAGTGGCACCAGGTCCCTGAGATCCTCGGCGCAACCTTCGGTCACGCACTCCCGGTCCCGGCACATGCCTGAGCCGTTGCCGCTGGTGGTCGGGCTCGGCGCAGTCGATCCCACCCTCGTCGCCGAGGTGTTCGCGGGCCGGTGCCGCTTCGCGGCGCAGCCGACCGACGCCGACCTGTGGGAGGCCGAGGGCGCGATCGTCCGAGCCGACGCCACCGTCGACGCGGGGTTCCTGGACCGGGCTCCCCGGTTGCGGGTCGTCGCCCGCACCGGTGTCGGCGTGGAGCGCGTCAACCTCGAGGCCACCACGTCGCGCGGGATCGCCGTCGTGGTCACCCCGGGGGCCGGCGCCGCCGCCGTCGCGGAGGGTGCAGTCGCGATGGCGATGCACCTGGTGAAACGCTTCGGCCGGCTGACCGAGCTGGTCCGGTCGGGACGGTGGCAGGAGCGCGGCTCGGTCGCGGTCGGGGACCTCGCCGGCTCCACCCTGGGCGTGGTCGGGTTCGGCCGCATCGGCCAGCAGGTCGCCACGCTGGGCCGGGCCCTGGGCATGGGGGTCCTCGCCCACGACCCCGTCACCCCGCCGCCTGCCGACCTCCGCTGCGACACGTTGGCCGAGCTGATCTCACGCAGCGACGTGGTCAGCCTGCACGTGCCGCTCACCCCGGACACCCACCACCTCATCGACGCGGAGACGCTGGGCCAGGCCAGGCCCGGGGTGATCCTGGTCAACTGCGGCCGCGGGGCCCTGATCGACCACGACGCCGCCCACGAGGCGCTGGTGGCCGGCCGGATCGGCGGGATCGGGCTGGACGTGTTCGACCCCGAGCCGCCGCCGCACCACCCGCTGTTCGACCACCCGGACGTCGTCCTCACCCCGCACCTGATGGGGCTGAGCACACGTGCGACGGCGGCGACCTTCACCGCCGCCGCCACCGGCGTCGTCGACGTCCTGTCCGGGCGCACCCCCGCCGCAGTCGCCGACCCGCGCTGGAACGACGCGGAACCGGTCGCCGTGTCACGCTGTGGTCCGAAGGAAGGAGCGTCATGAGAGCTCTTCTCACCGGCCAGGTCGTGCTTGTCAGCGGGGGGACCCAGGGGCTCGGTGCCGGGATCGCCCGGGCAGCTGCCCGCGAGGGCGCCACGGTGGTCCTTTCCGGCCGCAACGCCGATCGCGGTGAGCAGGTCGCCGCCGAGCTCACCGCCGCCGGCGCCGAAGCCAGCTTCGTACAGGCCGACGTCAGCGAGGTGGCCCAGGCCCTCGCCGCGGTCAAGACGACGGTGGCCCGGCACGGACGGATCGACTCCCTGGTCAACTCCGCCGGCCTGACCACCCGAGGCACCCTGCTGGACACCACCGAGGAGCTCTTCGACCAGCACGTCGCGGTCAACCTCAGGGCACCGTTCTTCCTGATGCAGGCGGCCGTCGCCGACATGGTGTCCCGCGGCGCACCGGGCACGATCGTCAACGTCATCTCGATCGACTCCCACGGCGGCCAGTCCTTCCTGGCTCCGTATGTCGCCGCGAAGGCCGGCCTGGCCGGTCTCACACGCAACGCGGCGCACGCGCACCGGTGGGACAGGATCCGGATCAACGGGCTGAACATCGGCTGGTCGGCCACGGACGGCGAGGACCTGACCCAGCGCCGGTCCCACGGCGCCGACGCGGACTGGCAGGAACGGGCGGCCGCCGCGCTGCCGATGGGCAAGCTCGGTCAGGTCGACGAGATCGCCGACTTCGTCGTGTTCCTGCTCTCCGACCGCAGTGGGGTCGTCACCGGCTCGGTCATCGACTGGGACCAGAACGTCATCGGAGGTCTCGGTGACTGAACGACCTTCCCTCCTGCACCACCTCACCCACAGGAGCTCGCCATGCGCCTCGGACTGATCGGCCTCGGCCGGATCGGCGCCTTCCACGCCGACACCCTGTCCCACCTCGACGGCGTCGACTCGCTCGTCGTCACCGATGCCGTGCCCATGGTCACCGCCGCCGTCGCCGAGAAGTGCGGGGCCGAGGCCGCGGACTCCCCGGAGTCGCTGATCGCCAGCGGCGTCGACGGGATCGTCATCGCTGCGGCGACCGCCGCGCACACGGCGCTGATCCGCGCCGGCATCGACGCCGGCATCCCGGTCTTCTGCGAGAAGCCGCTGTCCGGGGCCCTCGACGAGGCGGTCGCGATCGCCCGGTACGTCAACGACAGCGGGGTGCCCGTCCAGATCGGCTATCCCCGCCGCTTCGACGCCGCCTACCTCGCCGCCCACGACGCGGTGGCCGCCGGCGAGCTCGGCTGGGTGCACACCGTGCGGTCGACGACGCTGGACCCCGCACCCGCACCCCGCGAGTACATCGCCGCCTCGGGCGGGATCTTCCGCGACTGCTCGGTCCACGACTTCGACACAGTGCGCTGGGTCACCGGCCGCGAGGTCGTCGAGGTCTACGCCACCGGGAGTGCCCGCGGGGAGGCCTTCTTCGCCGAGCTCGGCGACGTCGCCACCGCGCAGACCCTGCTCACCTTCGACGACGGCGCGACCGCGGTGGTGTCAAACACCCGCTACAACCCGCGCGGTCACGACGTCCGCCTCGAGCTGCACGGCACCGCGGACAGCGTCGCAGCCGGGTGGAGCGACAGCACGCCGCTACGCAACCTCGAACCCGGCAGCAGCTGGCCCACCGGGGAGCCCTGGACGTTCTTCATGGACCGGCTCGCCGACGCGTTCCGGGCCGAGCTCACCGCATTCACCGAGGTCGTCGCCGGGCGGCGTACCTCACCGTGCACCGTCGACGACGCACTCGCCGTGGCGTGGATCGCCGAAGCCGCCACCGTTTCCCTCAACCAGCACCGCCCGGTGCAGATCGCCGAGGTCCAGTCATGACCACCAGCTCAACCACGCCCACCCAGGCCGACCCCACCCCTGCGGGGCAGTCCCGCATCGCCGGAGCGCCGATCTCGTGGGGGGTCTGCGAGGTCCCGAACTGGGGCCACCAGCTCCCGCCGAGCCGGGTGCTCTCCGAGATGCGTGACGTCGGGCTCGCCGCCACCGAGCTCGGACCGGAGGGCTTCCTGCCGGCCGACCCCGACCAGATGGCCGGCGTCCTCGCGGCCCACCACCTCACCGCTGTCGGCGGCTTCACCCCCGTGGTGATGCACCGCCACGGCCACGACCCACTGCCGACGATCGACCGAGTCCTGGAGCAGTACCAGGCGACCGGCGCCGACGTCCTGGTGCTCTCTGCCACGTCGGGGCTCGACGGCTATGACAGCCGCCCTGCCCTCGACGAGGACGGCTGGCGCCTGCTGCTGCGCAACCTGGACCGGATCGGGGACCGGGCCGCCGAGCACGGCGTGCGCGCGGTGCTGCACCCCCACGTCGGCACCATGGTCGAGAACGGCGAGGAGGTGCAGCGTGTGCTCACCGGGTCCTCCATCTCGCTGTGTCTGGACACCGGGCACCTGCTGATCGGCGGCACCGACCCGGCGGACCTCACCCGCCAGGCCCCGGAGCGGATCGCCCACACCCACCTCAAGGATGTCAACCGCCAGGTCGCCGACAAGGTCCGGTCCGGACGGCTCAGCTACACCGAGGGCGTGGTCGGGGGGCTGTACCGGCCGCTGGGTGCCGGCGACGTCGACGTCGAGTCCATCGTGAGCACGCTGCAAGGCGACGGGTACACCGGCTGGTACACCCTCGAGCAGGACACGATCCTCACCGAGGAGCCCCGTGGTGAGGGGCCCGTGGTGGACGTCCGCACGAGTGCCGACTACGTCCGCAGCCTCCTGACGGCGACGCCGGCACACGCCGGCGCCTCCCGCTGAGGGGCGCTGCAGTGGAGCCACTGCGCATCGGGGTGCTGGGCGCGGCACGGATCAGCGAGCTGTCGATCGTCGGCCCGGCGGCGGCCACTGGCACGCGACTCGTGGCGGTCGCCGCGCGTGACCGGGGCCGCGCGGAGGGGTTCGCCCGCACCCACGGCGTCGAGCGGGTGCACGACTCCTACGCCGACGTCGTTGCCGATCCCGAGGTCGAGGCGATCTACAACCCCCTCGCGAACAGCCTGCACGCCCCATGGAACAGGGCGGCACTCCTCGCGGGGAAACATGTGCTGACCGAGAAGCCGTTCGCGAGCAACAGCACCCAGGCGGCCGCAGTGCGAGACCTGGTGCGAGGCACGCCTCTGGTGCTGTTCGAGGGGTTCCACTACCTGTACCACCCGCTGATGCGACGGCTGCTGGCGCTGCTCGCCGACGGCGAGCTGGGCACCCTCATGCGGGTCGAGAGCACCCTGCTGATGACCGCGCCGCCTGACGGCGACCCGCGGTGGTCGCTCGAGCTCGGCGGCGGTGCGTTGATGGACCTCGGCTGCTACGCGTTGCACGCGCAGCGCGTCCTCGGTGACTTCGCCGGCGGCGAGCCCGCCCTCGTCCACGCCGCCGGCGCCGAGCGGGCCGGCCCCCCCGGCGTGGACGAGTGGGCGGACGTGGAGCTCGCGTTCCCCTCCGGCGCCACGGGTCTCGCCCGCTGCAGCATGACCAGCGACCACTGGGACATGTCGCTGCGCGTGGTCGGCACCGCCGGGACGGCGTACATCCCCGACTTCCTGTACCAGAAGTACGACGACCGGATCGTCGTCGCCAACCGCTCCGGGATCCGCACCGAGCACTGCGGCGGCGCCACGTCGTACACCTGCCAGCTGCGCGCCTTCGTCGACGCCGTCCGAATCGGGGCGCCGTACCGCACCGACGCCGACGACGCCGTCGCCAATATGTCGCTCATCGACGACTGCTACCGCGCCATCGGGCTCCGACCTCGCCCGGCGCAGTTCACATGAATGATGGGTTCTTGATGGCTCGCTGAGGTTCCCGGACGCTCAGGGTTCTCGTAGGCTGAAGTCGTTTCCACTCCCCGAAGAAGGAAGTCACCGACCACATGTCCGCGCTCACCGCTTCTCCCACGACCGGATGGCTCTCCGCGGCCGACTGCTCCATCGACGACTTCAACGCCGTCGTCGAGCAGCAGACGCGCCTGGCGGACTACCCCTACGCAGACTCCGTCGACAGCAACGTGCTGATCTACGGCGACAAGCTGCGCGCCGCAGCCCGCACCACCGAGCGGCCCGCGGTGCAGGCCGAGCTGATGCGCGCCCTGACCGACGGTCCGGGCGTCGTGGTGTTCAAGCGCGCCTTTGCCGAACTGTCCCTCGTGGACCGGGCCACCGAGGCCTTCCTCGCCCGGATCGCCGGCGAGAAGGCGGCCGGTACGGCCGGTGGTGACCACTTCGCCAAGCCCGGCGCGAACGACCGGGTGTGGGGCGCCTTGGACAAGCTGGCCACCAGCGAGCCCGAGGTGTTCGCCGACTACTACGCCAACGACGTGATCGCGCTGGTCAGCGAAGCCTGGCTGGGCCCGGGCTACCAGATCACCTCGCAGGTCAACGTGGTCAACCCCGGTGGCCAGGCGCAGACCGCGCACCGCGACTACCACCTCGGCTTCATGGACGATGCGACGGCCGTCCGCTTCCCGGCCCACGCCCACCGGCTCTCCCCGGCGCTGACCCTCCAGGGCGCGGTTGCACACTGCGACATGCCCGTGGAGACCGGGCCGACGCTCTACCTGCCCTACTCGCACCAGTACGAACCGGGTTACCTGGCCTTCCACCTGCCGGAGTTCACGGAGTACTTCCAGCAGCACTACACCCAGCTGCCGCTGGAGAAGGGTGACGCCGCATTCTTCAACCCCGCCCTGTTCCACGGCGCCGGCACCAACGACTCCACAACCGTGCGGCGGATGGCCAACCTGCTCCAGGTCTCCTCGCCGTTCGGTCGCGCCATGGAGACCGTCGACCGGGTCGCGATATGCCGGGCGCTCTACCCGGTGCTGCTGGAGAGGAAGGCCGCCGGCGCGTCCGACAGCTACCTCGACAACGTCGTCGCCGCCGCCGCCGAGGGCTACCCGTTCCCGACCAACCTCGACCGTGACCAGCCAATCGGTGGCATCGCGCCCCAGACGCAGGCCGAGCTCGTCCACCAGGCGCTCGCCGAGGGGTCGAGCCGCTCGAGGTTCGAGGCTGCCCTGGACGAGCACGCGGCCCGCAGACGTCCCGAGCACGGCTGAGCCGCGTCGATGCCCACCGAGCTGCTGGCCACCTGCTGGACCCATGCCGGCGACGCGATGCCGGTCGACGGGCATCACCTGAGCCCTGTGGACCTCCGTGTCCGCGCCGAGGCAGTCGCCGCCGCAGGCTTCACCGGCATCGGCTTCACGATCGGAGACCTCGACGCCGCGCTGGCGACGCACGGCCTGCCACAGATAAGACAGATCTGCGACGACCTCGGCCTGGTGCACCGCGAGGTCGAGCTCCTCGAGGACTGGTGGACGACCGGCGCTCTCCGCCGCGCGTCGGACCAGGTGCGCGCCTCCCTGCTGAACGCAGCGGCGGCGCTCGGCGCGCGGACCGTCAAGATCGGACCCGACGTTCGGGCGGTCGACGGCGTCGTCCCGCCGCTCACCGATGTGGAGCACTGGGCGGCCGAGCTGCACCAGCTCGCGGTCGAGGCCGCCGAGGCGGGGACCCGGGTTGCGCTTGAGCCGCTCCCGTTCGCCAACATCACCGACTTCCGGGTGGCCGCCGACCTGGTCGCCGCCGCGGACCATCCTGCGGCCGGTCTGGTCGTGGACATCTGGCACCTGGAGCGAGGCCCCTCCACTCTGGCCGACCTGGCCGAGGTTCCGGGCGACAAGGTCTTCGTCGTCGAGCTCAACGACGCCCCCGTACCCCAGTCGGCAGACCTGTTCCAGGACACCATCCACCACCGCGTGCTCTGCGGTGCAGGCACGTTCGACGTCCGGGGCTTCGTCGAGACCCTGCGGCGCATCGGATTCGCCGGTCCCTGGGGCGTCGAGATCATCTCCGACACGCATCGGCAGGGACCGTTGCTGAAAGCCCTGACGGACGCCTACCGCACGACGATGGATGTGTTCGACGACGCGGCGGCCCAGAGTCGGCAGGCAACTCGCACATGCCCCGCGCCAGATGTGCAGCAGGTCCCTACTCCCGCGTCCCGTCGAGAGGCCAGCTCGGCGGACACCGACACGTGACCGAGCGCGGCGGCGACTGGCTTGCGCACGCTCGGCGAACGCGAACGACCGAATGAGAACCGGCTGAGCGGGGCACACACTCGCGGTCTACGCTCAGTGAGCGAGTAGACGTAAGCCATCAGGGCCGTCCCCAGCGACACCCGACCCGACCTACCAAGGAGCACCCATGAAGAAGGACGAGTTCGTCCAGGCCATCGCCGAGTCCGCTGACATCAGCAAGGCCGAAGCCGACCGCGCCCTCAAGGCCGTCGTGGACACCATCACCAACGGCGTCGCGTCCGGCCAGAAGGTACAGATCCCCGGCCTGGGCACCTTCGAGGCCCGCGAGCGCAGCGCCCGTGAAGGCCGAAACCCGCAGACCGGCGAGACGATCCAGATCGCCGCGACCACCGCCCCCGGCTTCAAGGCTGCGACCGCGTTCAAGCAGGCGGTCGCCGGCGAGTGACGGCTGCTGAACCCAGCACATGCACGAGCAGCCCCCGCCCATCCGGGCGGGGGCTGCCGTCATGAGCGGGCTCGGCCCTCCCGTTCACCCTCGGGCATCAGGCAGACAACAGCTCGATCCGGGCGGCCTTGTCGAGGTGGTGCGCCGTCGACAAGTGCAGGTTGCCCAACCGCTTCAGGTCCTCGGCCCGGTTGCCACCGGAGGCCGAGTAGGTCTTCTCACAGTCGTCCATCGGGCAGTCCCACCGGGCGGTGTCCGGCTGGTCGGGGACGACCGTCATCGCAGGGGACTCGGCGACGATCTGATCGGGGTCGTCACTCGAGGCCTCCTCCTGGTCGGAAGCGTCGTCCTCGGCAGACTCGTCCTCCTCGGCCGACTCGTCATCCTGGGTCTCGTCCTCGGCAGTGGGCTCCTCCTGCCGAGGCGTCTCCTTGCGGGACTTCTTGGAGGTCCCCCTTGGTGCCTCCTCCTCGGGCATCTCCTGAGCCAGGTCCTCCACGAGCTCCATGAACGGGTCGTAGTAGTCCCGTTTGTGCTCAGGACACAGAGCGAGCACACGCGGCCCCTTGCCCTCGATG